>NZ_CP071632.1:1269166-1569583 GCF_017357385.1 Rhizobium sp. NZLR1 | reverse complement strand
TGCCCTACAATGTCGGCACGCAGCTTTTGGTCAACTGGCTGCTGCCGAAAGCCTGGCCGCCATTCTGGCAGTCGCTGACGCTGATGTTTCAGAAGGAAGTCGGCGAGCGGATCGTCGCCTGCGAAGACGACGACCATTATGGCCGCCTCGGCGTGCTTTGCGGCTGGCGGACGGAGGCACGCATGGCCTTCGACGTGCCGCCGCAGGCCTTCACGCCGCCACCGAAGGTAACGTCGACGGTCGTCCATCTGACACCCCGCGAAAACCCCATCCCCTGCGCTGTCAGCAATCTGGAAAAGGTGACGCAGGCGGCCTTCGGCCAGCGTCGCAAGATGCTGCGTCAAAGCCTGAAACCGCTCGGCGGTGAGAGCCTGCTCGTCAAGGCGGGCATCGATCCGGCCCGGCGGGCGGAGACCCTGTCCGTCGAGGAATTCTGCCTTCTCGCAAACAGCTTAGTGATGACGAAGGCAAGCCGCGAAGTCGGCACCTAGGCCTCGGACGGCTCTTGGAAGCCACGGCAAAAAAATGCCAAATAACCGGCTGTGGCCGACGGCTGCCGCAATTTCGGCAAGGAAATTCGAGGCGAATTCAGTTTCGGATACTGATTCACGATGCACCATTGAGAATATGGTTTAGCGAAGCGAGAACGCGATCATTCTGCTTGGGCGTCCCGATGGTGACGCGCACCCAATTTTCGTAGCCCGCCTCGCGCCACGGCTTTACGATGATCCCGTCTGCGAGCAACGCCTTGGCGGCATGCTCGCTCGGAAGGGTGGTCCGGAAGAAAAGAAAATTAGTCTGGGAAGACGCGGTGAAGACGCCGAGCTCGTCCAGACCTCGCGCCAACCGTGCTCGCTCGGTTTTTGTGCGCTCGACGGATTGCTTCATCCATTGTTGATCGGCAAGCGCGGCGACTGCCGCGACCTGGGCTGCAGCGTTCACGTTGAACGGCGGCTTTGCAGCGGCAACGATACGGGCGATCTCGGGGTTGGAACAGGTCGCATAGCCCACTCTGAGGCCTGCAAGTCCATAGGCCTTAGAGAAGGTTCGCAGCACGATCGAAGGGAAATTGCCGCTGCGAACCAGCGCCATCCCGTCCGCCTGCCCTTCTTCCATATATTCGAAATAGGCTTCGTCCAGCACGAAGAGCGTTTGCGGCCGCGTGGCGGCCACCAGTCTGTCAAGCTCGCCGCGGGTCAGCGCCGCACCGACCGGGTTCGACGGAGAGGGAAGGAAGAAAAGCGCCGGGCCGGTTGCAAGCGCCGCTTCCAGAGCCGGGATGTCGAAGCCCATATCCGATGTCATCGGCACCTTGGTGACCCGTGCTCCCGCCGCAAGCGGCTCGATCTCGTGCAAGCCGAAGCTCGGCGTCACGGTCAATGCCGATGAGCCCTGGACGAGGAAGGCACGGGAGATGGCGGCGACCATCTCCTCCGAGCCATTGCCGACGACGATTTGGCCGGGCGGCAGGTCAAGCAGGCGTGACAGGGCGTTTCTCAGTTCTGTGCAGGCTGGATCCGAATAGCGCGACGGGTTGAAGGCCGACGATGCCATTGCTTCCATCACCTTCGGCGAGCAGCCGTTCGGATTTTCATTGCTGGCGAGTGCCGCGATGTCGTCATGGCCGCTCAACTGACGCGCAAGCCTGATATTCATGCCCGCATTGTAAATCGGCAAGGCCGATATATGCGGATTAGGGACGATCCCTGGCCTTGCGGATTCATTGACTGACATCGATCGAGCGCTTTCGAATTTCCATGGAACGGGTTACCAGGGGAGCGGGATTGCTGCGGGCAGTCTTGGTTCAGGAGGCCGGGGCAACGCCCGCGAGATGGCGAAATGCGCCGTTCCAGTAAAGAAGCGGCTCAGCCCCTCTCCGCAGCGTGATCGCCCTCACCCTTCCAATCAATATGGCGTGGGAATGCATGGGGATGGCTTCGTCCAATTCGCAATCGAGAGCCGTCAGCGCGCCGTCGAGCATCGGCGCGCCGGTGCTGATCGCCGACCACGCGGCACCCTCGTAGCGGCGAACGCCGCTTCTTCCCCCGTAACCGGAAAATGATTGCGCCACGCTCTGCTGATCATGCGCAAGCACGTTGACGCAGAAGTGTCTGTGGCGCTGCAGCGCCGGCCACGAGGACGATCCGCGATTGACGCTGACGATGACGGAGGGGACGTCGGCCGACAACGATGACACCGATGTCGCCGTAAAACCGGTCCGGTCATCACCAATACCCACGGTGATGACGCTAACGGCGCCGGCGAGATGGCGCATCGATGCCTTGAAAAGGTCCTTGTCGACCAACTGCAACTCGGCAGGGATCTCGGGAAGCGTTATTGAAACTGTCATCGGGGATCCTCGATAGGCTTTCGGGAAGCCCCGACCGGAGCCTCCGAGACATCGCGTCCTGGCTCAGACGGATTTGCGTGCGGCGGCGTAGCGGTTGACCGGCATAGAGAGACCCAGGTTCTCCTGCAGCGTCTTTCCTTTATACTCCTCTCTGAACAAGCCCCGAGATTAGCCTCAAGGAATTCAGACAGCATCCGGCGGCCGACATCCGCGACATTCAGCAAGTAATTGAAATCATTTGCACCGTTGACATTGCTTTGCGGATGCAGCCATGAAGCCGGATGATAAACGAAGGTGCCAAGTTTCGGTTTGTCCTGCCGAGGCATGCAATCACCTTTCAGAGACTTTGGGTTGCTGATCGTCTTCGGCAGCTCCCATGACATTCAATAGGCCGCGCCTGCCAAGGCAACAAGGCGGCAACAAATGCGTTCATTTTTAGATTTTCTAAACGTCGGGAGACGCGTGAGCATCCATGACACGCCCTTGGTTGCGACCCATGACCTGTGCGAGCACAGCGAACAACAGGCGTCGGCTTGCCTTTGAGCTGGTTGGTGACGAGCTAATCACCCTCTATAACGGCGGAGCGTCAAGTGAGATCCACGTACAAGGGTTCCGAGCTGTAGGCCGGATTGAACTTTGATCAAATGCCAATGCCCAGATACCAAGAGACAGCGATCAATTGACCGAGGTAATCGATGACATTCAATGAGGAAAAATTAATCGCTCTGCGCAAGAAGTATGGCGAAAGCCACGGCGGAGAATTTTTCGATGCCAATTTCCGTAACGTGGCGGATAAGATCTTCTCGAAGAGCGGCACCCGGCTTGCGCCATATGCCGGCATCCCGACCTTCCTGTCGGCACCCCATATGCCGGCCTATGCGGAAAATCCGGAGTTTGGCAATCTGCAGGTCGCGATCCTGGGCGTGCCGATGGATCTCGGCGTGACCAATCGGCCCGGTTCCCGCTTTGGACCGCGCGCGCTGCGCGCTATCGAGCGCATCGGTCCCTATAATCACGTTCTCGGCTGCGCGCCCGTTTTCGATCTCAACGTCGCCGATATCGGCGATGTTCCGTTCCAGAGCCGCTATCGTCTCGAACTCAGCCAAGACGATATAGAAAAGCGCATCAACCAGATCGTCGATGCCGGCGTGCTGCCGCTGTCCGTCGGCGGCGATCACTCGATCACGCATCCGATCCTGAAGGCCGTCGGCAAGAAGGCGCCGGTCGGTCTTATTCATATCGACGCCCATTGCGATACCGGCGGCTCCTTCGACCAGACGAAGTTCCATCATGGCGGTCCGTTCCGAAATGCCGTCCTCGACGGCGTGCTCGACCCGACGCGGACGATCCAGATCGGGATTAGGGGATCGGCGGAATATCTTTGGGAATTCTCCTATGAATCCGGCATGACGGTCATTCATGCAGAACAGGTGACCGGCCTCGGCATCCCGGCCATCGTCGAGAAGGCCAGACAGATCGTCGGCGACGGCCCGACCTATCTTTCCTTCGATATTGACAGCCTCGATCCGAGTTTTGCGCCTGGCACCGGAACGCCGGAGGTCGGCGGTCTGACCACCCGGGAGGTGCTGGAGCTCATCCGCGGCCTGAAAGGCATCAATCTGGTCGGCGGCGATGTGGTCGAGGTGGCGCCGCAATATGATGCGACGACCAACACGGCCCACGCGGGCGCGCAGACGCTGTTCGAAATCCTGAGCCTGATGGTTTTCAGCCCCTCGGTGAAATAGCGCGGGGCAACATCGGGTGGAAATGGAATGAGCGGCGGGCTTGTGAGCGCCTGTCTTATGGTCTTCGACAAAGCGGTTGAGAAGGCGATCGATATCGGTGTAGCAATCGATTTCAAAAGGATAATCGATATGCCTATCGCTGCCGCCAATTCGCTCGTTGCTCGTCTTTCACCCCCACCAATTCCCTCTGTCATCGCCTGGAGCCGCGAATATACCGGTGGAAAGGGCGCGCTCATCGATCTCTCGCAAGCAGTGCCGGGCTATCCGGCGCATCCGGAGATGCTGCGACTGCTCGGCGAGGCCGCCGCATCGCAGGCCATGACCGGCTACGGACCGATCGAGGGAGAGGCGGTCTTGCGGACGGCCTATGCGCGACATGTGAGCGGGCTTTACGGTGCGCCCGTCGGTGCTGAGAATGTCCATATCACCTCCGGCTGCAATCAAGCCTTCATGTGCGCGGCCATCGCACTTGCAGGCGCCGGCGAAACCGTAGCACTGACCAATCCCTTCTATTTCAATCACGATACGACACTGGCAATGCTCGGGATCAAGCGTGCGTTGGTCGCATGTGATGCGGCCAATGGATTTCTTCCCGATCTCGCATCCGCCGAACAAGCGCTGGCTGCCGGAGCGCGCGCCCTGGCGATCGTCACGCCCAACAATCCGAGCGGCGCAGTCTATCCGCCGGCATTGTTGCATGATCTGTTCCTGTTGTGCCGGAAACACGGCGCCTGGCTGATCCTGGACGAGACCTATCGCGATTTCCTGGCGGCGGGTTACGGGCCTCCGCACGCGCTGCTCTCCGAGCCCGGATGGAAGGAAACGCTCGTTCTCCTTTACAGCTTCTCGAAGTCCTTCTGCATTCCCGGCCACAGGCTCGGCGCAATTACGGCGGGACCGAAGCTGCTCGCCGAGATCACCAAGGTCATGGACAATATGCAGATCTGCGCGCCGCGCTCAGCGCAGCATGCCGTCGCCGAGGCCTTGCCGGTGCTGGCCACCTGGCGGGCCGACAACCGGCTGGAAATCGCCAGGCGGGCGGATGCGTTGAAGGCGGTGATCGCTGAGTTGCCCGGCTGGGACATCGCCGCGATCGGCGCCTATTTTGCTTTCATCCGCCATCCGTTCGCCGATCAGCCATCCACGGTGGTCGCCGAGCGGCTTGCAAAACAGGCAGGTATCATTTCGATCCCCGGCGCCTATTTCGGCGAAGGGCAGGAGCGATATCTGCGCCTGGCCTTTGCCAACGCCGATACGGCTTCGATCGGCCTGCTCGGTGAACGCCTGCGGTGATCAGGCGGGGGTCGCGAACCGATTTGCGGGCATGGAGAGCCCGAGATTCTCGCGAAGTGTCGAACCTTCATATTCCTCGCGGAACAATCCGCGGCGACGCAGTTCCGGCAAGACAAGCGTCACGAAATCGTCGAGGCTTGCCGGCAAGGTCGGGAACATCAGGATGAAGCCGTCGGCGGCGCGCGTCTCGAACCATTCCTCCATGAAGTCAGCGATTTCGGCCGGCGTGCCGGTCATGCCGTTGCCCGTATGCTTTTCCGCATAATGGCGGATGAGTTCTCCTACGGTGCGGCCGTTCTTGACGAAGTCGACCAGTTCGTCGAAGAGCGCCCGCGAGCCCTTCGGCGCGTCCGGCAGCCGGTCCATCGGAAAAGGCTTGTTGAGAGGCACGCCGCGCAGATCCGCCTCCAGGAATTCCGAAAGCATCAGGCGACCAACATCGGGATGCATCTTGTCGATCAGATAATCGACCTTCGCCTGCGCTTCGGCTCTGGTCTCACCGACATTGATGACGACGCCCGGCATGATCTTGAGATCATTCGGGTCGCGTCCGTAGGCCGGCATACGTTTTTTCACATTTTCATAGAAGGCCCGGTTGCGGTCGATGTTGGACGCGAGGCTGAAGACGATCTCCGCCGTGCGCGCCGCCATTTCCATGCCGGGTTCGGAGCCACCGGCCTGCGCGATAACCGGGCGGCCCTGGGGTGTCCGGGCGATATTGAGGGGACCGCGCACTTGGAAATGCTTACCCTTGTGGTTCAGCGTATGATGCTTAGTCTTGTCGTAATAGACCCCGTTCTTGCGGTCGAGAAGTAGGGCGCCGTCCTCAAAACTATCCCACAGGCCGAAGACGACATCGACGAATTCGTTGCCTCGCTCATAGCGCAAGGCATGCGGATCCAGGCCCTCGCGATTGAAATTGTAGCCGGTCTCGTCATGGTCGGAGGTGACGACATTCCAACAGGCGCGGCCGCCGCTCAGATGATCTATCGAGGCGAAGAGGCGCGCGACGTTATAAGGCTCGTAGTAGCTCGTCGACACGGTTGCGACCAGACCAAGGTTCCGTGTGGTGACCGAAAGCGCCGATAGCAGTGAAAGCGGCTCGAAGCGGTTCATCTTAGTGGGAATACGGGCGAGAGCATCAGGATCGCCGACGGCTGCGGCGGGTGAATCCGCCATGAACATGAAGTCGAACTTTGCCGCCTCCGACCGTTTGGCAACCTCAAGAAGATGGGCAAAGTCGTTGGCGCCGTTGATATCGCTGGCAGGATGAAGCCACGATGCCGGATGGAAGCCGAACGTGTAGACAAAGGTGCCGAGCTTCATCTTACGCGCCATAAAATTCCAGCCTCCAAGATTGATGATTGTGCAAATTATCGCCGCGCCGATTTTTCGAGCAATAGTGCTGAACTATCTTTCATTTTAGTTTTTCTAAAAGATTGGCAAGATTTTCATTGCGGGGCGGAAATCCGCGCCTGCTGCCGCGAAATCGTCATCAGCCAATCGCGGAAGGCGGCACCATGGGATTTCTGCAGCGCTGACCTATCCCAGGCCAGGAAATAGCTTTCGCGAAGCGGGATCCGGATATCGAGGGGGATGACCAGCGCCTGAGCTTCCAGCTCATCGGCGATCATCGACATTTGCGCGAGGACGATGCCACGTTTTTTGACGGCAGCGTCGATCGCGCTACTTGATAAGGTGAAGGACAGTCCAGGCGTCGTTTCCCTGAGAGTCGCGCCCACTTTCGCGGCGAAGTCGACCCAACTGGGGTACGGGGTGAAGTGCCTTTCCCATTCGACATGCAATAGCGGATAGTCGAAAAGTTCAAATGCCGACGGCTTACGCTCTTGAATGAGCGCCGGCGAGCAGGCGGGCACGACCCAGTCGCGGAATAGTTCACTGTAATGCTCGTGCTGCAGCACGTTCGATCCGTAGCTGATGCGAAAGTCGATTTCGTCGAAGCCCATACGTGGCTCACTGTCGCGACCGATGATCCGGACATGGGCATCCGGATGAAGCGCCTGCCAGCCGAAGATAAGCCGGCCGATCCACTTATTGACGACGGAAGACAAGGCACTCAGGACGAGGGCATTTTCATTGCGTGCCCGCTCCAGCATGCGTTCGGCAATCGCGAATTGCTCGAAGCCTTTGGATATCTCCTGATGATAAAGCCTGCCCCAGAGGGTCAGCTCCGTGGTGCGGCCGTTGCGCTCCAGAAGCGTCACGCCCAGAAAGCTTTCGATCTTGCGCACCTGCTGGCTGATCGCGCCGGGCGAAACGTTCAATTCCAGGGCAGCGGCCGTCACGCTGCCGCAGCGGCCGACGGCTTCGAAGGCCTGCAAGCCTTTAAGCGGAATGGCTTTGAAGCGGCGCGGCGCACTCACGTTGCGTTTCTCCGGGACGAATAGTCGGACATTTCCTGCTCGGTCGGCTGAAAGTCACCGGCGAATTGAAAGCGGTCGCCGGGATGGGTGATTTCGACATAGGTGACGGTCCGGCCATTTTGCCATGTCTGGCGAATGAGCGTCAGGCAGGCGTCACCACGCTCGGTCTCGAGCAGCCTGGCGGTGGCCGGATCTGCGGAAACGGCGCGAATGATGTGCCTTGCCTTCGACCACGGCACCTGCTCCAGCAACCATTTGGCCGGCGGAACGGATGCGAAGTTTTCATTCCTGGCAAGCGGTACGGCATCAAGCATGATGATGCGTCGCTCGATTGCGTTCGGCTTGCCGTCGACGAGGTGCAGACATTGCAGCTTGAGAACCTCCGCACCCGGACTTTCACCCAATAAGACGGCCCCTGACGTATCCAGTTTCTCTATCTGCCGCTTCAGTATGCGGTGGTCGTGCTCGTGTCCGGCAAGCTCCGCCTCGGTACTGATATCCTGAATATCCATGACCGTGCGATCGATCTGCCGCGAGGCGACAAAGGAGCCTGTCTTGCGCCGCCGGACGATCATGCCGCGCTCGGCGAGCGCCGACAGCGCCTTGTTCACGGTCATCCGCGAGCATTGGTATTGGTCGGCGAGTTCATGCTCGATCGGGATACGCTGGCCAGGTTTCCAGTCGCCATTCATGATCTTCGCCTCGATGTCTCCGAAGATTCTATGATGAATTGAGACCAACACTCACCTCGATCCCGCGACGGCGTTCAGATCCTGGCCTCAATGCGAGGCGGCTTCGGCCAAAGGTCCGGCACGTTTTTTGCTTTTCAAGACTTTTACATTGACACTGTATGCCGAGCTATATCTATTTGTATAGACAAAAGCGGGCCAGAGAAGCTCGTTCGACGGGAAACGCTGGGGAACCTGGACTCTTCCGCTGGAAGGGCAAAACTGGAGAGAAGATCATGAAGAAGAATTCATTGCTCAAAGGGTTGATGAGCGCCGCGTTCCTGCTCGGGGCGACACTTTCCGCGCACGCTGCAGATACGCTGGCGACGGTCAAGGCCGCCGGCACCCTGAAGGTCGGCACCGAGACGGCCTTCGCACCCTTTGACTTCATCGACGCTGGTGAGCATGTCGGATTGAACGTCGATCTTTTCGACGAGATCGGCAAGGAGCTCGGTGTGAAGATCGAGTGGGTGACGTTGCCCTGGGACGGCGTTTTCCCTGCTTTGGAAGCCGGAAAATTCGACGTGGTGGCCGGCCCGGCGACGATTACCAAGAAACGCATGGAGCGCTATCGCTTTACGCCGCCGCTGGCCGAAGCGACCATAGCCATTCTCAAAAAGGCGGGCGATCAAACCATCAGCAAGCCGGAAGACATCGCTGGCAAGAAGATCGGCGTCGGCAAGGCAACCTCGCAGCTCGATCAGCTCAAGGAATTCTCCGAGACATTGCCGACGAAAGCGGACATTCGTGAATATCCGGCCTTTACCGAATCCTATGCCGATCTTGCCGCCGGTCGCATCGCCGGCGTGGCAAACTCTCTGCCGAACATCGCATTCGTCGCCAAGCAGCGTGAGGGTGTCTTCGAAGTCGTGCTGCCGCCCTTCGGCAAAAAATCCTATTTCGGCTTTATCGGCCTGAAGGATACCGATCACACGCCGCTAATGGATGCGATCGATGCCGCGATGCTGAAGATAAAGGCGGACGGCAGAATGGCCGCGCTGCAGAAGAAGTGGTTCGGCGCGACCTTCGACACCCCGGATTCGGTCAAGGACCCAGCATTCTGATCGATTGATCGTCATCACCAATCATGCCCCGGATGTGCCGGGGCATGATTGGAAGCATATCCGGTTTCATGACCGCCAAGGGGACGACATCCAACCCTCATGTCCTTCAAACTCTTCGAATTGCTGCTGCAGGCTTCGATCTATACGGTCACGATCAGCGTCGTATCAATCCTGATCGGTTTCGCCATCGCGATCCTGCTGTCGGGCATGCTGCTTTCGCTGCGGCGCCATCTGGTGCTGCCTGCCCGGATTTTTATCAGCTTTTTTCGCGGTGTGCCGCTGCTCGTGCAATTGCTGCTGATTTACAATCTTCTGCCAGTTATTGGCATCAATGTGCCAAGCGTTGTGGCGGCGGTCATTGGCCTGTCGCTCTGTACCGCCGCTTATCAAGCGGAGAACCTGCGGGGCGGCTTTGCCAGTGTTCCCGTCGGGCTGGTCGAATCCGCTGAAATGGTCGGCTTGACGCCCGGTCAGATCTTTCGCCGCATCAAGGTTCCGACCGCCCTTCGCCTGACATTGCCTGCCCTCGTCAACGAAGCGATCCTCATTCTCAAGGCGTCGTCTCTCGTCTCCGTTGTCGGCATTGTCGAATTGACGCGCATGGCGCAGGATCTCGCCGGCAGCACCTTTCTGCCCCTGCAGCTCTTCGCGTCAGCCGGCTTGATCTATCTGGTGATCAACTGGATCGTCGCATTGGCCGGCGGCCTGATCGAACGCTCTCTTCCTGGAGCACCCCGATGAGCTTCGACATCAACGTCCTCATCGAGCAATGGCCTGCGATCGTCAGCGGCGCGGGCGTCACGATCATGATTTGGGTTTTCGGCACGATTGCCGCCGCCGCCCTTGGCTTTCTGCTGGCTGTCGCCAGGCAATATGGCGGTCTGGTGGTCGATAAGGCGCTTGGTCTTATTGTCGCGGTCCTGCGCGGTACACCCTTCCTGATCCAGATATTCCTAGTCTATTATGGCGGTCCTTTCGTCGGTCTGTCGCTCGATCCCCTACCCGCCGGGCTGATCGGCATCTCGATCTATGGTGCGGCCTATTTTAGCGAAATTTTCCGCTCCGGCTTTCGGGCAGTCCCAAGGGGGCACATCGAAGCCGGTGAATGCGTCGGCCTCACGCAAGGGCAGATCGTCAGGCGCATCCTGCTGCCGGAAATGACCATGCTGGTGCTGCCGCCGTCGGTGAACATGGCGGTGATCCTCATGAAGGAGACGGCAGTACTGTCGATCATTACCGTGCCGGAACTGACGGCGACATTGAGCGCCATAGGCTCGCAGCAATACGCCTTCGTGGAAGCGCTTTCCGCGCTGGCGCTCTTTTATTGGGTGCTGGTCGAATTCACCGGCCGGCTTGGCAATCTCGCCGAAACGAAACTTTCCAGATTCAGGTTTTTCAACGCATGAGCGTTCCCGCAATCGCAGTCAACAATCTTGTCAAGAAGTTCGGGGATTCCACTGTCCTGCAAGGCATCGACCTCGAGATAGCGCAGGGACAAGTCTCCTGCCTGATCGGCCCTTCCGGCTCCGGCAAGAGCACGCTTTTACGCTGCATGGCCTTTCTCGAAGAGGCAACCCGCGGCACGATTGCCATCAATGGCGAGGTACTTGGCTTCAGCGAGAACGCCGAGGGTGTGCGGGAGCGCGTTCCTGCGGCTACGAACCGAACAATCCGCGCCCAGATCGGCATGGTCTTCCAGCAGTTTAATCTTTGGCCGCACATGACGGCGCTCGGCAATGTCAGCGAGGCACTAAAGATGGTTCACAGGCTGAGCCGCAAACAGGCCGAGGATCTGGCGTTGGCTCAGCTTGTGAAAGTCGGGCTGGAAGCGCGTGCCGGGCACTATCCCTCGCAGCTTTCCGGCGGCCAGCAACAGCGTGTCGCCATTGCCCGCGCATTGGCGCTCAAGCCTAAGATCATGCTGTTTGACGAACCAACCTCTTCGCTCGATCCGGAGCTAACGGGCGAGGTGCTGAATGTCATGCGCGATCTGGCGGCCGAGGGCATGACCATGGTCGTGGTCTCACACGAGATCGGCTTCGCCGCGACGGTCGGTCAGCAGATCATCTTCCTCGACCATGGCAAGGTACTGTTTACAGGGGCGCCGCAAGACGTGTTCAAGAAACCGCGAAATCCGCGTCTGGAGCAGTTCCTAGACACCTATCTCGATCGCGGCGCGTCCATGCTTCTCTAAGCGCAGCTGCAGCTATAGCAACAGGCTCAGTGAAACCGTCGCCGTAACGTTAGCGGTGGCCGTCGCTGGCATCTGACGTTTCTTACCCAGAGCGGCTAGGACCGCTCAAGCTTCTCAGGATCTACCCCTAAAGCGACGGCGTCTCTTCCAGCAGCTCGCGGACGAAGTCGAACATGCCATGGCGGCGGTCGCGGCGCAGGCGTTCGGCTTTGACGATCGACTGGACGGCGTCGAACGCGGCATTAAGATCGTCGTTTATGATGACGTAGTCGTATTCGCGCCAGTGGGCGATCTCGGCGCGGCTGTTGGCGAGGCGCGTCTGAATGACCTCCTCGGAATCCTCGGCGCGGCGGTGCAGGCGCGACTGGAGCTCGGTCATGGTCGGCGGCAGCACGAAGATCGAGACGACGTCGGCCGACATCTTCTCCTGCAGTTGCTGGGCGCCCTGCCAGTCGATATCGAAGAGCATGTCACGGCCTTCTGCCATCGCCTGCTCGACCGGCTCACGCGGCGTGCCGTAGAAATTGCCGTGCACCTCGGCCCATTCGAGCAGCGCGTCGCTATCGCGCAGCCGCTCGAACTCGCGCACACTCTTGAAGTGGTAATGCACATCCTCGACTTCGCTCGGGCGGCGCTGGCGCGTGGTGACGCTGACGGAGAGGCCTATTTGCCTGTCCTGCTCCAGCAGCGTACGCGCGATGGTGGACTTGCCGGCGCCCGACGGCGACGAGATGACAAGCATCAGACCGCGGCGGGCGATCTGGACGGGCGAGGGTTTCGCCGGTTTCATGTCCTACTCCAAATTCTGGACCTGCTCGCGGAACTGGTCGATCACAACTTTCAGCTCGATGCCGGCGGCGGTAACCGCCGAGGCATTCGACTTCGAGCAGATGGTATTCGATTCGCGGTTAAATTCCTGTGCAAGGAAATCGAGCCGGCGCCCGGCAGGGCCATCTTTCACCAGGAGATCGCGCGCTGCGGCGACGTGCGCCTTCAGACGATCGATTTCCTCGCGCAGATCCGCCTTGGTCGCCAGCAATGCGGCTTCGGCATGCAGCCTGTCGCGGTCCAGCGCGGCCATGCCGTCCATCAACAAGGCGACTTGCGCGGCAAGCCGTGCGGCGATCTCCTGCAGCGAGCGTGAGGGATCGGCCGCGATCGTGCGCGTCAGACCGTCGATTGTCGTGACATGGTCGAGGAGAATGCGGGTCAGCGCCGCCCCTTCCTGCTCTCGCATGGCTCTCAGATCTGAAAGCGCGGCCAACAGGCCGGCTGCGATATCGGCATCACGGGCGGCAAGCGCTTCCTCGCCATCCTCGCTTTCCCGGAATTCAACGATGCCGCGCAACAGAAGCAGCGTATCGAGCTTCAGCGGCGCCGGATCAATTATCCCGTCCAATTGTTCGCGCATGGCAAGCACGGCGGCAAGCGCTTGCTTGTTCAGCACTGCATCGAAGCGGTTCTCGTCGGCGGTGACGGACAGCGATGCCTGCAGGTTGCCGCGGCTGAAGCTTTCGCCGGCGAGGCGGCGGACGTCTGCCTCCATACGTTCGAGGCCGGGTGGCAGGCGCAGCCGCAGATCGAGGCCCTTGCCGTTGACCGAGCGCAGTTCCCATGCCCAGCGCCAGCGGCCGCTCGTTCCCTCGCGCCGCGCAAAACCGGTCATGGACTGCAAAGCCATCCGAGCCTCCAGAAACTATCAGTTAATCTTCTTTTTCTTCGGCGGCACGACGGTCGCGCCGTCATCCGCCGGCTGTTCTTCCGGCTGGCCGTCGACGGCGATGCTCGGATCCGAGCCCTTGTCGGCTTCGAGCTTGCGCCAGTGCTTGACGTTGGCGTTGTGCTCCTCGAGCGTAGCAGCGAAAACATGGCCGCCGGTGCCGTCGGCGACAAAGTAGAGATCCTGGGTCTTCCAGGGATTGGCGACGGCTTCCAGCGCATCCTTACCGGGATTGGCGATCGGCGTCGGCGGCAGACCCTTGATGACATAGGTGTTGAAGGGCGTGTCCCGCTTCAGGTCCGACTGGTAGATCGGCCGGTCGGCCGGTTTGCCGTCGCCGCCGAAGAGACCGTAGATGATCGTAGGGTCGGACTGCAGGCGCATGCCCTTGCCGAGGCGGTTCAGGAAAACCGAGGCGACATGGGCACGTTCGTCGGCAACGCCGGTTTCCTTTTCGACGATCGAGGCGAGCGTCACGAGTTCTTCCTTGGACCGCAGCGGCAGCGAAGAGTCGCGCTTGTCCCAGATCTGATCGACGATTTTCTGCTGTGCCGCCTCCATCTGCTCGATGATTTCCGAGCGCTTGGTGCCGCGCGAGAACTTGTAGGTATCCGGGCGAAGGCTGCCCTCGGCCGGAAGGGCGGCCGGCAGGTCGCCTTCCAGCACCCGATCCTCCAGCATGCGGTTGAACATCTGGCGGACCGTCAGGCCTTCGGGGAAGGAAACAGAATAGAGAATGGATTTGCCCGATTTCAGAAGCTCCATGATATCGCTCATGGAGGCTCTGGCCTTGATCTCATATTCACCGGCCTTCAGGCTCTCGCCGGCAGAAAGATGCGTTGCCGTGAGATAACGGAAGATGCGGGCATCGCCGATGATCGCGTTGCGTTCGAGGTTCGTCGCAATTTCGGCCAGACCGGCGCCATTGCGGATAATGAAATTGGTATTGGTCTGCAGCGGACCGGGGTTCCGATAGGTCGATGTCGCGTAGTAGAAGGCGATGATGGCGACAACGCAGACCACAACTGCCATCGTCATGATGAAGTTCAGGAAAAGAACCACCTGGCCGCGGGCTTTCTTGGACCGTTTCGGCGGCTCCGGAACGCGCTCCGGACGCAGGGCTTCGCTGGGCGACTTCGGGATGATCGGCCCCTTCTGCGCCTGGGTATCGTTGCTCTGGTTCGTCGTATCGCTCACCGGCAATCCTCTAAAACTTGACCCTCACTTCGCTATTTCGCGAAGCAATGCGGCAAAAGCAGGTTCCGCCGCCGTTCAACGGCGCTTCCGCTCGTTATGCTCGCGCGCCCCGCTACGCAACGCAGAGGACGGTTGCGGCGCAAGAGACACCCATTACACCGCGCGGACAGGACCGTTATTGCGCGTAACGGCGCAGGACGAGCGACGCGTTCGTGCCGCCAAATCCGAACGAGTTGGATAGCGCCACATTGATTTCTCGCTCACGTGCCTTGTGCGGAACAAGATCGATCGCCGTCTCGCGTTCGGGATTGTCGAGATTGAGCGTCGGCGGCGCGGTATTATCGCGGATGGCAAGCGTGGTGAAAATCGCCTCGATCGCGCCGGCAGCACCGAGAAGATGCCCGGTTGCCGATTTTGTCGAAGACATGGAGATCTTCGACGCCGCATTGCCGACCAGCCGCTCGACGGCGCCGAGTTCGATCGTGTCGGCCATGGTCGAGGTGCCGTGGGCGTTGATGTAGTCGATATCGGCCGCCGTCAGCCCGGCGCGCTTCAGCGCCATCGCCATGCAGCGGCCGGCGCCCTCGCCGTCTTCGGACGGAGCGGTGATGTGATAGGCGTCGCCCGACAGGCCGTAGCCGACGATTTCGGCATAGATCTTGGCGCCGCGCGCCTTGGCGTGTTCAAGCTCTTCGAGCACGACGATGCCGGCGCCCTCGCCCATGACGAAGCCGTCGCGGTCGCGGTCATAGGGGCGCGAGGCCTTCTGCGGATCGTCGTTGTGCTGAGTCGACAGCGCCTTGCAGGCGGCAAAGCCGGCGAGCGAAATGCGGCTGACCGGGGATTCTGTGCCGCCGGCGACCATGACGTCGGCATCGCCGAGTGCAATCAGCCGCGCGGCATCGCCGATCGCATGCGCGCCTGTCGAGCAGGCGGTGACGACCGAATGATTGGGTCCGCGCAGCTTGTGGCGGATCGAAACCTGGCCGGAGACGAGGTTGATCAGGCGGCCGGGAATGAAGAAGGGGGAGATGCGGCGGGGGCCCTTGTCGCGCAGTGTGTACCCTGCCTCGACGATGCCTTCGATGCCGCCGATGCCGGAGCCGATCAGCACGCCGGTGGCGATCTGGTCCTCATCGGTCTCGGGATGCCAGCCGGCATCGGCAAGCGCCATGTCGGCGGCAGCCATGCCGTAGATGATGAAGGGATCGACCTTGCGCTGCTCTTTGGGCTCCATCCACTGATCGACATTGAAGGTGCCGTCGGTGCCGTCGCCGACGGGAATGCGGCAGGCGATCTTGGCGGGAAGGTCGTCGACCTCGAATTCGGTGACCAGGCGGGCGCCGTTCTGACCGGCAAGCAGCCGGGACCACGTCACCTCGGTTCCGCATCCTAAGGGTGATACCATGCCGGTACCCGTTATGACGACACGTCTCATCGCGTGCTTTCCCCCGTCTCTTATGTTCTATGGAGAAATATGCCGAAAAGAAAAGGGCGGACTCCAGGCCCGCCCTTTCTTAAAATTACAGGATCAGGCCTGGGCCTTCTCGATAAACTTCACGGCATCGCCGACCGTCAGGATCGAGTCGGCGGCGTCGTCAGGAATTTCAACGCCGAATTCTTCTTCGAAAGCCATGACAAGTTCGACCGTGTCGAGCGAGTCGGCGCCCAGATCGTCGATAAAGCTGGCGCTCTCGACGACCTTGTCGGCATCGACGCCAAGATGATCAATAACAATTTTCTTTACGCGTTCTGCGATATCGCTCATGTCGGTTTCCTCGACCTTATGTCCTGATCGGAATGCCGTTGCGGCACCCCTACCCTGTTTCAGCCTGCGATGTTTTCAGACATCCTCGGCAAACTCTTTTACCCGGCTTCAGAGATGTCCAGGCTTGCAAAAAGCCGGCCGGTCCGTCTGCTTTCTCGGGACGACTGTTGACAGTCATGGCCCGCTTAACATGCTTTATGTCTGCCGCAAAGCGAGAAAATCAACGGTTCGTGATTGCTCAACATGCTATTGGCGGAAATATCCCCATGCCAGCGGTTTGTCGTTTCAGATCATCGCCATGCCGCCGTTTACGTGCAGCGTCTGGCCCGTCATATAGGCAGCCTCGGAGGACGCAAGATAAGCGACCGCCGAAGCAACCTCACCGCCCGTGCCCATGCGCTTCATCGGGATCGCTCCCATGATCGCTTCCTTCTGCTTGTCGTTCAGCTTGCCGGTCATGGCGCTTTCGATGAAGCCTGGCGCCACGCAGTTGACCGTCACGTTGCGGGTGGCGATCTCCTGGGCCAGCGACTTGGTGAAGCCGATCATGCCGGCCTTGGAGGCGCAGTAATTGGTCTGGCCCGCATTGCCGGTGACGCCGACGATGGAGGTGATGTTGATGATGCGGCCATAGCGGCGACGCATCATCGGATGCGTCAATTCGCGCGTCAGCCGGAAGGTCGACGTCAGGTTCACTTCAAGAACGGCATCCCAATCCTCGTCGCTCATGCGAACGAACAGGCCGTCCTTGGTGATGCCGGCATTGTTGACGAGGATATCGACGCCTTCGAGTTCGGCCTCGGCCTTCTGGCCAAGCGCCTTGACCTCATCGCGGTCGGAAAGGTTTGCCGGGAAGATCTTGACGCGCTCGCCGAGTTCGGCGGCCAGCGCTTCCAGCTTCTCGACGCGGGTGCCGTGCAGACCGACGATAGCGCCCTGCTTATGAAGAAGGCGGGCGATTTCCTCGCCGATACCGCCCGATGCGCCGGTGACGAGAGCCTTGCGGCCGGAAAGATCGAGCATGGAAACGTTCCTTATCTTTGGATATCTGGATCTTTGGATATCTGGAAATACCAATCAGGCCATGAGGGCGGCGACGGCCGCGTCGATATCCGCCGGACCGTTGACGGAGATGCCGTTGATCGTCTTGTCGATGCGGCGGGCAAGGCCGGTCAGCACCTTGCCGGAGCCGAGTTCATAAAGCGTCGTCACGCCATTGCCGGCGAACCATTCCACCGTCTCGCGCCAGCGCACCTGACCGGTCACCTGATCGACTAGGAGGCCGGCGATCTCATCGGCGCTGGTCACGGGCGCGGCACGGACATTGGCAATGAGGGGCACGACGGGATCGGCCTTGGCGACCGTTGCCAGCGCTTCGCGCATGGCCTCGGCGGCGGGCGCCATCAGTGTCGAATGGAACGGAGCGGAGACCGGCAGCAGAATGGCGCGCTTGGCGCCCTTGTCGGTCGCCAGGCCGGCGGCCTTTTCGACAGCTGTCTTCTCACCCGAGATGACGATCTGGCCGCCGCCATTGTCGTTGGCGATCTGGCAGGCGCCGAGGACGGCCGCTGCCTCGCAGACGGCGACGACGTCGGCATGTTCGAGGCCGATGATCGCGGCCATAGCACCGGCACCGACAGGGACGGCCGCCTGCATGGCATTGCCGCGGATGCGCAACAGCCGCGCGGTGTCGGCGAGCGAAAAGGTTCCGGCGGCGCAAAGTGCCGAATATTCGCCGAGCGAGTGACCGGCGACGTAGGCGACCTTGGACTTCAGATCCAGCCCTTTGGCCTCCAGGACGCGGACGACGGCGATCGAGACAGCCATCAGCGCCGGCTGGGCGTTCGCCGTCAGGGTTAACGTATCCTCGGGACCGCTGAACATGACGTCCGAAAGCTTTTCACCGAGCGCCGCATCGACCTCTTCGAAAACGACGCGGGCTTCGGCGAAATTCTCGGCGAGATCCTTGCCCATGCCGACGGCCTGACTGCCCTGACCGGGAAAAGTGAAAGCAATGGTCATTCTCGTGTCCCTGGCTGATGCCCCTGATTGCGCCCCATGAGGCTGTTTTGCCTCCAATTGACATTCTTTCGGGCAGAGTCAAGTGGCGGCTCATTCTCCGCAAAGCCTTTCTCCCCGGCGCAAAAGCCAGGTTTTTGCTCTTGCGCTCCGCCAAATCGAGCCTAGATTTGCGCGGACCCTCCCTAAGGCTTCACCTCTCTCCCAAGGTTTTCCCATGCAGTACAATTCACTAGGCCGCACCGGCATTTCCGTTTCAGAGATTTGCCTTGGCACCATGACCTGGGGTTCGCAGAACAGCGAAACCGACGCTCACGCGCAGATGGATTACGCCGTCGAAAAGGGCGTCAATTTCTTCGATACCGCCGAACTCTACCCAACCACGCCCGTTTCGCCGGAAACACAGGGCCGGACCGAAGACTATATCGGCAGCTGGTTCGGCAAATCAGGCAAGCGAGGAGATATCGTGCTCGCCACCAAGGTCGCCGGCCGCGGCCGCGATTATCTGCGCGGCGGCGAAGGTGCGGATGCCAGGAATATACGGCTGGCGCTCGAGGCCAGCCTGACGCGGCTGAAGACGGATTACGTCGACCTCTACCAGATCCACTGGCCGAACCGCGGTCATTTCCATTTCCGCCAGAACTGGAGCTACAATCCCTTCAACCAGGATCGCGACCAGACCGTCGCCAATATGCTCGACATCCTGGAAACCCTCGGCGCACTGGTGAAGGAAGGCAAGATCCGGGCGATCGGCCTTTCCAACGAAACCACCTGGGGCATCCAGAAATACCTGACACTGTCAGAACAGAAGAGCCTGCCGCGCGTCGCCAGCGTCCAGAACGAATACAATCTGCTCTACCGCCATTTCGACCTCGATCTCGCCGAACTCTCGCACCATGAGGATGTCGGGCTGCTCGCCTATTCGCCGCTCGCCGGCGGCATCCTGTCCGGTAAATATGTCGATGGCCTCAGGCCGAAAGGTTCGCGCGGCTCGATCAACCACGATATCGGCGGCCGCCTGCAGCCGCTGCAGGAGCCGGCGACCAAAGCCTATCTGGCGATCGCGGCCAGTTACGGCCTCGACCCAACGGCCATGGCGATCGCCTTCTGCCTGTCGAGGCCCTTCATGGCCTCGGCCATCATCGGCGCAACCTCGATGGAGCAGCTGAAAGTCGATATCGGCGCGGCCGAGCTGACGCTTTCTAACGACGTGCTGGCGGAGATCGCCAAGGTGCATCGGCAGTATCCGCTGCCGCTCTGATTATATTCCTTGATTTCGATTTAAGGAATTATGCAATAGCCAGACGCTACCGATTGGTCTGCGTCGGGCTCGAGTGTCCGATTGAGCTTGCGTTTGCCCGAAAAATCCGTATAAGCCGCCCTGTTCGTTAACCCGGTCTTCTGGCTGGTGGCTGAACGGAGGGCCGGTTTCCTGTTGGAAATCGTTCGGAACGGAAGCGTTCCAGCCTCCCGTGTCTCCGCTCTCGACCGTCTCGGAAACGCTTTCTTGCCTGGGTCCGCCCAATCAGGAGCAGTCGTTGAGGCTTAGCCGCCGAATATCGGGTTGAACCAAACGCAAGAAAGGCAAAGCTGTCATGGCTCTTTATGAACATGTATTCCTTGCCCGGCAGGATATTTCCGCTCAGCAGGTCGATGCCCTCGTAGAACAGTACAAGGGTGTGATCGAAGCTAACGGCGGTAAAGTCGGGCGTATCGAGAACTGGGGCCTCAAGTCCCTTACCTATCGCATCAAGAAGAACCGCAAGGCGCACTACGCCCTGATGGACATCGATGCACCGGCTGCTGCCGTCCAGGAAATGGAACGTCAGATGCGCATCAGCGAAGACGTTCTTCGCTACATGACGATCGCCGTCGAGAAGCATGAAGAAGGGCCGTCTGCCATGACGCAGAAGCGCGACCGCGACGACCGTCCGCGCGAAGGCGGCCGTGGCCCGCGTGAAGGCGGCTTCGGCGATCGTGACCGCGGCCCGCGTCCGCCGCGTGAAGGTGGCTTCGACGACCGTCCGCGCCGTCCGCGCGAAGACCGTGTATAAGGGAGATCCGAGATATGTCTGAAACTTCCTCCGCTCCGGTCCGCCGCCCGTTCCATCGCCGCCGCAAGACCTGCCCGTTCTCCGGCGCCAACGCGCCGCGGATCGACTACAAGGACGTACGTCTGCTGCAGCGCTACATTTCCGAGCGCGGCAAGATCGTTCCGTCGCGCATCACGGCTGTTTCCCAGAAGAAGCAGCGCGAACTCGCCCAGGCGATCAAGCGCGCCCGTTTCCTCGGCCTGCTGCCCTACGTCGTAGCCTAATAGAATATGTGACCCCCGGATTCCTGATCTGGGGGTTGCCTCCCTTCTGCGATGGGCGCGGATCGGAACTCTTAAAACCCATGTTGAGACGTTTCTGAATTCGATTCAGCAACATCCTCTAACTGCTTGATGAAGCAGGACAGCGACCTTGAAACGACCGGATCTTAAAACGCTGCTGATCGGCGCACTCGCCGGATTGACCGCCGCCCTGCTGGTGCTGGGCGCGAGCGTGCAGCCGTCGTTTTTCAGCGCGCTCCTCTACACGGCCTCGGCGCTGCCGATCCTGATCGTCGGGCTCGGCTGGGGCAATGCCGCGGCGATCTCGGCCGTTGCCACTGCAGCGGCGCTCGGCGCGATCTTCATCTCGCCTTCCTTTGCGCTGATCATGACGCTGGTGACGCTCTTGCCGGCCGGCTGGCTCAGCCACCTCGCCAATCTCGCTCGCCCCGCCTCCGAACTCGGCGGCCCTGACCACCTGCTTGCCTGGTATCCGCTCTCCGATATTCTGCTGCATCTCTGCGGCCTGGTGACGATCGCCGTCATCGTCATCGGCGTGATGATCGGCTATGGGCCGGAGATCACCGATCCGATCGTCGATCTGCTGATCACCTCGGTCAAGCAGCAGCAGCCGGAATTCATGCCCGATCCGGCAGCCACCGCGCAGACCAAGTCGCTGATCCTGCTGATGCTGCCGGCTTTGCAGGGCGGCATGTGGGTCAGCATGCTGTTTGCCGCCTATTATTTCGCCGTGCGCATCGTCGCAGCGTCAGGTCGCGGCCTTCGCCCGCGCGAGGACATTCCCTCGTCGCTGCGCATGAACCGCAACTCGATCTTCATCTTCCTCGCCGGGCTTGCCGCCTGCTTCTTCGGCGGCGTTCCGGCGCTGGTCGGCGCGACGGTGATCGGCACCTTCGGCGCCGGCTTCGTGCTTTCCGGTTTCGCCTCGCTGCATTTCCGCACGCGCGGCAAGGACTGGCGCATCCCGGCCCTCATCCTTAGCTACCTGGCTTCGATGCTCATGCTGCTGCCAGCTCTCCTCATCCTCGTCCTCGGTCTCAGCGATACGCGCAAGGCGATCGCGCTGACCCCGACGAAAGATGCTGATGCCCCCAAACAATCCGACACGAAAATTTGAGACACAAGAAAGGCAAAAGAAAATGCAAGTCATCCTTCTCGAACGCATCTCCAAGCTCGGCCAGATGGGCGAAACCGTAAAGGTTCGCGACGGCTTTGCCCGTAACTACCTGCTGCCGCTCGGCAAGGCGCTGCGCGCCAACGCCGCCAACAAGACCCGCTTCGAAGCCGAGCGTTCGACGCTCGAAGCCCGCAACCTCGAGCGCAAGTCGGAAGCCCAGAAGGTTGCCGACGTTCTCGACGGCAAGTCCTTCATCGTCGTGCGTTCGGCCGGCGAAACCGGCCAGCTCTATGGTTCGGTCGCTGCCCGTGACGTCGTCGATATTCTCGCCGCCGAAGGCTTTAACATCGGGCGCAATCAGGTTCACCTCAACACGCCGATCAAGGCGATCGGCCTGCACAAGGTCGAGCTGCAGCTGCATGCCGAAGTCGAAATCCACGTCCAGCTGAACGTTGCCCGTTCTGCCGAAGAGGCAGAGCGCCAGTCCAAGGGCGAAGAACTCACCTCGGTCGACGCCATCTACGGCGTCGACGAAGACGCTCTGCGTCCTGAAGATTTCTTCGATCCGGAAGCCGACGGCGTCGACGAAGACGAAGCATAATATCGTCGGAGCAATCCACGACAGGAAGCCCGGCCACAGCGCCGGGCTTTTTCGTTGGGGATGTTTCGGATGTTTTTGCTGCGAGCCTTATCGCATCGCGCTAAAATAGAGTTCTCCGAAACGGATGGGCTGAGTCGGCGCCATACCGTGTCGTGCGGGTGACACTGCCGGTATTTCTCCTTTGCGTCGCCCAGGACTGTGGAGAAGTCGAACAACGTGCACAGCGTTCAGGATTTAAGCGAAGCGAGCCCCCGCTCCCCTCGCAGCCTCTTGATTTTCGCGTCCGGAATTGCAAATCCGGAGCTGGAAAAAGACAGAACGGATGATGATGAACGACGCCGCTCGAAAGATTGCAGCCGTTGCTCCCTCGGAGCAGCATTATCGCGAAGCACCCAACAATATCGAAGCCGAGCAGGCGCTTCTGGGTGCTATCCTGATGAACAACGACGCCTATTACCGGGTGTCGGACTTCCTGAAGCCGATTCATCTCTATGAACCGCTGCACAGGAAGATCTTCGAGGTTGCCGGCGATATCATCCGCATGGGCAAAATCGCCAATCCGGTGACGATCAAGACCTTCCTGAAGGCCGACGAGAAGGTCGGCGACATGACGGTTTCGCAATATCTGGCGAGCCTCGTCAGCAATGCCGTCACCGTCATCAATGCCGAGGATTACGGCCGGGCGATCTACGATCTGGCGCTGCGCCGGGCGCTGATCACCATCGGCGAAGATGTCGTCAACATCGCCTACGACGCGCCGCTCGACATGCCGCCGCAGTCGCAGATCGAGGATACCGAACGCCGCCTCTTCGAACTGGCGGAAAACGGCCGCTACGACGGCGGCTTCCAGGCCTTCAATGATGCGGTTGCGCTGGCGATCGACATGGCGGCCGTCGCCAAGGAACGCGACGGCGGGCTTTCCGGCATTTCCACCGGCATCCATTCGCTGGATTCCAAGATGGGCGGCCTGCAGCGTTCGGACTTGATCGTTCTTGCCGGACGTCCCGGCATGGGCAAGACTTCGCTTGCGACCAATATCGCCTACAATATCGCTGCCGCCTACGAAGGCGAAGTCCAGTCGGACGGCAGCACGAAGGCGAAGAACGGCGGCGTCGTCGGTTTCTATTCGCTGGAAATGTCGTCGGAACAGCTTGCCACCCGTATCATCTCCGAGCAGACGGAAGTCTCCTCCTCGAAGATCCGCCGCGGCGACATCAACGATGCCGATTTCGAAAAGCTCGTCGCCTGCTCGATGATGATGCAGAAGGTGCCGCTTTATATCGACCAGACCGGTGGTATCTCGATTGCCCAGCTTTCGGCGCGCGCGCGCCGTCTCAAGCGCCAGCGCGGCCTCGACGTGCTTGTGGTCGACTACATTCAGCTGATGACCGGCTCGGGCAAATCCAGCGACAACCGCGTGCAGGAAATCACCCAGATCACCACCGGCCTGAAGGCGCTCGGCAAGGAACTCAACGTTCCGATCATCGCTTTGTCGCAGCTCTCGCGTCAGGTGGAAAGCCGCGACGACAAGCGGCCGCAGCTCTCCGACCTTCGCGAATCCGGCTCGATCGAGCAGGACGCCGACGTTGTGCTCTTCGTGTTCCGCGAGGAATACTACGTCAAGAATTCGGAACCGCGCGACATCCACGATCCGAAATATCCGGAATGGGAAGCGCTGTTCGACAAGGTGAAGGGTACCGCCGACGTCATCATCGCCAAGCAGCGCCACGGGCCGACCGGCACGGTGAAGCTCGCCTTCCAGGCGGAATTCACCCGCTTTGCCGATCTCGCCGATCCGTCCTTCACCCAATATGAAGAGCACTGATCGCGCAGCGATGCTGCAGCGCCGGGCTTTCCATTGACAAAATCGACCTTTAAACTGGCCGGAGAATCCTCCTCCGGCCTCTTTTCGATGTGGATCATGAGCGATTTTCTCGACGCCCCCGAAGACGATAATTTTGCCTCGGCAGGCCTGCGACTGACCGTCGACCTGACGGCCTTGACGGAGAACTGGCGCGACATGGCGCGCCGCTCCGGTGCGGCGCGCGCCTCGGCGGTCGTCAAGGCGGATGCCTACGGCATGGGCATCGAGGATGCCGGCGAAGCGCTCTACATGGCAGGCGCCCGCGACTTCTTCGTCGCGACCGTCGACGAGGGTGTGACGCTTCGCCTCTATGCGCCCGAGGCGCGCATTTTCGTGCTCTCGGGCATATGGCCGGGCACCGAGCGGCGCTTCTTCGAAAACGATCTGGTTCCGGTGATCTCCTCTGACGAGCAGCTCGCCTTCTGGATGGCGGTACTTGCCGATTACGGTGACTACCCCTGCGCGCTGCATGTCGATACCGGCTTCAATCGGCTCGGATTGCATATGGACGATGCGATCGCGCTCGCCGACGACGTCTCACGTCCGGCGAGCTTCGCACCGGTGCTTGTCATGAGCCATCTCGCCTGCGCCGACGATCCCAGCCATGCGATGAACCGGCAGCAACTCGAATCATTCCACAGGGTTAGCGCCGCCTATGAAGGCATCGATTCAAGCCTTGCCGCCTCGGCCGGCATTTTCCTCGGCGAGGATTATCACTTCGACTTGACCCGTCCCGGCATCGCGCTTTATGGCGCCGAGGCGGTCTGCGGCCTGGCCAATCCGATGCGGCCGGTGGCAACCGCGGAAGCCCGCATCATCCAGGTGCGCAGCGTCGAGGCCGGCGAGACCGTCAGCTACGGGCGGGCGCTGCAGCTTGGCCGCAAAAGCCGGCTGGCGATCGCTTCGGCCGGTTATGCCGACGGCTACATGCGCAGCCTGTCGAGCGGCGGCGTGCCGCTGCGCCAGACCGTACCGCAGGGTGGGCAAGGCTTCATCGCCGGACGTAAGGTGCCGGTCGCGGGCAGGATCACGATGGACCTGACGATCTTCGACGTGACGGATCTGCCTGACAACGCCGTGCGCGCCGGGGATTATGTCGAGCTGTTCGGAAAGAACATGGCCCTGGACGATGTGGCGCGGGCGGCAGGCACGATCGGATACGAGATCCTGACCAGCATGGGGCTCCGCCACGAGCGGCGCTATGTCGCCGACGAGGAATAACCTACCCGTCAGCGGCTGCTGAGCGCAAGGCGGACGCCGAGCGCCAGGAAAAGCGCGCCGAGGCCGCGATCGAGCCATAACCCAATTTTTTGATTATGCCTGAGCGCATCGGCAAGGCGCCCTCCGAGGAGGACGAGCGGCGGCTCGATGAAGGCAGCGACGACGATGATCAGCCCGCCATGCAGCATGAGCTGGGCCCATGCCGGCCCTGCCCCTTCAACGACGAATTGCGGCAGGAAGGCCAGGAAGAAAATCGCCACTTTCGGATTGAGCAATGAAACCAGAATGCCCTGTCGGTAGATCCTTGCTGCCGGCATTTTTTCACCGGCAGTCTTTATCAGACCATTGCCGCCGCCGGCGCGCAAAGCCTGGATGCCCAGCCAGACGAGATAGGCGGCGCCGATCCATTTGACCGCGGAGAAGGCGACGGCCGAAGCGGCGAGCACGGCGGAAAGGCCGAGCGCTGCCATCAGAACATGCAGGCAGGCGCCGGACCAGACGCCGAACAGCGCGGAAAAACCGGCACGTTTTCCGCTTTTCATCGTGTGACCGAGGATGAAGGCGATGTCGGGGCCGGGTGACAGGTTGAGCAGGACCGCCGCCGAGAAAAATGCAAACCAGTGCGCAAACGAATAATCGAACATCTTCCACCGTTCAGAATGAGCAGAGGCAAAGCATAGGCACGGGAGGCACTGATGGGAAAATCATTAGTTTTGATCCGTCGCGATAGCCATTATCTCAAGCACGACAATGATTCGATGAAGCGGCGCGACTGCTTCACTCGGGAACCCGGACTGAAAGAGTGATTGATGGCGAAGGCCAGGACACAATTCATTTGCCAGAGTTGCGGCACGATCCACAACCGCTGGGCCGGCAAATGCGAGAACTGCGGCGAGTGGAACACCATCGTCGAAGAGGACCCGATGGGCGGGATCGGCTCCGGCCCCGGCAAGACGCCGAAGAAGGGCCGGCCGGTGGCGCTGACGGCGCTGTCCGGTGAAATCGAGGAGGCGCCGCGCATCCATACCGCCATGTCGGAACTCGACCGGGCGCTTGGCGGCGGCTTCGTGCGCGGGTCGGCGGTGCTGATCGGCGGCGATCCCGGTATCGGCAAATCGACGCTGCTGATGCAGGCGGCCGCCGCTCTTGCGCGGCGTGGCCACAAGATCATCTACGTCTCCGGCGAAGAAGCTGTGGCGCAGGTCCGGCTGCGGGCACAGCGCCTTGCGGCGGCCGATACCGACGTGATGCTGGCGGCCGAAACCAATGTCGAGGATATTCTGGCGACAATTGCCGAGGGCAAGCGGCCGGATCTCGTCATTATCGATTCCATCCAGACGCTGTGGAGCGAACTGGCCGAATCCGCGCCGGGAACGGTGACGCAGGTGCGCACCGGCGTGCAGGCGATGATCCGTTTCGCCAAGCAGACCGGCGCCGCCATGGTGCTGGTCGGGCATGTCACCAAGGACGGGCAGATCGCCGGCCCGCGCGTCGTCGAGCACATGGTCGACGCCGTGCTCTATTTCGAGGGCGATCGCGGCCATCACTACCGTATCCTGCGCACGGTCAAGAACCGCTTCGGCCCGACCGACGAGATCGGCGTTTTCGAAATGTCCGACAAGGGGCTGCGCGAAGTCGCCAATCCCTCGGAACTCTTCCTCGGCGAACGCAACGAAAAATCGCCGGGCGCCGCTGTCTTTGCCGGCATGGAGGGCACGCGTCCCATTCTCGTCGAGGTGCAGGCGCTGGTGGCGCCGACCTCGCTCGGCACACCACGGCGCGCCGTGGTCGGCTGGGATTCGGCCCGGCTGTCGATGATCCTCGCGGTGCTGGAAGCCCATTGCGGCGTCAGGCTCGGCCAGCATGACGTCTACCTCAATGTTGCCGGCGGTTACCGCATCACCGAACCGGCGGCCGATCTCGCCGTCGCCTCGGCGCTGGTTTCCTCGCTTGCCGGTATTGCCCTTCCCGCCGATTGCGTCTATTTCGGCGAAGTCAGCCTGTCGGGCGCCATCCGGCCGGTTGCGCACACCGCCCAGCGCCTCAAGGAAGCCGAGAAGCTGGGCTTTTCCGCAGCACTGCTTCCATCCGCCTCCGCCGAACTGCCGAAGGGCTCCGGCGGGCGGTGGAGCGAGGTCGAAAGCCTGCCGGATCTGGTGGCGCGCATCGCCGGCTCGAAGGGAGCGCTGCGTGTGGAAGACGAGGTTTGATCCTTTCATTGCCAAGATTGGTAATGATATAGGAGGCACACGATAAGGCACGACACGGCCGCCAAGCGGCAGTCCTGGAGTTGAATTTACATGCCCATTACGATTTTCGACGGTATTGTCATCGGCGTCGTGCTCTTCTCCGCCGTGCTGGCGATGGTCCGCGGCTTTTCGCGCGAGATCCTCTCAATCGCGAGCTGGGGCGGATCGGCAGCGGCGGCCTATTACCTCTATCCGTACCTGTTGCCCTACGCGAAGAAATATACCGATGACGACCGCATCGCGATCGTCGGTTCGGCAGCGGTCGTCTTCCTGATCGCGCTCATCGTCATTTCTTTCATCACGATGAAGATTGCCGATTTCATCATCGACAGCCGCGTCGGCGCGCTCGACCGCACGCTCGGTTTCCTGTTCGGGGCAGCGCGCGGCGTGCTGCTGCTGGTCGTCGCCGTCGCCTTCTGGAACTGGCTGGTCGATGTCGACCACCGCCCGGCCTGGGTCAACCAAGCAAAATCGAAACCCTTCCTGGATTCGATGGTCGTGAAGCTGAAATCGGTTCTGCCGGAGCAATTTGCCCAGATGATACCGGCGAGCATCCGTGATAAGCTTCAGCCGCCGGCACAGGGCGCCGAAGGCACCAATCCGCCGACGGGCGACCAGGCACCGGCAGAAGACGCACCGACCGCGCCTGCACAGCAGCCAGCGAATTGACACAGTGTTCAAGAGCTTGACCCGCCCTCCGGCAATTGCCATTTGAGCGGGATGTCAAATAAGGGGTCCGGCCGGGCATTCCAGCTCTGCCGGGCTTCAGTTATTTCTGGAAATGCCGATCCATTCTTGTGAGAGCAGAGGCCCGCAGAAATGAACCAGTCCCATTCCTTCCCGACCGACGATCCGCTCGACGGAGATACGCTGCATGAGGAATGCGGGGTTTTCGGAATTTTGGGACATCCCGATGCCGCGGCACTGACGGCTCTTGGTCTGCATGCGCTTCAGCATCGCGGACAGGAAGCAGCCGGCATCGTCTCGTTCGACGGCAAGCGCTTCTATCAGGAGCGCCATATGGGCCTGGTCGGCGACCACTATACCAATCCGATGACGCTCGCCCGCCTGCCCGGCAGCATGTCGATCGGTCATACCCGCTACTCGACGACAGGCGAAGTCGCCATGCGCAACGTGCAGCCGCTGTTTGCCGAACTTGAGGAAGGCGGGATCGCCATTGCCCATAACGGTAATTTCACCAACGGCCTGACGCTGCGCCGCCAGATTATCGCGACCGGCGCCATCTGTCAGTCGACGTCCGATACCGAAGTGGTGCTCCATCTCATCGCCCGCTCCCGCCACGCTTCCACGTCCGACCGCTTCATCGACGCCATTCGCCAGATGGAAGGCGGCTATTCGATGCTCGCGATGACGCGCACTAAGCTGATTGCCGCGCGTGACCCGACCGGCATCCGCCCCCTGGTGATGGGCGAACTCGACGGCAAGCCGATCTTCTGCTCGGAAACCTGCGCGCTCGACATCATCGGCGCCAAGTTCATCCGCGACGTGGAAAATGGCGAGGTCGTCATCTGCGAAATCCAGCCCGACGGCTCGATCAGCATCGATGCCCGCAAGCCCGGCAAGCGGCAGCCGGAACGGCTCTGCCTGTTCGAATATGTCTATTTCGCCCGGCCGGACTCGGTCGTCGGCGGCCGCAACGTCTATACGACGCGCAAGAATATGGGCATGAACCTCGCCAAGGAATCGCCCGTCGAGGCCGACGTTGTCGTGCCGGTGCCGGACGGCGGCACGCCGGCGGCTCTCGGCTTCGCACAGGAAAGCGGCATTCCCTTCGAATACGGCATCATCCGCAACCACTATGTCGGCCGCACCTTCATCGAACCGACCCAGCAGATCCGCGCCTTTGGGGTGAAGCTGAAGCATTCGGCCAACCGGGCGATGATCGAAGGCAAGCGTGTGGTGCTGGTCGATGATTCCATCGTGCGCGGCACGACGTCTCTCAAGATCGTCCAGATGATCCGTGAAGCGGGCGCGCGCGAAGTCCATCTCCGCGTCGCCAGCCCGATGATCTTCTTCCCCGACTTTTACGGCATCGACACGCCCGATGCCGAAAAGCTCCTGGCGAACCAGTATGCCGATGTCGACGCCATGGCCAAATATATCGGCGCGGACTCGCTTGCCTTCCTGTCGATCAACGGGCTTTACCGCGCCGTCGGCGGCGAGGACCGCAATCCTGCCCGGCCGCAATTCACCGACCACTACTTCACCGGTGACTATCCGACCCGCCTGCTCGACAAGAACGGCGAGTCGATGGGCAACAAGCTTTCGATGCTTGCCAGCAACGGCTGAGCCGCCGCTGCTTTGACTTCCCTTCCGAGGGGCTCGTGCGCCCCTCGCCATCGCAAGCAAATCCGGAACCGGAACAGATGAACATCAATCTTGAGGGCAAGATCGCACTCGTCACCGGTGCATCGCGTGGCATCGGCTATTTCACGGCGCTGGAGCTTGCGAAAGCCGGCGCCCATGTGATCGCCTGCGCCCGCACGGTCGGCGGGCTCGAGGATCTCGACGATGCGATCAAGGCGGTCGGCGGCACGGCGACGCTCGTCCCCTTCGACCTGGCCGACATGAATGCGATCGACGCACTCGGCGGCTCGATCTTCGAGCGCTGGGGCAAACTCGATATCCTCGTCGCCAATGCCGGCGTGCTCGGCGTCATTTCGCCGATCGGTCATATCGAGGCGAAGGTGTTCGAAAAGGTGATGACCATCAACGTCACTGCCACATGGCGGCTGATCCGGTCGGTCGATCCGCTGCTGACCCGCTCGGATGCCGGCCGCGCCGTCATCCTGTCCTCGGGTGCCGCCCACAAGTGCCGGCCCTTCTGGGGCGCCTACTCCGCTTCCAAGGCGGCCGTCGAGGCGCTGGCTCGGACCTGGGCCGGCGAGAGCCAATCGACGCCGCTGCGCATCACCAGCGTCGATCCGGGCGCCACCCGCACGGCGATGCGCGCCCAGGCGGTGCCGGGCGAAGATCCGCAGACGCTGCCGCATCCCTCCGAGATCGCCAAGGCGATCCTGCCATTGACGGGGCCTGGTGTGACCGACACGGGCAAACTGTTCATCGTGCGGGAAAACAAGCTCGTCGACTACCGCCTGCCGGAGTAGCGTCATTTGACAGCAACGGCTGGGAACAGATGTGCGAAGCCCGTTTCCGACGGGCACACGGCATTGAGGTCCACCGCTCCCTGAATGCCGTCGACAGTGCCGTTGTCGGCAAATTGCCAGATCGACCAACCACCGCAGTCTTCCTGCGTCGGTTCTTGGAACACGCTTCGCAGCCACAGGAAATGGTCGGGGAAGCGGGATTCATTGCCTTTCAGATAGCGATCGAAGAATTCCTGCGTGACGTAAAAGATCGGCTTTTCCGGAAAGGTGCCTGTCAGCTCGGTAAAGAAGGCGTTCACCTCAGTCGCCATTTCCTCGACAGTCGGGACCTTGTTGCAATTGCCGACGAACTCCAGATCGACGGCGATCGGCAGGGTTCCCGGCTGTTTCGGCACGGTCGCGAGGACGTTCTGCGCCTGATCCTTGCCCGGGCGGCAGAAGGTGAAGAAATGATAAGCGCCCCTGACCAGTCCTGCATCGCCGGCGCGCCGCCAGTTGTCGGCGAACCTGGAATCCTTGTGATCTCCGCCTTCGGTCGCCTTCATGATCGCGAAACGGACGTTGGGCTGCGCGGCCACCATCTTCCAATCAATGTCACCCTGGTGATGGCTGACATCGATGCCCTGGATCGGATAGCGGCTCAAGGACGGATTGTTGAAGCGAAGCATTCCGAAATCGTACGCCAGATATGCAGCGGATGCGACCACCACAATTGCGGTCGCTCCGATTGTCCACCGAACCACGCTCCTCACACATTTCTCCCATATTTTCAGCAGGTTTCAGCTGGCTATAGAAGATTTGCGCCGCGAAAATGGCAGACGAATCTGAAGACGCGCTGTTTGTCTTCGCGGACCTTCGGCCTTGCAATCGATTCACCGGATGCGCCGCTTCAGTTGCTGCCGGGATCGTTCCTCGCCCCTCTTGACCAAACGTCATTCCCACGCCATAAAACGCGGCATGAAAACGGTTATCTGCATTATCTGCGGAAAGATTATTCGCTAGCGCAAGCGCTGGCCCGGCCGTTTTCGTCTCCCAAATAGTCAAGATGCGAAACGCCCCGGCCCGCCGGTCGCGATATTTCTGATTGTACTGATGGGAGAGTGGAATGGGCGGCATGCCGGAACTGAGGCTGTACAACACGCTGACACGGGAAGAATCGGTTCTTTCGCCGATCGATCCCAACAATGTCCGCATGTATGTCTGCGGCCCGACCGTCTATGATTTCGCTCATATCGGCAATGCCCGGCCGGTCATCGTCTTCGACGTGCTGTTCGGGCTGCTGCGCCATGTCTATGGCGAAGGCCACGTCACCTATGCCCGCAACATCACCGACGTCGATGACAAGATCAATGCGCGGGCGCTCCGGGATCATCCGGGCCTGCCGCTGAATGAAGCGATCCGCGCGGTCACCGAAAAGACCGAGACGCAATTTCACGCCGATGTCGCCGAACTCGGCTGCCTGGAGCCGACCTTCGAGCCGCGGGCGACCGACAATATCGCTGAGATGATCGAGATCATCGAGAAGCTGATCGGCAATGGCCATGCCTATGTCGCAGCCGGCGAAGTGCTGTTCGACACCAAGTCCATGGCGGATTACGGCCAACTTTCGAAGCGCCCGCTCGACGAGCAACAGGCCGGCGCCCGCATCGCCGTCGACGCGCACAAGAAGAACCCGGGCGATTTCGTGCTCTGGAAGCTGTCGAGCCACAACGAGCCCGGCTGGGAGAGCCCGTGGGGCCGCGGCCGGCCTGGCTGGCACATCGAGTGCTCGGCGATGAGCAAGCGCTATCTCGGCGATGTCTTCGACATTCATGGCGGCGGGCTGGACCTGATCTTCCCGCATCATGAAAACGAGATCGCCCAGTCGCGTTGCGCCCACGGCACCGAGGTGATGGCGAATGTCTGGATGCATAACGGCTTCCTGCAGGTCGAAGGCCGCAAGATGTCGAAATCCGAAGGCAATTTCGTCACCATCCACGAGTTGCTGCACACGGAAACCTTCGGCGGCCGCAAATGGCCGGGCCAGGTGCTGCGCCTTGCCATGCTGATGACGCATTATCGCGAGCCGATCGACTTTTCGATCAAGCGACTGGAAGAGGCCGAACGTCTGCTCGCCAAATGGCCGGCGACCGAAGCCGGCGATGCAGCGCCCGATGAAACCGTGCTCAACGCGCTGGCCGACGACCTCAACACGGTGGCGGCGGTGCAGGCATTGCATGCCTTGGCGCAAGCTGCCCATACGGATCCCGCCGCCGGCGCCGCCTTCGCGGCAACCGCTGCCCTCCTCGGGCTGCTGCCGAGGAAAGCAGAAATCGACGCGGCCGTCGCAGCGGCAGTCGATGCGCTGGTCGCCATGCGTTTGGAAATGCTGAAGGCGAAGAATTTTGCTGAGGCCGACAAGATCCGCGACGAGCTGACCGCGAAAGGCATCCAGCTGAAGGACGGCAGGGATACGGCGACCGGCGAGCGGGTGACGACGTGGGAGGTCAAGCGGTGAGAGTGGTGTCTGGGGATAACGCCCCTCCCCAACCCCTCCCCACATTGTTGCGGAGGGATTGTCCATGACCACCTATACCGGCGGCTGCCAGTGCGGTGCGGTGCGCTTTCGCGTCAGCGGCGAACTCAAGGATTCGTCGATCTGTCATTGCCGCATGTGCCAGAAGGCGTTCGGGGCTTATTATGCGCCGCTGGTGTCGGTGCGCGGCGCCGATTTTGCGTGGACGCGCGGAGAGCGGAAAATGTTCCGCTCTTCCAATTTCGTCGAGCGCGGCTTCTGCGGCGATTGCGGGACGCCGCTTTCCTACGAGGCGCCTGACGGGGTTGCGATTGCCGCGGGCGCCTTCGACGATCCTTCGGCGCTCCCGCCGGTGGTGCAATTCGGCATCGAGGGCAAGATCGGCTTCGTCGATCATCTGCACGAACTGCCGGGGCACCGGACGGAGGAGGATGCGCAAGCCGCCCCCTTCGTGCTCGAACTCGTCTCCTTCCAGCATCCCGATCATGAGACGCAGGCATGGCCGCCCAAGGAGCCCCGATGACAGTGGACGCAGACAGAAGCGGTGGGTGCCAGTGCGGGGCGGTGCGTTACCGCGCTGAAGGCGAACTCGGTTATCCCCACCTTTGCCATTGCCGCATGTGCCAGAAGGCGGCCGGCAATTATTTCATGCCGCTTGCAGCAGCGAAGCGTCAAGATTTCGAGCTGACGCGCGGCGCGGCGAAATGGTTTCAATCCTCGGATCTGGTGCGGCGCGGCTTCTGCGGCGATTGCGGCACGCCGCTGTTCTACGACATTCCGGAGATGGATTTCATCAACATCATGCTCGGCTCTCTCGATAATCCCGAGGCGGTCAGGCCGGTGATGCAATCGAACACCGACCGCAAGATGTCCTGGTTTCACGCGCTCCCCGGACTGCCGCTGGAACCACAGGCTGAAACGCCCGACCGCGAGAACGCGATTGCGGCAAGCAACCATCAGCACCCCGATCACGACACGAAAAGCTGGCCCCTCGGAGAGATCTCATGACGGACACGATAAAAACAGGCGGATGCCAATGCGGCGCCGTGCGCTTCCGCATTTCAGGCGGACTGGGGCGACCCTCGATCTGCCATTGCCGCATGTGCCAGAAGCAGTTCGGTGGTTTCTTCTCCGCGCTCGTCACTGCGCCTGAGGAGGGGATGGAATGGACGCGCGGCGAGCCGAGCTATTTCCAGTCCTCGGTCAATATCGACCGTGGCTTCTGCAGCAATTGCGGCACGCCGATGACCTATCGTCATCCGGGCGGGCTGGAGCTTGCGATCGGCACTTTCGACGACCGCAGCGATCTCGCACCGCTGGTCCAGGTAAACTACGAGGCCCGCCTGCCCTGGGTCGAAGAGATCTTCGATGCGCCGGTGCTGAAGGATCAGGATTTCTACGCGCGGCAGGAGGCGATCATTTCCTTCCAGCATCCCGATCACGACACCGCGCTCTGGCCCGCGAAAGGCGTGAAGATATGACCGAGATCCTGCGCACACTCTATCCCGAGATCGAACCCTACGCCTCCGGCCATCTCGATGTCGGCGACGGCCATGTGATCTATTGGGAGCGGTCGGGAATGCCGGGCGCCAAGCCCGCCGTCTTCCTGCATGGCGGTCCGGGCGGCGGCATCTCGCCCGCTCATCGCCGGCTTTTCGATCCTCAGCTCTACGACGTCATGCTGTTCGACCAGCGCGGCTGCGGCCGGTCGACGCCGCATGCGGAACTCAACGCCAACACGACCTGGCATCTCGTCGCCGATATTGAGCGGCTGCGCGAAATGGCCGGCGTCGACAGCTGGCAGGTGTTCGGCGGCTCCTGGGGTTCAACCCTGGCGCTCGCCTATGCCGAGACGCATCCGCAGCACGTCTCCGAGCTCATTCTGCGCGGGATCTATACGCTGACCAAGGCCGAGCTCGACTGGTACTACCAATTCGGCGTCTCGGAAATGTTCCCGGACAAGTGGGAGCGCTTCATCGCTCCCATTCCGTCGGAAGAGCGGCATGAGATGATGCAGGCCTATCATCGCCGCCTGACGCACGAAGACAGAGACGTGCGCCTCAAGGCCGCGCAGGCCTGGAGTATCTGGGAAGGCGAAACGATCACGCTGCTGCCGGAACCTTCGACGAGCGGCAAGTTCGAGGAGCCGGAATTCGCCTATGCATTCGCGCGCATCGAGAACCATTTCTTCGTCAATGCCGGCTGGATGGACGAGGGACAGCTGATCCGCGATGCCGGCAAGCTCAAGGATATTCCCGGCGTCATCGTGCATGGACGCTACGACATGCCCTGCCCGGCCAAATATGCCTGGCAGTTGCACAAGGCCTGGCCGACGGCAGAGCTCCACCTGATCGAGGGTGCGGGCCATGCCTATTCGGAGCCGGGGATTCTCGACCAGCTGATCCGGGCGACGGATAAGTTTGCCGGGAAGCCGGACTGATGCTACACGCCGTGACTACCCCTCTGCCCGGCAGGGCAAGGGGGGTAAGCTCCGGATAAAAACAATCAATGCCCCGGAGACATCGCGGTGACCAAGGAAAAAATCTACCTCTTCGACACGACGCTCCGGGACGGGCAGCAGACGCCCGGCATCGATTTCTCGGTCGAGGACAAGATTGCGATCGCCGCGATGCTGGACGAATTCGGCATCGATTACGTCGAGGGCGGCTATCCCGGCGCCAATCCGACGGATACAGCCTTCTTCAGCGAGAAGCGCACCAGCCGGGCCGCCTTCGTTGCCTTCGGCATGACGAAGCGGGCGGGCGTTTCGGTTTCCAATGATCCCGGCATTGCCGGGCTGCTGCAGGCGAAATCCGACGCCATCTGTTTCGTCGCCAAGAGCTGGGATTATCATGTTGCGGTGGCGCTTGGCTGCACTAATGAGGAAAACCTCGAAAGCATCGCCGAAAGCGTCAAGGCGGCGGTCGGCGCCGGCAAGGAGGCGATTGTCGATTGCGAGCATTTCTTCGACGGCTTCAAGGCCAATCCGGCCTATGCGCTCGCCTGCGCCAAGACCGCCTATGACAGCGGCGCCCGCTGGGTGGTGCTCTGCGACACAAATGGCGGCACGCAGCCGCCGGAGGTGCGCGCCATCGTCGAGGCGGTGATCGCCTCAGGCGTTCCCGGCCACTGTCTTGGGATTCATGCCCATAACGACACCGGCCAGGCGGTCGCCAATTCATTGGCCGCGGTCGAGGCCGGCGTCCGGCAGATCCAGGGCACGCTGAATGGCATCGGCGAGCGTTGCGGCAATGCCAATCTGGTGACGCTGATCCCGACGCTGGCGCTAAAGAGCGCCTACACCACACGTTTCGAAACGGCAATCGACGAGGAGCGGCTGCTCAATCTCACCCGCCTTTCGCATGCCTTCGACGAGCTGCTCAACCGCTCGCCTGATCATCAGATGCCCTATGTCGGCGCTTCCGCCTTCGCCACCAAGGCCGGCATCCATGCATCGGCGCTGATCAAGGACCCGCGGACCTATGAACACGTGCCGCCGGAGACCGTCGGCAACTTCCGCAAGGTCATGGTGTCAGACCAGGGCGGCAAGGCGAACTTCATCAATGCGCTGAAGCGGCGCGGCATTACCGTCGCCAAGGACGATCCAAAGCTCGACTTGCTGATCTCGATCGTCAAGGAACGTGAATCCATCGGCTATGCCTATGAGGGCGCAGATGCGAGCTTCGAGCTGCTGGCGCACCGCACGCTTGGCACGATCCCGGAATTCTTCACCATCGAAGGCTTCCGGGTGATGATCGAGCGCCGCTTCGACAGTCTTGGCCGCGTGAAGATCGTCTCCGAGGCCGTGGTGAAGATCACCATCGACGGCCAGACGCTGATGTCGGTTGCCGATGCCGAAGGCCCGGTGAACGCGCTCGACCTCGCGCTACGCAAGGATTTCGGCAAATACCAGCACGAGATCGACGATCTGGTGCTCGCCGATTTCAAGGTGCGTATCCTCAATGGCGGCACGGAGGCGATCACCCGCGTTCTGATCGAGTCCACCGACAGCGACGGCGTGCGCTGGTGGACGGTCGGCGTCTCGGAGAACATCATCGACGCCTCGTTCCAAGCACTGATGGACTCCGTCATCTACAAGTTGATGAAGAACCGGCAGCTGGCAGGCAAGATCGCGGCGGAATAAGTCTCTTCCGCCGGTTCGGCGAGGAAGCCTTGCCGGTCTTTGCCGCCATCATCCGTCCGTCGCCTCGTTTCCGCTTCAAATTCTCTCAAGGTTCATTCAACGAAATGAATTGGCCTATTCACGGCGCTTAAGCTAGGCCGGATCAGAAGAAGAACAAAGATGGAAACACCCCGATGTCGACCGATGCATCCGTTCCCTTGGCCAAGAACGAAGACAGTCCGCGCGGTTTCGCCTTCGCGCTGACGGCCTATCTGCTCTGGGGCTTCCTGCCGATCTACATGAAGGCGGTGGCGCATATTTCGCCGGCCGAGGTGATCGCCCACCGCATCGTCTGGTCGCTGCCGCTGGCAGGCATCGTTCTGATCGTGCTCGGGCGCACCCAGGAGATCGCGACTGCGCTGCGCTCGCCGCGCATGCTGGCGATGGCAGCGCTGACGGCGTCGCTGATCACCGTCAACTGGGGCACTTATGTCTGGGCGATCGGCGCCGGCCATTCGCTCGATGCGGCGCTCGGTTATTTCATCAATCCGCTGTTCAGCATCTTCCTCGGCTCGGTGCTGCTCAAGGAGAAGCTGCAGCCGCTGCAGATCGCCGCGATCGCGCTGGCAGGGCTTGCCGTCGCCATTCTCGCATTCGATAGCGGCGGCATTCCATGGGTGGCGCTGACGCTGGCGATCTCGTGGGGGTTTTATGCTTTGCTCCGCAAGACGCTGCCGCTCGGGCCGAACCAGGGCTTCTTCCTCGAAGTGCTGATCCTCAGCGGACCCGCCCTGCTCTATATCCTCTATCTCGAATTCGGCAGCGGCCAGGGCCACCTCTACCGCACCGGCCTTGCAGATACGACGCTGCTGCTCGGCTGCGGCGTCATTACCGCTGTGCCGCTGATGATCTATGCCAACGGCGCCAAGCTGCTGAAACTCTCGACGATCGGCATCATGCAGTATATCGCACCGACGATGATTTTCCTGATCGCGGTCTTCGTCTTCCAGGAGCCGCTCGGCACGGCGCGCATGATTGCCTTCCCGCTGATCTGGGCAGGGCTGGTCCTCTACAGCTGGTCGATGCTGAGGGGAAGCCGCGGGCGCTGAGGCGCCCGTACGGACTTCTACATCTTCGAGATCACCTCGTCCTCGCCGTTACGATCGGCGGCGAGTTGGGCTGCCTGGGCCATGATCGCCGGAATGATGCCGGAGATCTCGTCGACGACGAGCGGCTGCACCCGGTGGGCGGTGTGCAGGAAGCCTTCTTCGGTCATATGGCGCATCAGTTCCATCATCGGATCCCAGAAACCGTTGACGTTGGCAAAAACCATCGGCTTTTCGTGGCGGCCGAGCTGTGCCCAGGTCATGATCTCGACGATCTCCTCCAGCGTGCCGATGCCGCCTGGCAGCGCGACGAAAGCATCGGAACGCTCGAACATCGTGTGTTTGCGCGCATGCATATCAGGGGTTACAATAAGTTCGTTGAGCTGACCGAGCGAGTGGCGAGTCGCCTCCATATCGATCAGGAATTCGGGGATAATGCCCGTGACCTGACCGCCGCCTGAAAGCACGCCGCTTGCGACCGCGCCCATGATGCCTTTGGTACCCCCGCCATAGACGAGGCGCAGGCCGTATTCGGCGATCTCTCGTCCGAGAGCGCGCCCGGCCGCCATGTGGGAGGGATCGCGTCCCGGCCTTGAGCCGCAGTAAACGCAGATGGATCGAATCGATACAGATTGTTCGGTCATAGAGGCAAACAACTATTCCATTTCAATGCAGTCAAGAAAATTGACTGGAAAGCAGCGTGCCTAGCTTGCCGAATTGCTTTGAATGCTTGTGAAAAGCAACGGGAATCGCTAGCAATTTCGGTTACTACGGCAAATTGCCGCCTTGGGAGACATAATGATGAAGAACCGTGCCGGCTTGCTGGCCCTTGCAGTGCTCGTAATCGCAATCCTACTGATGGTGTTTTTCGTTATGCCGCGCATCGGCGGCGATGCAGGCAAGGTCGGCGACGCGATCAACCAGGCGAGCACGGAACTCAAGGATACGGTTAACGAGTCGGCAAAGACATCGCGCTCCGCTGTGGCGGATGCGGCTGCGACAGCCGACAAGGTGGGCCGCCTTTCGGCCGGCGCCAGCGTCTCGCTCAGCGAACTTAAGGCGCTGTTTGCCGACGGCAAGGGCCCTGCCGACGATGTCTTCGCCGCCACCAAGACCAAGGCCGTCAACGCGCTGGGCGCACTTGCCGGTTTCGCAATCCCCGAGGGCCTCGATCCGGCGACCCAGACGCTTGCCACGAAAGCCAAGGACGGCGGCGCGAAGGCGCTCGCTATCGTCCAGGCGCTGCCGGAGAACATCGCCGATGCGCTTGCCGCGATCGCCAAGGCCGAGGCTGCGCTGACCGGTGCGTCCGACCCTGCTGCGAGCACGGCAGCGGCGAATGCCGGCCCGAAGCTTCCCGCCTTCGACGTCTTGCGCGTTGAGCCCGACGGCTCGACGGTGATTGCCGGCTCCGCCGAACCGAACGGCAAGCTCGAAGTGCTTGACGGCGAAAAGGTCGTAACGACAGCCAATGTCGATGCAAGCGGCGATTTCGCCGCGGTTCTCGACGAGCCGCTTGCAGCGGGCGACCACCAGCTGGTGCTCAAGTTCACCGGCAAGGACGGCAAGAGCTCGCTTTCCGAAGAAGTCGCGACCATTTCCGTGCCGAAAGACGGCAACGGTGCCAATCTGCTCGCCATGGTATCCAAACCCGGCACAGCGAGCCGCATCATCACCGCGCCGAAGGCCGGAACCGAAGTTGCTGATGCCTCCAACAAGCCGGCCACGGGCGAAAGCTCGCCTGCGCCTGCCACAACAGCTGCGCCGACCGGCGAGCTGGCGCTGCAGACGCCAAACCTCACCGACGCCGCCTCCGGCGCCGCAGCCACGGCACCGGCCATCCCCGGCACCGCCGCACCCGACAAGACGAATGCGCCCGATGTGATGGTCAATGCCGTCGAGATCGAAGGCAACAAGATCTTCATTGCCGGCACGGCGCGCGCCAACGCCAAGGTCGTCGGTTATGCCGACGACAGCCTGGTCGGCCAGGACACGGCCGGCTCGGACGGCCATTTCGTCATCGACGGTGTGGTGGCGCTTTCGGTCGGCGACCACAAGATCCGCGTTGATGTTGTCGATCCCTCCGGCAAGGTGATCGTTCGCGCGGCGGTGAATTTCAATCGCCCTGCCGGCGACCAGGTGAGGGTCGCCGCCCAATCCGCGCCTGCCGACGCGAATGGCGCTTCCTCGATGGTGCCGCTCGACGAAGGCGAACTCGGCAAGCGCAAGGCCGAGACCGGCAAGGCCTTCGGCCTGCTGAAGGGGCTGTTTGCCGACGGCAAGCTGCCGGGCGCCGAACAGCTTGCGGCAGCGCGCTCGGCAACGGAATTCGCACTGCGCTCGGTCGCCGATTTCCGCGCGTCGGCAGATGCATCCGATGCCTTCAAGCAAGCGTCCGGCGCCGCCTCTCAGGTCGCCGGCAATGCGCTGACGCTGCTGCAGAGCCTGCCTGGGGACGCGAAGTCCGTCGGCGCGGCACTCGACAGGCTGGGTGGCATGATCGCTGAACTTACCGCCACGCCCGCGCCGGCGGTGACCTCTGCAAACGATGTCGTAGGCAATCAGCCGAAGACGATCGAACAGGCGCCGCTGACGGCAAACAACGCGGCGGTCATCATTCGCCGCGGCGACACGCTGTGGCAGATCTCGCGCCGCACCTATGGCCTCGGCGTTCGTTACACGACGATCTACATCGCCAACGAAGACAAGATCGTCGATCCAGACCGCATCCGTCCCGGTCAGATTTTCGGTCTGCCGAAGGATGTGTTGCCGAATGCCGAAGAGCTGCACCGCAAGCGCCTTTCCGGCCAACACCTCTAAACGCCAGACAAGATGACGAAGCCGGGCGGGCGAACCGCCCGGCCTGTCTTTTCCTGAACTCCGCATTTGTTGTATTCGTCCGCCCGACACCCTATCTGGCGATGGCGGCTGCGGGTTGCGGCGAGTGCTTTCGGGCACGTCCCGGTTCCGTGCTCTTGCCGGCATCGAAGCGCGGCAATCGCCGCAAGCCCATCCGGGCTGGAGACAAGCATGGCAAACGGTAAGACAGTCTCGGAATCCAACCTGCTGCAGACGCTTCTCAACCTCTGGCCCTATATGTGGCCGGCCGGCCGGCCGGACCTCAAGATGCGCGTGGTCTGGGCCTCGGTCTTCCTGCTGATTTCCAAGTTCGTCCTGCTGCTCGTCCCCTATTTCTTCAAGTGGTCGACCGATGCGCTGAACGGCAGGATGGATCTGGCCGGCTCGGTGCCGCCGCTGCTGGCCGGCGCCATCGCCCTGGTGATCGCCTATAACATCACCCGGCTGATTCAGCTCGGCCTCAACCAGTTGCGCGACGCGCTGTTTGCCAGCGTCGGGCAACATGCGGTGCGTCAGCTCGCCTACAGGACCTTCGTGCACATGCACGAGTTGTCGCTGCGCTTCCATCTGGAGCGCAAGACCGGCGGTCTCTCGCGCATCATCGAGCGCGGCACCAAGGGCATCGAGACGATCGTGCGGTTCACGATCCTTAATTCGGTCCCGACAGTCATTGAATTCCTGCTGACGGCGGCGATCTTCTGGTGGGGCTACGGCTTCTCCTATCTCGCCGTCACCGGCTTCACTGTCTGGGCCTATATCTGGTTCACCATCCGAGCATCCGACTGGCGCATCGCCATCCGCCGGTCAATGAACGACAGCGATACCGACGCCAACACCAAGGCAATCGACTCCCTCCTCAATTTCGAGACCGTCAAATATTTCGGCAACGAAGAGATGGAGGCAAAACGCTTCGACAAATCGATGGAACGCTACGAGAAGGCGGCGACCGATGTCTGGACCTCGCTCGGCTGGCTGAACTTCGGCCAGGGCGTCATCTTCGGCATCGGCACGACCATCATGCTGGTGCTGTCGGCGCTGGCCGTCCAGCGCGGCGAGCAGACGGTCGGCGATTTCGTCTTCGTCAATTCGATGCTGCTGCAGCTTTCCGCGCCGCTCAATTTCATCGGCTTCGTCTACCGCGAAATCCGCCAGGGCTTGACCGACATCGAGCAGATGTTCGACTTGCTTGAGGTCAAGGCCGAGGTCAAAGACACGTCCGATGCGACCGAGCTTCGGATCGGCCAGGGTGCGATCGCCTTCAAGGACGTGCACTTTTCCTACGACCCGGCCCGTCCGATCCTGAAGGGCATTTCTTTCGATGTTCCAGCCGGCAAGACAGTTGCCGTCGTCGGTCCTTCGGGCGCCGGCAAATCGACGCTGTCGCGGCTGCTCTACCGTTTCTACGATATCCAGAGCGGCGTAATCACCGTCGACGGCCAGGACATCCGCACAGTGACGCAGAAGAGCCTGCGCTCAGTGATCGGCATGGTGCCGCAGGATACCGTGCTCTTCAACGACACGGTCGCCTATAACATCCGCTACGGCCGCACATCGGCCAGCGAAGGCGAGGTCTTTGCGGCAGCCGAGGTAGCGCAGATCGCCCATTTCATCGAGACGCTGCCCGAGGGATTCGAGACCAAGGTCGGCGAACGCGGGCTCAAGCTTTCGGGTGGCGAGAAGCAGCGGGTGGCGATCGCCCGCACCATCCTCAAGGCGCCGCCGATCCTGATCCTCGACGAGGCGACATCGGCGCTCGATACGACGACGGAACGGGAAATCCAGACCGCGCTCGACGTGGTGTCGAAGAACCGCACGACACTGGTGATCGCCCACCGGCTTTCGACCGTCATCGGCGCCGACGAAATCATCGTGCTGAAAAGCGGGGAGATCGCCGAGCGCGGGACGCATGCCGCCCTGCTCGAAATGAACGGTCTCTACGCCTCGATGTGGAACCGCCAACGCGAGGCGACACAGGCGGAGGAACATCTGAAGCAGGTGCGAGAAAGCGACGACCTCGGCGTGATTGCGCGGCTTGCCCCGGCAAGCTGAGCCGGGATAGGGCACCGACAGGCTTTTGTTGTTCAGAACCCCGGCGTCGGAACCAGGGCGCGGGCCATAGCATTGCCCCGGAGACGGTTTTTCGCTAACCAGCGAGAAACGCAAACGCAAGGAGACCGGCAGCATGAGCCTGTTCAACACGGTTCGCAACACGATCGTCCCCGTGCACAAGGAGGGTTATCCCTTCGTTGCCGCCTTCTTCGTCGCGTCGCTGATCCTAGGCTGGATCTTCAAGCCGCTCTTCTGGATCGGCATGATCTTCACGCTCTGGTGCGCCTATTTCTTCCGCGATCCCGAACGGGTGACCCCGCAGGACGACGATCTGGTGATCTCTCCCGCCGACGGCAAAGTCTCGGCGATCCAGATGGTGACCCCGCCGGCGGAACTCAATCTCGGCTCCGAGCCGATGCTGCGCATCTCGGTGTTCATGAACGTCTTCAATTGCCATGTGAACCGGGCGCCGATGCGCGGGCGCATCGTCAGCATCAACTACCGCTCCGGCAGCTTTGTCAACGCCGAGCTCGACAAGGCGAGCGAGGACAATGAACGCAACGGGCTGGTGATCGAAACCCGGCACGGCCAGATCGGTGTGGTCCAGATCGCCGGTCTCGTGGCACGGCGCATCCTCTGCTGGGCAAACCCCAACGAACCGTTAGATGCCGGCGAGCGCTTCGGGCTGATCCGTTTCGGGTCGCGGCTCGACGTGTTCCTGCCGGCCGGTGCCGCGCCACGCGTCTCGCTCGGCCAAGTGGCGATTGCCGGGGAAACTGTTATCGCCGAATTTGCCTCCGCCAAGGGTCCCGTCATCAGCCGCCGCAGCTAAAGCGCGTCGCGATCTTTCAGATTCGCTCTTGGCGCTTAAGCCCATTGTTTTACGCCTGTCGTTATCGCAAACCGCTGCACAGTTTTGCGCGACATGCTCCAGGTTCAGATTGGAACGCGATATGGAAACGCCCTTTCCGCCTTTCGAGCCCAATGGTCCGGATGATTCCGCCCGCGGCCCGCGCCTGCGCGAAATCCCGCTCCGTCTCGTCTTTCCGAACCTCATCACCATTCTGGCGATCTGCGCCGGGCTGACCGGCATCCGGCTGGCTTTCGAGAACCGTTACGAGCTCGCCGTCTCCATGGTACTGGTGGCCGCCTTCCTCGACGGCATCGACGGGCGCGTGGCCCGGCTGATGAAGGCGACCTCGAAGTTCGGCGCGCAAATGGATTCGCTTGCCGATATCGTCAATTTCGGCGTCGCACCCGCCCTCGTCGTCTATGTCTTCGCGCTCGACCAGGCGCGCTCGCTCGGCTGGATCGCCGCCCTGATCTACGCGATCGCCGCCGGGCTTCGGCTTGCCCGCTTCAACGTCATGGCCGAACGTGAGAACAAGGCGAGCTGGCAATCGGAATATTTCGTCGGCGTGCCGGCGCCGGCTGGCGCCATGCTAGTGCTGCTGCCGGTCTATCTCGGCTTCCTCGGCCTGGCGACGGACCGCACCTTCGCCTATGTTTCGTCGATCTATACGGTCGTTATCGCCTTCCTGCTGATCAGCCGGCTGCCGGTCTGGTCGGGCAAATCGGAAGGCAACCGGTTGCGGCGCGATCTCGTGCTGCCGATGATGCTCGGCGTCGTGCTCTATGTGGCTCTGCTGATGAGCTACACCTGGGAGGTGATGGTCTTTACCGTTGCTGCCTACCTTATATCGCTTCCCTTCGGCGCACGGAAATGGCGCCGGAAATATGGGACGCTGACGATCGAGGAACCTGGTGTCGGCGACGACGATATCGGCCGGCACATCTGATCTCCGCGCATTGCTGATTTTTCTGACCTGGGAAATCTTCTCTCTACGTTCTCACCCACGGGATAACCGCTACGCGCGATTCTCCGGCGAAAACCGCTGCGCACTTTAGTTGGAACCGCTGTCTTCAGTAAGTATTAACCAACGTAGGCTTCAGTTAAGCCTCGCGAATTATGGTGCTCGTTTACAAATCCTGATGGGATGCGTCTCTGTTTTGTCGCTATTTATGACGAAACAGCAAATCATAAAATGCCCAGGGAAGAACCACGTAAGGAGAGTATCGTGACCTCGAAAAAGAGTATTAGCAGCGAACAGCAGCCGTCCAAGCCTGATCTCAGCGCCAACTATCGCCCGGTTGGCCTGAAGGCCGTTGTCGCAGCATCGCTGATGGCAAAGAACAAGCCGGGCACCGTCAAGAAATCCGCTTGAGGTGCTACACTTCCAACCGGACTTCGGTGCGCTTCAAGTCTGGTTCTCCGCATGTCGTCATCCCAAAACAGCAGTGATTTTGGGTGACATGCGTTAGGTACCGCTGACGAATCGGATGCTGAGATTTATCGCCGGAAGCCTCAGACGATGCCGACCACGCCATCCTCCAACCCGCCGTGCGGCGGGTCTGACGTGGAGCGGTTGCAGCAAGCCGCACCAAAACCTCCTCCAACGCACAAGACGAACCAAGCGGTTATACCGCCAAGTGAAAAATGGCGGATGCCGCTTCAGAAGAAACTGAGCTGGTCGTCGTCAGGCCTTCGCTTCTCGGGAGCCTTCAGCGGCTTTTCGATGACGACCGGCTGCTGCAGGTCAGGCCCCATATTAGTGACCTTGTTGACCTTGTCGGAGACCGGGACGGCCTCGAAGAAATCGTCCTGAACGGGCCGCATCAAGTCGACCACCTCGCGCGGTTCCTGCGTCTTGCAATCCAGCCAGCGCGAAAAGTCTTCGGGCTTGATGACGACCGGCATGCGATCGTGGATCGAGGATATGCCTGAGTTGGCTGATGTCGTCAGGATCGCGCCGGTATCGACCTCGGAACCATCAGCCGAGGACCATGTCTCCATCAGGCCGGCAAAGGCGACGACCCCGCCTTGACGCGGCCTGATCCAATAGGCCTGCGGTTTCTCACCGCTATCCTTTGATGCACGATGCCATTCATAGAAGCCGGAGGCCGGGATGAGCACGCGGCGATGGCGCATGGCCGCCCGGAAAGAAGCCTTGCCGATCGCGGTCTCGGAGCGGGCATTGGTCAGCAGCGGAAATTCCTTCGGATCCTTGACCCAGCCCGGCGTGAAGCCCCAGCGCACGAGCACGGCGCGCCGGTCGGCCAAGTTGCTGCCCTGCTCCCTGCCCTCGCCTGAAATGACGACGAGAATCGGCTGCGTCGGCGCAATATTGTAGCGCGCCGGAAATTCGTCGAAATCCAGACCGGAGAAAATGTCGCGCAGGCCGGCGCTAGTGATTGTCAGGGCAAAACGTCCACACATCGGCTTGTCTTTGCACCGGGCCTGAGTCCGGTCAAGGCGCTTCAGCCTCTCGGCGCAAAGAGGATGATGCTCGTCCCGGCAAGGCAGATCAACGCCCCGCCGATGTCGTAACGATCAGGCATGCGGCTTTCGACCAGCCAAAGCCAGAGCAGCGAGGCGACGATGTAGATGCCGCCATAGGCCGCGAAGGTGCGGCCGGCCGCCTCGCTCGGCACCAGCGTCAGAAGCCAGGCAAAAAGCGCCAGCGAGACCATGCCCGGCGCCAGCCACCAGATCGGCTTTTCGAGTTTCAGCCACGCCCAGAAGGCAAAACACCCGGCGATCTCGAAGACGGCGGCGAAGGCGTAAATGATGTAGGTCACGAAAGCACCTTTCGAATCCGTCACCACTATCCCAGCGAAAACTGGGGAAGCCAAGCAGCGGCGGCATGCAAATATCGGTTCATCGGATAGGATGGGCGATTCGAGCCAAGAGCCCCAAGAGCAGCCCCGATGACCTCCACCGCCAAAGCCGCCTCATCCGCCATTCTTGAACGCGACGGACGATTCCTGCTGGTGCTGCGGCGCAATCCGCCTTCCGCCGACATGTATGCCTTTCCCGGCGGACGCGCTGAACCTGGCGAGACCCCGGAGCAAACGGCCTTGCGAGAATTCGGTGAAGAGACCGGCATTTCGGCACGCAATCCGCGGCTGCTTTCGACCTATGATCTGAAGACCCATGCGGCCGATGGCAGCGTCAACAGCCATTTCCTGCTCTCGGTCTTCCGGGTCGAGGCGGATAGGGATGTGGTGGCGGAAGCCGCCGACGATGCGGCCGCCGTCGGCTGGTACACGGTGGAGGAAATCCGGCGATTGCCCGTACCGCAGAGCGTGCTCGAATGCGCCGAGCGGCTAGAACAGGATGCCGAAAACCGCTGACGCTTTTGGGCATCATGTCCTGGCGGGCGGCGAATAGAAGTGGAAACTCTCAGGCCCGCCTTGTTGCCGTCATGCTCAACGTATCAACTGAGAGCATGATTCCCGTTCGACGCATTTTCTTGTCCCTGCTCGTCCTGGCCGGTCCGACCATGGCGCAGGGCAAGAATTCGCCGCCTCCACAGGAGGAGATTACGCCGCCGCCCGCCGTGATCGTGCCTTATGACGACAAGCTGGCGCGGCTCGCCGAGGTGTTGGGTTCGGTGCATTATTTGAGAACGCTCTGCAAGGCGGCAGACGCCGACGAGTGGCGCAACGGCATGCAGCAGCTGCTCGATTCGGAGACCGGCAACGAGCAGCTGCGCAAGGAAAGGCTGACTGCAGCCTTCAATCGCGGCTACCGCGCGTTCGCCTCCGTCTATACGGATTGCACCGCAGCGGCCATCGTGGCAGAAGAGCGCTACCGTAACGAAGGTGCAACACTCGCCACAGAAATTACCTCGCGTTTTGGAAATTGACGTTTAATTAACCTGTTTTCGCATGCGGACGTGTCGTTTTGGGAAAAGGCTGTTAGTGTTGTTAACGGTGCAGTAAGACATGAGAAGTTCTGAGGAAAAGACAATGGAAGCAAGCCTCAACGAGATCGACGACATGATCGTCCACGAAAAGATGCAGGCGGCTCTGGAGTACCAGAACGAGGCTTGGGCCGACGGCATGGCGGACGGAATCGAGCCTGAAATCATCGCTGATGCCGCCATTGCGCATGCACTGCGGGAGACCATCAGATTGCACGGGGAAAGCAGCGCAGAGGCCCTGCTGGATTCGCTCCGTGAGCGCATGCTTGCCGGCGAATTCTCCGCGAACCGCACCCTGCAATAATTATTATCAGAGAGTTTGATGCGCACCGGTAAAGAGAAAGTATCGCGAATTCCGCTCGCGCCGGTGCTGCTTGCGTTCAGCCTCGCCGCCGGCAATGTTTTCCTCGCGCCGGCAGCGTACGCGCTTTCCGAACTGCACAAGGTCCCAGGCCAGCCCACCAACGACGCCCCGGCCGCTCAGGGACAGAGCCAGCAAAGCGGAGCCGCTCCCGGCGTTCCCATGGCGGATCCGCTGGTCAACAGCCAGAATAATCAGGGTGTCGACAAGACGCCAGGCGCCCAGGATGCTGCCAAGCCCGCCGAAGTGATTTACGACATCAGCAAGGTACCCGAGCCGGTTCGCAAGATGCGCGAGCAAATCGTCGAGGCGGCCGCCTCCGGCGATCTCGAACGGCTGCGGCCGCTGATGGGCGCCGGCACTGAGCAGACGCAGGTGACGGTGGGTGAGCCCACAGACGATCCGATCGGCACGCTAAAGGATCTTTCGGGCGACCCTGACGGAGACGAGATCCTCGCCATCATGCTCGACATCATCTCGACCGGCTTCGTGCATGTCGGCCAGGGTACGGCAGACGATATGTATGTGTGGCCGTATTTTGCCGAGAAGGACTTGAAGTCGCTGACGCCGCCGGAGCGCGTCGAGCTACTGCGCATCGTCACCGCCGGCGATCTTTCCGACATGCAGGAATTCGGCGGATATAATTTCTACCGCCTCGGCATTACGCCTCAGGGCAAATGGAAATTCTTCACGGCGGGCGACTGACGCCCACCTCGCTTGCTCCTCTCGCGTTTCGCATGAGGCGCTTGCGATCCCCCTCATGAAGACATACCTGTGAGCGATGACCAACGCGACAGGTTCCGCCATGCCAGCCGTATTCCTGAAAGACCGCGCATTGCTCTTTGTCAGCGGTGCGGAAGCCCAATCCTTCCTGCAGAATCTGATCACCACCGATATCATCTCGCTCGGGTCCGACGAGGTGCGGCCCGGGGCGCTGCTGACGCCGCAAGGCAAGATCCTGTTCGACTTCATGATCTGGCAGGAGGGCGATGGCTATACGATCGAAACGGACGCCAGCCAGCGCGATGGCCTGCTGAAGCGACTGACGATGTACAAGCTGCGTGCCGCCGTCACGCTTGCCCTTCGCGCAGAGGAGGGCGTCACCGTTTGCTGGGGCGATGATGCCGACGCCAGCCAGGGCGCCCAGGGCGCCCGGGGCAGCCAGGGCGCCCGGGACAGTCGCTTCGCCAAGGCGGGCGTCACGCTGGTCCGTCGGCCCGGCAAACACGGCAAAGGTGAGGAAGCGCTCTATGACGCGCTGCGTATCAGGCTCGGCATCGTCACCTCAGGATCGGACTTCGCCCTGCAGGATGCCTTCCCGCATGACGTGCTGATGGATTTGAATGGCGGCCTCTCCTTCAGGAAAGGCTGCTATGTCGGCCAGGAGGTCGTCTCGCGCATGCAGCACCGCGGCACTGCGCGCCGGCGCGTCGTGACCGTTTCTGCCGTGACAGCCCTGCCGGGGACGGGAACGGAGATCACCGCGGCCGGCAAGCCTATAGGGACGCTCGGTTCGGTCGAAGGCGACCATGGACTTGCGATCGTGCGTATCGACCGCGCCGGCGCCGCAATCGCCGCAGGCACGCCGCTGCTCGCCGGCGAAACACCTGTTTCCCTCGTCCTGCCGGCATGGTCCGGCCTTGTCTTCCCCACCAGCGCCGACGAGGCCAGTGCGTGACAACCGCAAAAGCCCCGCGTGCCTGGCAGCGTATGCTGTCCGGGCGCAGGCTCGACCTGCTCGACCCCTCGCCGCTCGATGTCGAACTGATCGATATCGCCCATGGGCTGGCGCGTGTCGCTCGCTGGAACGGCCAGACATCAGGCGATCATGCTTTTTCGGTGGCGCAGCACAGTCTCGTCGTTGAAGACATTTTCCGCCGCTTCAACGATGCGCGGCCGCAGGAGTGTCTGATGGCGCTGCTGCATGATGCACCCGAATATGTGATCGGCGATATGATCTCACCGTTCAAATCGGTGGTCGGCGGCGGCTACAAGACGGTGGAGAAGCGGTTGGAGGCCGCAGTGCACCTGCGCTTCGGCCTGCCGCCGCATCCCTCGCGCGACCTCAAGGACCGAATCAAGAAGGCCGATACGATCGCCGCCTATTTCGAGGCGACGGTGCTTGCCGGCTTCACACCCGCCGAGGCGCAGAAATTCTTCGGCCAGCCGCGCGGCATCAGCCCGGAGATGCTGATGATCGAGCCCCTGCCGGCAGTCGAAGCGCAGCGACTGTTCTGCGAGCGCTTCGCGGCGATCGAGGCCGAGCGGGAGATGGTGTCGTGAGCTTCATCGTCGTCTCGCCGCTGTCGCGCATCGCGGAGATGGCGGTGCGCCACAAGGCGCGTGACATGATCAGCCTGATCGCCAAGGAGCAGGCCTTTCACCGACCTGGCGTGATCGCGGCCGACCGCCACCTGACGCTTGCGATGAACGACATCGCCTTCAAGGGCACCGGCGGCCTGGTGGCGCCCGACGAGACGCATGTGCAGGGAATTATCGACTTTGCCGCATCGTGGCGGCAGGAGACGCCGCTGCTCATCCATTGCTGGATGGGCGTGTCGCGATCGCCGGCGGCAGCCCTGATCGCCGCGCTGTCGCTCGTACCGGATCAGAGCGAAGAAAGGCTTGCCGGCCGGCTGCGGGCGGCCTCGCCTTTCGCGACGCCGAATGCCCGGTTGATCGAGATCGGCGACGCGCTGCTTAACCGCCGCGGCCAGTTGGTCGCGGCAGTGCGGGCAATCGGCCGCGGTGCGGATGCCGACGGCAACGCGCCCTTCGTGCTTGCGATCGACGACGCCGCCTGCGGTTGACGCTACCGCCATTCGCTCCATCTAGCCTCCGACCAAGAACAATCGACAGGGCCAGATCATGCAACAACAGGCAGCCGACGTCCTTCTCGCCACGCAAACGGCGCTCAGCCAGGCGAGCGCGCTGGCAGTGCAATATTCCTTTTCCGTCCTCGGCGCCGTCATCCTGCTCATTCTCGGCTGGGCGCTCGCCGGTTTTACCAGCCGCTGGGCCTATGAAGGCCTGTCGCGCGTCCATGGCATCGACGAGACGCTGGCGCGATTCTTCACCAATGTGCTGCGCTACGCGCTGCTTATCCTGGTGTTCATCACCGTGCTCGGCCAGTTCGGCGTCCAGACCGCCTCAATCATCGCGACCCTCGGCGCAGCCGGCCTGGCAATCGGACTGGCGCTACAGGGGACGCTGCAGAATATCGCCGCCGGCATCATGCTGCTGATCCTCAGGCCATTTCGAGTCGGGGAATACATCGAGACCAGCAGTGTGGCCGGCACAGTGCGCGAAATCGGGTTGTTTGCGACTGAACTCAGGACCGGCGACGGGCTCTACCGTTTGGCGCCGAATTCGACACTCTGGAACACGCCGATTACCAATTTCAGTCGCGAGCCTACGCGACGGAACGATGTGAACGTCAAGATCGCCGATGGGGATGACATCCATCAAGCGTTGGAGACACTGATGGGCCTTGCCAAAGCCGATTCCCGGGTGCTGAGGTCACCGGAACCAAGCGTCTTCATCGATAGCCTCGGTGACGGCGCGATCTTGGTGACGCTGCGCTACTGGGCAAAGACCGGCGACTGGTGGGCGGTCAGCCGTGACATGATAAAGCGCGTCAAACTCGCTTTCAACGAGAGGGATCGGGACGTTGTTCCGGATGTACCGGACGCTGCGTCGGCAAAGAACTCCAAAGGCAGGGCGGCGGCCGAAAAGCCGGCGCCGACGCGCCAATGACACATTCCAGCACCGCCGCGATTTCAGATCGCATAGCTCTTAACACGTTGAATCGGCGTATAATTTTGTCGTAACAGTCTATTGGATGACGCCGCAGGAGAGTCTTTCACCGGCATCACCGGAGGGCTGGCTGCGATAATCATCCGAATTGGCGTGGACCATCAATGCGCGGCCGCGAATTCCGTCGGTCTTGCCGTCGAGCGTGACCTTGCTATCGAAGACCTGGGCTCTCAGCATACCGTCCTCTCCGACATACTGATTGGGCATATCGCCGGCGTGCGGACCCTTGGCGGCAAGGAGGCCGTGCTCGGCCTTCTCAGGGTTGAAGTGACCGCCGGCCGACTCGTGATGGGTCGCGGCATCGCAGCGGCCGGTCTCGTGAACATGGAAGGCCACCCATTTGTTGGCCGGCAGCCCCGATATCTCGACTTCGATCAGGACGCCACCACTGGCGGCAGCCGTCAGTTGCGCGCGGCCGTCCTCCTTGCCGTCCTTGCCGACGAAATTGGCGACCGCCGTCTGCTTGTCCTGAGCGCTCGCCGGCAATGCAACTGCAAGCAGGCTCAGGGCGGCGATGGTGCACATGGCTTTCATGGAGGTCTCCTTCCGTCCGGTTGTCCTTCTGAACGTGTCAGCCAGGAAGGTGTTCCTGATTAAGCACAAAGGACGCTCTATCCGTTGGATTAACGCATGATCCTTTGCTGATATCGATTCCGGTTTTCGGGTCATGCGCTGGGAACACAGGACTGGAAAAGCCGGCCAAACGGCCGGCTTGCAGATCGCCTGATTCGGGAGTGGCTCAGGCGACGGCGTTGAAGTCGAACTGGCCGTAAGTGTTGCGGTAAACATCGTCCGACCGATCGCCGGTCGTCGGCGCGGTCTGCTGCAAAGGATAGGGAACGGCGATACTGGCTGCCACGCCGCTGTCACGCGAGTCCATCATCAGCGCAATCAGGCTGCCGGAAAATTTCGGCTGCGTTTCGCTGGCCTTGTCCTCGTCCAGGAGTTCCTTGATGATGCCGGGCTTCTGATCGGCGGCGCGTTCGCCGCGGCTGAGGACACCATCGCCATTGGCATCAAGCCGCGAGAGCGTCGCCAGATATGCATATGAAGTGTCCGAAACGGATGTGGTGCTGGTCATACAAACCTCCATTCACCGCCTTTAGCCGGTGGTGTTTGTACGCAATACGAACGTGGAAAATCACTAATTGACTCGCTGGTTAAACTGATTTGCGCGGTGCGTCAATAAGTTGTTAACTTCTCATTAACGATGATTGACAACCGTTAACGCAATGCTTGGCTGCCAACCTTCCGTCGAGGTCAAATGAGGGGATCTCGCGGTATTTCAGCGATTTTTCACATATAAAACAAATGCCTAACGATCTGGCCTCGCTGCCGCACTGCAACCGAATATTAATCCCGTCCGACCAGAATGGGCGCCACAAGCCACTACCCAGACTTTCAGCTTATAAAAAAATCAATTTTATGTTCACTTTGGAAGGGTTTTCGATGTGATGAGGTACGTTCATCAGGTGAGGACGACCATTGCTGTCGCAGCCGCCCCGCAAGAGGCATCCCCATGAAAGCTGAAGCGCTCTTCTGGAAGCAATGCAGCCAGGCCGTCATGGCCGATGGATCGGTCGATGCGCGACGTTTGATGGAGCTTGTGATCGCGACCTACCGCGTCCATGAAAGCGACTATGACGAAATCGAGAGAAGCGCGGATACGCTGCTGAGAGAAAACCATGCGCTGAGAGGCAACATTTCCGCCCTCAGTCAGGCATTCGACGGACAGCAAAGGCTCTTCGAAATCATCCTCAACAACCTGCCGCTCGGTCTCAGCGTATTTGACGCGGACCAACGGCTGACACTTTCCAACATTCGCTTCGCTCAGCTTTTCGGCCTGACGCAGGACGATGTCGCTGCCGGCGCGACAATCGCCGATCTCACCGACAAAATGCGCGGCGCGGAGGGCGCCAGCGCCAAACCCGGCCGCCGGGTCGGGCGACATTCCTCTGCAACCACAAAACGCAGCAGTATCCGTCGGCGCGAATGGCTGATGGACGACGGCCGCATCATCCAGAGCATGGTGACCATCCTTGCCGACGGCAGCAACATCGCCATTCATGCCGATGTCACCGAGGATCGAAGGGCGGCCGAGCGCATCACCTATCTCGCCCATCACGACCCGCTGACCGGCCTCCCGAATCGCATCCATTTCCGCGAGCAGGTCGATGCGACGCTCATCGAGCGCAAGCCGGACGAGCAGATCGCCCTTGTTCACCTCAATCTCGACCGTTTCAAATCGATCAACAACACGATGGGCGTGTCAGTCGGCGACAAAATATTGCAGCAGGTCGCCCAGCGCATCCGAGCCTCGGCTGGTTCGGAGAATGCCTTGGCGCGCCTCGGCTCGGACGAGTTCGCCATCCTGCAGACAGGCAGACAGCAGCCGTGGAACGTGACTGCCCTTGCCGAGCAGATCCGCCGTGCGCTTTCCGAGCCATTCATCCACGGCGAGAAACAAGTGGAGCTCAGCGTCTCGATGGGGATCGCAGTCGCCCCGGGGGATGGCGAAGACACCGATATCCTCCTGAAGAATGCCGGCGTGGCGCTGTCGCATGCCAAGGCGGACGGGCGCAAGCGCGAGCGTTTCTTCGCAGGCGAGATGGAAGTGCAGATGCAGATGCGCCATGCGCTGGAGGCCGACCTCAGAGCAGCCGTTGAAAAAGAAGAATTCGAGCTGCATTACCAGCCGCTCTATGACCTTTCGCAGCGGCGCATCTGCGGCTTCGAGGCTCTGATCCGCTGGAACCACCCGATCCGCGGCCGCGTTGCGCCGATGGATTTCATTCCGCTCGCCGAAGAGGTCGGCCTTATCGTCGATATCGGCCGCTGGGTTTTGCGCCAAGCCTGCAACGATGCAGCGCAATGGCCGGAGGATATCAAGGTCGCGGTCAACGTTTCGGCGATCCAGTTCAGCAGCAGCGACCTGACTGAGGACGTCAGCGAGGCGCTTGCCGCTGCTGCTGTATCGCCGTCGCGGCTTGAGCTCGAAATCACCGAGAGCGTGCTGATGGAAAATCTCAGCGAGGTGCTGCCGATCCTGCATGCGCTGAAGGAGCGCGGCATCCGCATCTCGATGGATGATTTCGGCACCGGCTATTCCTCGCTGAGCTATCTTTCGAGCTTCCCCTTCGACAAGATCAAGATCGACAAATCCTTCGTCAGCGACATCGTCGACAACAAGGAAGCGCATGCGATCATGCATGCAATCATCCTGCTTGGCGATGCGCTCGGCATGCGCGTTACCGTCGAAGGCGTCGAGACGGCCGCACAGCTGGCGCTGCTCGAATGCGAGGAATGCGACGAGATCCAGGGCTATCACATCAGTCCGCCGAGACCCGTGCGTGACGTGCCCCATCTTCTCTCCCTTCCGAAGAACGGCGGCAAGATGCATCTTCCCCGGGGCTGAGCCTCGATTGCGACTCGCACGGCAAGCCGCTACAAAATCGGCAGCGGTCAGCGAGCCTTCATTGTCGCGGGCTTTGACCGAGATCTCCGCTTCCGTTCCGGTGTTCTATCGACGGAAAACATTCTTCCTCATAACAGGTGGGCGCAATGTTCGAGGCCGAAGCCTTCTCTCCTTATGAAACTCTCGCCGCAGCGCTGATCGCAGACGCTGCCGATGGCGACGACGGCTCGCACGACCTTGCCCATATCCTGCGCGTCTTCCGGAACGCCATGCGCATCCATGCTAGAGAAGGCGGCGACGGGCGGGTTCTTGCCGCTTCCGTGCTGCTGCACGACTGCGTCGCCGTCGAGAAGAATTCGCCGCTACGGGCAAAAGCGTCGGCCTTGGCGGCGGAAAAGGCATCGGCCATCCTGGCAGACCTCGGCTGGAGCCACGCGGATATCGAAGCCGCGGCTCACGCGATCACCGCGCATAGTTTCTCGGCCGGGGTGGTGGCGCAGACATTGGAGGCAAAGATCCTCCAGGACGCCGACCGGCTGGATGCGATCGGCATGGTCGGCGCCGCACGCTGCTTCTATATCGCCGGGCGACTGGGATCTGGACTCTATGATCCATTCGATCCGGCGGCAGCGAACCGCCCGCTCGATGACAAGCGTTATGCGATTGACCATTTCCAGACGAAGCTGTTCAAATTGGCGGACGGGTTCCAGACCGAGACCGGCCGCAGGCTGGCGGCCGGTCGCGACCAAAGCCTGCGCGACTTCCTCCAGGCATTCATGGACGAGATCTAGGAGAACGGCATGCATATCAGCGACCTCTTCATCTACCCGCTCAAGAGCGCCCGCGGCCTTGCCCTGCCTTCGGCCGACATCGACGCCTATGGGCTTCCTGGCGACCGGCGAGCAATGATCACCGATGCGCACGGGCACTTCATCACCCAGCGCGAGTTGCCGGACCTCGCGCGTATCGAAGTACGACCGGAACCCGGCGTCTTTCGGCTGCTGATGCAGGGAAAACCGGAAATATCGGTACCGCCGCCTCAGCCTGAAAGCCGCATGGATGTGTCCGTCTGGAAATCAACTGTCAGCGCCGCCGTCGCCGATCCCGAGAGCAACCGTCAGCTTTCCGAATGGCTTGGCCGCGAGGTGCGGCTGGTCTTCTTCGACGGACAGGCCCGGCGGACTGCGAATGCCGAATGGGCCGGCGAAGGCACGCCGGTCACCTTTACCGACGGCTACCAGATCCTGGTGACGACGACCGGCTCGCTGAAGGCGCTGAATGCCGATCTCGCCGCCCATGGCGAAGGCAGCGTCGGCATGGAACGCTTCCGGCCGAACATCGTCATCGATATCGACGAGGCCTGGCCGGAGGACCGCTGGGCGGCGATCGAGATCGCCGGCATCCGCTTCGATCTCGTCAAACCCTGCTCGCGCTGTATCATGACGACGCAGGACCAGTTGACCGGCTCACGCGACGGGCCAAACCCGATGCCGGCCATGGGCCGCATCCGCATGTCGGCCGACAGACGTGTGCCCGGCCCGCTTTTCGGCTGGAACGTCACCCCACGCGGCAACGGCAGGATCATGATCGGCGACACAGTCAGCATTATAGAAGAGAGGCCGGAGGGCTGGGCGCTCAAGCGTCGCGTCGCAGCATGATGCGTGTCCTCAGGATCTGATGCGACAGGCTTTGGAAGCGTCAGACACGCGCGAGTGCCGCGTCGATCCCGGCCATGACATCGGCCGATAGCGGTCCCTTTTCCAGCGCGCCGGCATTTTCCTCCACCTGGGCGACGGTGCGGAAGCCCGGAATGGGCAGGGTGCGCGGCGACCTCGCCCAGAGCCAGCCAAGCGCCCCTTGCGTCAGCGTGCGGCCGCCCGATGTCAGGAGATCGCGGACGGCGTCGAGCCTTGCGGTAAATTCCGGGGCCATGCGCCCGTCCTTGAAATAAACCATCCAGTCGAGGGCTGCGCCCCGTACATCCTTGGCGCCGACCGCCTTGTCGGCGGTGAATTTGCCGGTTAGGAGGCCCATGGCCAGCGGACCGCGATTGATGGAGATCAGGCCCTTTCTCTCGATCACCGCGATCATCTCCGGCACCGGCTCGAAGACATTCATCGTATGCTGAACGGAGACATAGCCCTGACGGCCGGCATGGCGGGCAGCACGATCAGGAAAATCGGTGCTCCAACCGAACGCATCGATCTTGCCTTCGGCGCGCAACGCTTCCAGCGTGTCGAAGACTGCGTCCGATTGTGCCAGTGGAAAGTCATTGAGGTGGAACTGCAGAAGATCGAGGCGGTCGCGCTTGAGACGGCGCAGCGAGGTCTCGACCGAACGGCGGATGAAGGCTTCGTCGGCGAAAGCGCCGGTTGCCTGCTTGGTTTGCGAATCGGTGGCGAAGCCGAACTTGGTGGCGACGATAATATCGTCGCGATTGCCGATTGCCCGGCCGAGCACCTCCTCCGAATGGCCGGCGCCGTAGTTTGAAGCGGTGTCGAAGAAGCGGATGCCGAGTTCGATGGCGCGATGGATCGCTTCCACCGATTCATCGTCGTCGACGTCTCCCCAGCCGAGTGGTGTGTCGCCGGCGAAGAAGGGACCGCCGATCGCCCAGCATCCCATGCCGAGACGCGGAATTTCGCGGCCGTTCCAGAGCGTGATCGTCGTCGGGGTTGCGGTCTTGATCAGCATGAAATCCTCCTTGGTTGGCGTCTCCAAGACATAGGAAGGGCTCATATACGGGTAAACCGCCAAATCCGGAGGATGTTTTGCACCCGTAAAAAACGGCTGAAAACCGATCTCAGGCGGAGATCTGACCGGAAAGCGTCCGCAAAGCAGGATTGAGCGCCTTGAGTGCCGCCTGAACGAAGCCCTCGCGGGCTGCAACGGCCTCGATGCCTCGCGGTTCATAGACGTGGCGATGCAGAAAGAATCCCGTCAGACGAAACGCCGCCGCAAGGCTGTCGAAGTCGGCTGCATGGTTGCCTTCGATGCCGAGGAAGGGCGGCAGGAGCAGCATCTTGTCCGCCCAGGGGGCACCGGCGCTGCGGCTGACGGCGCGGCCGGATTTCGGCGAGACATAGGCGAGATCGGAACGGGCGCCGGTCGCGGCACATTCGGCCAGATCGAGACCGAAGCCGAGATCGTTCAGCACCGCAAGCTCGAAACGCACGAAGAGTTCGCCGGCATCGGCCGGGTTGTGCAGGTGATCGAGGATGACCTCCAGCGCATCGAAGAGATGCGGATGCGGGTCACGCTCCGGCAGCAGCCGCAGCAGCGCGCCCATCGCCTGAACGCCGTAGACGGCGGTCGCCGTTTCCATCAGGCGGGCGGCGCGCAACGTCACCGGCTCGACGCGAAATTCGCCGAGATGCTCGTCCAACCTGGCGCGCCAAAGGACCTCCACGGCATTGCCCACCTGCAGCACTGGCTGCATGGCGCGCGACCGGCCGGAACGAACCAGGCCGAGATGGCGGCCGCGATCACGCGTCATCACCTCGGCGATGACACTCGTCTCGCCGTGGCGCTTAACGCCCAGGATGATCGCATGGTCCTGCCACTGCATCGAAAGAAGTCCTTACGGCCGACGAATCCATCCTAGAGCATGATGCCGAAAACTGTGAGCGGTTTTCGGGCGACATCATGCTCCTGTCATGGAGCGCATCAGGCGACAGCCGGGAAAAGCCTCAGCAGGAATTCACGCATCGCCGTTTCGTCGAAAGGCTTCACCAAAAGCGGAATGTGCTGCAAGTCGGGCGGGAAATCGCCCGTATCGGAATAGCCGCTGACGAAGCCGAAGGGAATGCCAATATCGAGAAGATGGCGGGCAAATCCGAAGCTCATGCCCTCACCGAGATTGACGTCGAGAAGGGCGAAATCATATGTCTCCGCAGCGATAGCAGCCCTCGCCTGCTCCACACTGCCGACGATATCGATACTCTCGACGCCGGCCAGGCGCAGCATATCCTCCGCCTCCATCGCGATGATCAGACTGTCTTCAAGAACCAGAACACGGATTGCGCTCATGATTCCATGCCTCCCGTCGGGCGCCTGTCGCAGCGTCCCGGCTGTTTCGCCAACATCATTGCCTTCCGGTGCCCCGCATGGCACGCTATCGGTGAATTCCGCCACCATTTCTGAATAAACCACTTTTCTGCCCGGTCGATAAGAATCAAAATCGGAGGAAAGGCGACGACCGACCTTATTTTCCGAGCTGCTAATGCGCATTTAAAAAAGACATAAGGCCAAGGGTTAGATGAAGGGGCGTTTGCCCTCTCCGAGCCCTTCCCAGCCGGCAATGGCCATCAATTCCTCGCCGTTCAGAACCTCGCAGCCGCGCTCCTGCCAGCGGATCAACCGACGTTCACCGAGCTTTTTCAGGGTCTTGTTGGTGTGGACGATGGAAAGGCCGAGTGTATCGGCAATGTGCTGCTGGGTGATGGGGATGAATTTGCGGCCGTTGAAGAGATTAAGCTTCCGGCCACGCTCAAACAGGAAAGCGATCAGGTAGGCTGCTCTTTCCAGCGCCGTGCGGCGGCCGATGCTGAGCAGGTGTTCATCGAGAATACGCTCCTCGCGCGCAGCGATCCAGGTGATGTCGAAGGCGAGCGAGGGGTGTTTGTTGTAGAGCGTCATCAGTCTGTCACGCTCGAAAACACAAAGAGATACCGGCGAAAGCGCTTCGACGGAATGCTGCATCTCGCCGGCGATCGTTCCCTGCAGGCCGATCAGATCGCCTGGCATGATATAATTCAGAATCTGGCGGCGCCCATCCTCCAGCATCTTGTAGCGAAAGCCCCAACCAGCAAGCACGGTGAAGAGATGAGCGCTGTGTGCGCCCTCGACGAGGATAGTGGAGCCGGCATCGACGGCAAGCTCACCCCTCTTGAAGCTCGAGACGAATTCCAGCTCGTCGCGGCTGAATTCCCTGAAATGCGGCAGGGGCCGCAAGGGACATTGCTGGCAAGGGGTCTTGAAAGAATTGACCGATCTCGACGTCACCATGTTTGCCCTTGCCGTCGCAAAGCCGACGCACCATCGTTTGCACGCCGCTCATTCAGGAATGCGAAAGCCACAAATTTGTTCCGTGAGCAAAGCGATTTTTTTATGCGGAAACAACGGTCTGGCGCCTGGCCGACGAAATCCTTGCCGTGCTTATTTCGGGAAATCGAGACCCATTTCGCGGAACCGCTCGGGATCATCACCCCAATTCTCGCGAACCTTGACGAACAGGAAGAGATGGACCGGCTGCTCGAGGATCTCCGACAATTCCTTGCGCGACGCAGTCGAGATCGCCTTGATGGTTTCACCACCCTTGCCGAGCGCGATCTTCTTCTGGCTGTCGCGCTCGAGATAGATCACCTGCTCGATCCGCACCGAGCCGTCCTTGCGCTCTTCCCACTTTTCGGTCTCGACATGCGAGGCGTAGGGAAGCTCCTGGTGCAGGCGCAGAAACAGCTTCTCGCGGGTGATCTCGGCGGCGAGCTGGCGCATCGGCAGATCGGAGATCTGGTCTTCCGGATAGTACCACGGCCCTTCCGGCAGCGTGGCGGCCAGATAGTCCATGAGATCGTCGCAGCCGGAGCCGTTTTCGGCTGATATCATGAAGGTACGATCGAAGGCGATCTTCTCGTTGGCAGCGGCCGCGAGTGCCAGCAGATCCTCACGGTTGACGCGGTCGATCTTGTTGAGCAGCAGGATTTTGGGCTGCCGGACCTCCTTGAGGCCTTCGAGGATGGCTTCGGCATCGCCGCGCAGGCCGCGCTCGCTGTCGATCAGCAGTACAATCAGATCGGCATCCCTCGCACCGCCCCAGGCCGAGGTCACCATGGCGCGGTCGAGCCGGCGGCGTGGCTTGAAGATGCCGGGCGTGTCCATGAAGACGATCTGGGCGTTGTCATGGATCGCGATACCGCGGACGATGGCACGCGTCGTCTGCACCTTATGGCTGACGATCGAGACCTTGGCGCCGACGAGGCGGTTCACCAGCGTCGACTTACCGGCGTTGGTCGGCCCGATCAGCGCAACGAAGCCCGAATGCGTCGGACGATTGGTTTCTGCAGCAGCTTCGGCCGCGATATCTTCTTCTTGTGTCATTGTCCCGTCAGTTTCCGGCAGGCGATTGCTGCCAAATGCCTTCGCGCTCAAGCATCTTCGTCGCCGCAACCTGTTCGGCGGCGCGCTTCGACCGCTCTACGCCGGTTTCCGGCTTTATGCCAGCAACTTCCACCGTCACCTTGAAACGCGGATCATGATCCGGTCCGCTGCGTTCATCAACGCGGTAGTTGGGCGTGACGCCGAATTTGGCGTGCGACCATTCCTGCAGCTCGGTTTTGGCGTCCCGCTTGGCGCCATCGGCCCTGACCGCCCTGCCCTGCCAGTAGCGCAGGATGAAGCGGCGGGCCACTTCGAGGCCGCCGTCGAGATAGATCGCGGCGATCAGGCTTTCGACGACGTCGGCGCGCACGTTCATCATCCGCTTGCCGGTCAATTTCTTCACATCGGCGCCGGTACGGATATAGAGGTGAAGACTGAGTTCGTCGGCGACGGCAGCGCAGGTTTCAGCGCTGACGAGCTGGTTGAGGCGAACCGAGAGCTCGCCTTCCGCCGCCGCACCGAAGGTGCGAAACAGAAGCTCGGCGATGCAGAGGCCGAGCACCCTGTCGCCGAGGAATTCCAGCCGTTCGTAATTGCCGCCCTTTTCGGTGCGGGCGCTGGCATGGGTCAGCGCCCGATCCAGGCGTTCCTTTTCGGCGAAGTCGTGGCCGATCAGGCCTTCAAGCTTTGCGCGGTCGGCCGCAGAAAGCGTCTGCGCCTTGCTCATTCAACAACCTTGAAGAGGCGGTCCCAGCGCATATTCGTCGGCCACTTCCAGATTTCGCGGAAGGAGGTGTCGTTGCCGAGTGAGAAGAAGATGACGCTGGCGCGGCCGACAAGATTTTCTGCAGGCACGAAGCCGACGTCGAAACGGCTGTCGAGCGAGTTGTCGCGGTTGTCGCCCATCATGAAATAATGGCCTTCCGGCACGATGAATTCACGGGTGTTATCGCCGCGCGACACGGGAGATTGATCGAGCGTATCGTAGGTCTTGCCGCTGTCGAGCGTTTCGCGGAAGACCGGTACATCGGCGCCCGGATCGAGTTTGTAATCCGACGTGAAGGTACCGTCAGCCACCTTCGGAACCGGCTTGCCATTGACGTAGAGCACGCCGTCGGTAACCTGGATATGGTCGCCCGGCAGGCCAATGCAACGCTTGATGTAATCGACTTCAGGGTTTGGCGGGAAGCGGAAAACGACGATGTCGCCACGCTTCGGATCGGAGCCGAACAGGCGGCCGCTGAAGATATCGGGCGAGAAGGGCAGCGAATATTTCGAATAGCCGTAAGCGAACTTATTGACGAAGATGTAGTCGCCGACGAGCAGCGTCGGCATCATCGAACCGGACGGAATGGTAAAGGGCTGGAACAGCACCGTTCGGATCACCATCGCCAAAATCAGCGCCTGGATGATGACTTTGATATTTTCCCAGAGGGCGTTCGGCTTGGTTTCGACTTTTTCGGACACGCAGTCTTATTCCTTCAAGACGCCGCGGCGGCGCAATTTTTCTGTCGTTCTCTCTAGCGGCTTCGGCCGGTTGCGGCAATGGCGACAACATCAAAAGCGACGAGAGGTCGCGATCAACAGCTCCCGAGGTCGCGATCAGAGGCTCTCGGGCAACGCCTCGATAATCACGAAGGCCTGCGCCAAGGGATAATCATCGGTTATTGTCAAATGAATGGCGGGCCTGTGGCCCGCGGGCAGCATCGATTCGAGGATCAGGGCGGCGGCGCCCGATAAAACCATGGTCGGCTTGCCGCTCGGCAAGTTGACGACGCCCATGTCCTTCCAGAAGACCCCCTGGGCTATGCCGGTACCGAGCGCCTTGGAACAGGCCTCCTTGGCGGCGAAACGCTTGGCATAGGATGCACCACGATTTGCCCGGCGGTCGGAACGCGCGCGCTCGATCTCGGTGAAGCAGCGACGGGTGAAGCGCTCGCCAAAGCGTTCGATGGATTTCTCGACGCGGCGAATGTCGATCAGATCGCTGCCAATGCCGATGATCATGCCGGAACCTTCCGTCGCTTAAGCATTCTTGATCAGGCTCATACGCTGGGCATGTCGCCGGCCGGGCTGGCTAGGCGCAATCGCGCCCGCTCCAACAGCCGTGTGTGGCGGCGCGTCTGGAAACTCTTCACGGTGTAGAACGTCAGCGCATAGAGCGCAACGGAGGTGACGATCCCCGGCGGAATGGCGCCGACGAGCATCGGCTCCAGCACCGGCCTCCACAGCTCCGTGAAGTTCAGCCTGTGAAATAGGGCGGCCAGATCAACCGCCTGGCCGGCCAGATGATCCTCACGGCTCAACAGCAGGTGCCCGATCTCCCAGGTGATGCCCCAGATGAAGGGATAGGTCAGCGGATTGCCGAAGGCCGCGCAGCCGAGGGCGGCGGCCACCATACTGCCGGAGAGGAAATAGGTGATGACAAAAGCCATGACGAAATGCACGCCAATGAACGGCGTCCACGAGACGAACACACCCGCAGCGACGCCGGCCGCAACCGCATGCGGCGAAGCGCTGAGGCGCAGGATGCGCATTGTCAGATAACGGATCGGGCGAAGGAAACCTTTGCGGGGCCATAAAAGCTCTCGCATCTTTTCCTTGAATCCCGCGGGCTTGCGACGGCGAAACAACATGGCCGGTATTTAGTGCAGCGCACATGACCATGACAAGAGCGGCAGTTGATACCGCGTAAAAAACAGCTCAGTTCTCTTCGCGGTGAGGAGCTTCTTCATGCCAAGGGGCGTCCGTCATGCATAACGTCCCTCACTCGTCTCAAGTATAAAGTTCAGTATCAGCGCGTGCGGAACAGACCGCGGTCGACCTGGCGCTGACGAAACTCGAGATCGATACGATCGAGCGAGCCATTGAGATATGCCATTTCACGTTCCTGCGTGGTCGGAGCGCGGAAGGCACGGGCGAATTTCTTGATGGGGTCAAACATTTCTTGTCTCATCTTCTGTTTGCGTTTCGATGACCAGAAGATAGGCTCGGCACAAGTTAATTACTACAGCCGCAACATGGAGACAGCCATGCATTTAGCGCATTGCTTGCCTTTTTAACGCTCCACCTTGACCACGGAACGATCATAAAATGTGCAATTTTGCGCTCAAAGCCCTGAGGGCTTAACAAAGAGCCTACTCATAAAGCCGCCGAACCGTGGCGATGCAGTCCAGTTCCTTCATCTGAGCGAGCAGTTGATTGAGCTGACGGAGGTCCCAGACCTCGACCTCGAGCATCATCTCGGTGAAATCCGCCGCTACCCGCACGGTATTTAGCAAACGGATATTGACGTCGAGGCCTGCAACCGTCTGGGCGACCTTGGCAAGCGTGCCGGGCTCGTTCAACCCATTCACCATGATGCGCGCCATGAAACGCGACTTGTTGGCTTCGTCGAGGTCCCAGCGGACGTCGATCCAACGGTCGGGCTGATCGTCGAAGCGCTGCAGGCTCGGCGACTGGATCGGATAGATGGTGATGCCCTTGCCCTGGTCCATGATGCCGACGATGCGATCGCCGGGCACCGCGCCTGTTGACGCGAACTTGACGTCGACATTGCCGGACAGGCCGCGGATCGGCCCGATATCGGCGTCGGTGTCGATTTCCGAATGGCCGCCATCAGGCCCGGGCTTGGTCTTGCCGGGGATCTTGAAGATCATGCCGGCAGCACTGCGGACATTGAACCAGCCGTCGTCGCCGGAGGGCCTCACGGTGACGCGCTCATCCTGATGGTCGGGATAGACGGCGCGCAGCACGTCGAGCGAAGACATCTCGCCGCGGCCGACGGCAGCGATCGCATCCTCGACTTCCTTCTGGCCGAGGCGGTGCAGCGCCGGCTTCATCGCCTCGCGGGAGAAAATCTTGCCGGCCCTGTCGAAGGTGCGTTCGAGAATGCGGTGGCCGAGGCCGGCATATTGCTTGCGGATCGCCATGCGGGTGGCGCGGCGGATGGCGGCGCGCGCTTTGCCGGTGACGACGATCTCCTCCCAGGCTGCGGGTGGAACCTGCACGCCGGAGCGGATGATCTCGACCTCATCGCCATTCGCAAGCCGCGTCACCAGCGGCATGATCCGGCCGTTGATCTTGGCGCCCACCGTGGTATCGCCGATATTGGTGTGCACCGCATAGGCAAAATCGATCGGCGTGGCGCCACGCGGCAGGGCAATCAGCTTCCCCTTCGGCGTGAAGCAGAAGACTTGATCCTGGAAGAGTTCGAGCTTGGTGTGCTCGAGGAATTCTTCCGGGCTGTCGCCCTCGGCGAGCGCTTCGATCGTATGGCGCAGCCAGGAATAGGCATTGGATTCGCGAGACAGGATGTCGCCGTCGGCATTGGTGGCGCCGTCCTTATAGAGCGTGTGGGCGGCGATACCGAATTCGGCGATCTCATGCATGCGCTTGGTGCGGATCTGCAGTTCGATCCGCTGGCTGGAAGGACCGACGATGGTGGTGTGCAGGGAACGATAATCGTTCTGCTTCGGCGTCGAGATATAGTCCTTGAAGCGGCCAGGCACGACGCGCCAGCGGGTGTGAACGATGCCGAGTGCCCGATAGCAGGAGGGGATGTCCTCGACGATCAACCGGAAGCCGTAGACATCGGAAAGCTGTTCGAAGGAAAGCGACTTCGACTGCATCTTGCGGAAGACCGAATAGGGCTTCTTCTGCCGGCCCTTGACATAGGCGCTGGTCAGGCCGCTTGCGACCAGCAGGTCACGCAGTTCGGCCTCAATCTTCTTGACAATGCCTTCATTGCGCTTGGAGAGCTCTTCCAGCCTTTTGGTGACGGTGTCGTAGGCTTCCGGGTTCATATGCCGGAAGGAGAGTTCCTCCAACTCCTCGCGCATGTCCTGCATGCCCATGCGGCCGGCGAGCGGCGCATAGATTTCCATCGTCTCCTCGGAGATGCGGGCCCGCTTGTCGGCCGACATGTGATCGAGGGTGCGCATATTGTGCAGACGGTCGGCAAGCTTGACGAGCAGCACGCGCACATCGTCGGAAATGGCCAGCAGCAGCTTGCGCAGGTTTTCCGCCTGCTTGGCTTTCTTGGTAACGAGGTCGAGCTTCTTGATCTTCGTCAGACCCTCGACCAGGCGGCCGATATCCTCGCCGAAGAGTTCGTCGATCTCGGCGCGCGTCGCCGTCGTATCCTCGATCGTATCGTGCAGCAGGGCAACCGCGATCGTCGATTCGTCGAGGTGCATGTCGGTGAGGATGGCGGCGACTTCGAGCGGATGGGAAATATAGGGATCGCCGCTCGCGCGCTTTTGCTGGCCATGTTTCTGCATGGCGTAGACATAGGCTTTGTTCAGCAGTGCTTCATTGGCATCGGGCTTGTATTGCTGAACCCGCTCCACGAGCTCGTACTGCCGCATCATTCCAAAGCCACTCCGATAAAAATAAAAGCGCGCCAATCAACGATTGGCGCACACATGGGCAATAATATGCCTAAGCAATAAAGGCGCAAGATTGACGATTGGTAATCATCGCTCTTTTCCATCGCATGAAACTTTTCCCGGATCGGATTCAACCGGGGGATCACATGCGACCGGGATCAGGCTACGCGCTTAGTAGTCGTCGCTCTTTTCCGGCGGCACGAGGCCTTCAATGCCGGCGAGCAGCTCTTCTTCCGACATCTGGTCGAAAGTGATCGTCTCGGGCACGTCGTCCTGCTCTTCGCTGTCGGCTGCGGCGACACCGCCGGCGGCGATCATGCTGGCCGGATCGGGCTCGGGCTCGTCGACTTCGACATGCTTCTGCAGCGAATGGATCAGATCTTCCTTGAGGTCATCGGGCGAAAGCGTCTCGTCGGCGATTTCGCGCAGGGCGACGACCGGGTTCTTGTCGTTGTCGCGATCGATGGTGATCGAGGCACCCTGGGAAATCAGCCGGGCGCGGTGGCTGGCGAGCAGAACCAGCTCGAAGCGGTTCTCCACCTTGTCGATGCAATCTTCAACTGTGACACGGGCCATTGCCTGTCCTTTACGGTCGTCATTTCGGGATTAGCACGCCGGATACAATTAAAACCGGGCAAATACAAGTTTTTCATTCCGGCTCCCCTCGTCTTTATCCGCGGCCGAGCTAAATTTCCATGGAGAATGTCACAATTCCACCGAAGGTTGCTTGGAATATGCCGAATCGTGCCCTAAATCTTTCATATATGAATAATTGTTAAAATATGGATCAGATCGAAGTCAAAACACAAGTCATTGTTTTTATTGGATTTTGGTCCTGCGGATTTCTATTGCTCTCATTGGATTGGTAAGCGATGTTTGACCCACGCGAGAAAATTGCACTCTTCATTGACGGCGCCAACCTTTACGCTGCATCCAAGAGCCTCGGCTTCGACATAGATTACCGCAAGCTCTTGAAAGCATTCCAGAAACGCGGTTATTTGCTGCGCGCCTACTATTATACGGCTCTGATCGAAGATCAGGAATATTCGTCGATCCGGCCGCTGATCGATTGGCTCGACTATAACGGCTATAAAGTCGTCACCAAGCCTGCCAAGGAATTCACGGATTCCATGGGTCGACGCAAGATCAAGGGCAACATGGACATCGAGCTTGCGATCGACGCCATGGAACAGTCCGAAACTGTCGATCATCTCGTTATCTTCTCGGGCGACGGCGACTTTACCAACCTGGTCGAGGCGTTGCAGCGCAGGGGCCGCAAGGTCTCGGTGATCTCAACCATGGCGACCCAGCCGCCGATGATTGCCGACGACCTGCGTCGCCAAGCCGATCACTTCATCGATCTCCTATCTCTGAAAGCTGAAATTGGTCGCGATCCCGCCGAGCGAGCCCCACGTCAGGTCGAAGTCGCACCGGCGAACGATGTAGAGGATTGATCTCAATCGATCATTTCGAAGCGAGTGGCCGCGAGGGAAAGGGCGTGGCAGCCCCTCCCCGCACCGCCATACCTGCACACTCGAGATCAGCGACAGCGGCCGACTGCAGTGTGATCGCCAATCACGGCATAGTGGGCAGCCCAGTGTGGTCAGCCATTGTCCTTCAGAAGGCGGCTCTTCTGCCGGTTCCAATCCCGCTCCTTCTCGGATTCGCGCTTGTCGTGCAATTTCTTGCCCTTAGCGAGCGCCAGCTCCATCTTTGCCCGGCCGCGATCGTTGAAATAGATCTTCAGCGGGATCAGCGTCATGCCTTCGCGGTTGATAGCAGAGCGCAGGCGATGAATTTCACGCCCCGACAGCAGCAGCTTGCGGCGTCGGCGCGGTTCGTGATTGAAGCGGTTCGCCTGCAGATATTCCGGCAAATAGGAATTGATCAGCCAGATCTCGCCGCCCTCATCCGACGCATAGGATTCGGCAATATTGGCCTTTCCTTCGCGTAGCGCCTTGACCTCCGTGCCCATCAGCACGAGGCCGGCCTCGTAGGTATCGATGATCTCGTAGTTGAAGCGGGCCTTGCGGTTTTCGGCCACGACCTTGTTCACCACGCGCTGGCTGCCTTTGGGGGCCATGACGATATTCCCTTCAGGGCGCGAAAAGCCGCGCCCTCATTGCTTGCCCTTATGTAGGGGAACGACCCGGCCTTGTGAAGACGGCCGGTCTCTTCAGTTCAGAAGCCCAGCGTGGCGCAGGGCGGCGTCGATCGCCGTTTCCGTTGCCGGTTCCAGCGTCGAAATCAGCGGCGAGCGGACGTTGCGGCTCATACGACCAAGCTTGAAGAGCCCGTATTTGGCGCCGCAAAGACCAGGTTCCAGGAAGATCGCTTTATGCAGCGGCATCAACCGATCCTGATATTCCAGCGCGCTCGAATAGTTGCCTTCCAGCGTCGCCGCCTGGAAATCGGCGCAGAGGCGCGGGGCGACATTGGCCGTTACCGAAATACAGCCGACACCGCCATGGGCGTTGAAGCCGAGCGCCGTCCCATCCTCGCCGGACAACTGCCTGAAATCCGAACCGCAGGTGATGCGCTGCTCGGAGACACGCTCAATCTTGCCCGTCGCATCCTTGACCCCGACGATATTCCTGTGGGCTTTGGCGAGCGCACCCATCGTTTCCGGCGTCATGTCGACCACGGAGCGGCCGGGGATGTTGTAGATATAGATCGGTAGATCGACGGCCTCGGCAATCGCCGAAAAATGCGCGATCAAGCCCTTCTGCGTCGGCTTGTTGTAGTAAGGCGTGACGACCAGAACTGCGTCCGCACCGACCTTCTGGGCATGCTGGGCAAGCTCGATCGCCTCACGTGTATTGTTCGAGCCGGCGCCGGCCATGACGGGGACGCGTTTTGCAGCAACCTCGATGCAGAGTTCCACCACCCGTTTGTGCTCGGCATGCGACAGCGTCGGGGATTCGCCCGTCGTGCCGACAGGAACGAGACCCCGGCTGCCTTCCTTGACCTGCCAGTCGACATGCGCGGCGAAGCTGTCTTCGTCGATCAGTCCGGCATCCGTGAAGGGGGTGACGAGGGCGGGAATGGACCCATTGAACATGCAAAGCTCCTCACGACCAAATCCTTGCTTCGGCCGCATTCCATGAATATTTTGCGCACCATAGAGCGCCGAAATCATCGCGACAAGCGCGTAGAGTTCGGTTTAGGGCAATTCCGATAGCAGATGTGAATGAATTTTACCTGGTACGGTAAGGTTTCGTTAAGATGCCTCTAGCCAAATGGCAGGGCGTGTTTTCGTTGCGAGATCCCGGATGAAGAAAGCTGTCTTGATTCTGTCCGCCTTCGGCTTCATTGCCGCCGCGTGGGGCGGTGTAGCGTCGCCGCTTCCCGGCGAGAGCGCGCCCGTGCCTGCTGTCAAGCCGCTCGGCTTCATTCCTGAGACGGCCATACCGGAATCGATCACAACAGGCGCCATTCCGCGCAATCCGGCAGTCGCGCCAGTCAACAACGATCTGAAAGCCGGCCTCGACGCGCTTTCCGACAAGGACCCGCAGCTAGCGCTGTCGATCCGCGACAGCATGCGCGACGATACGCTCGACCGCCATATCCTCACCTGGGCGATCGCCGTTTCCGGATTGAAGGGCGTTCCCTCCTATGAAATCGCCAGTGCTGCGCAAGAGCTCAAGAGCTGGCCGGGCCTTTCGCGGCTGCGCGCCTATTCCGAACGCGCGCTCTATGATGAAAACCCCGCCCCATCAGCCGTGCTCGCCGCCTTCGGCGATACCGCACCTGAGACGATGCAGGGCGCCGTCATCCTCGGCCGGGCGCTGATTGCAACGGGCAAGCAGGCGCAGGCGGCAAAATATATCCGCAGGGTCTGGCGTGGAGAGGCTCTCGACAAGGCGATCGAGGATAAGATGCTCATCGAGTTTTCGGCGCTGCTGACGCCCGCCGACCACAAGGCGCGGATGGACTATCTGATGTATCGCGGCCGAGTGGCGCAGGCTAAGCGCTTTGGAGACATGGGCCAGGCGCAGTCGCTCTACAAGGCCTGGTCTGCCGTCGACGCCAAGGCTGGCAATGCCGGCGCGCTACTCGATACCGTCGATGCCAGATGGCGCGGCGATGCCGGCTTGCTGTTTGCGCGAATCGAATATCTCCGCAAGCAGGACAAATATGCCGAGGCGGCAGCACTTCTGGAGCAGATGCCGCCCGAGCGCAGCGACCTTGTCAATTCGGGCGAGTGGTGGAACGAGCAGCGTATCGTCAGCCGTGGTCTCGTCGACCAGGGGCAGTTCAAGCCGGCCTATCGCATCGTCGCAAATTACGCCGCAACGAGCCCGACGGATATCGTCGAGGCTGAGTTCCATGCCGGATGGTACGCGCTTCGCGGCCTGCAGGATCCGGCTGCCGCGGAACAACACTTCCGCAAGATCCTCCAGACGTCAAACGGGCCGATCTCGGTTTCACGCGCCTGGTATTGGCTGGGACGAGCGGCGGAGGCCGGAGGTCCTGGCAAATCCGGCGAATTCTATGCGAAGGCTGCGACTTTTCCCGGCACTTTCTATGGCCAGCTCGCGGCGGAACGGTTAGGGCGAAAGACGCTGAACGTTACCTATCCCTCGCCGACCGCGGACGACCGGCAACGCTTCCAGGGACGCGAAGCCGTGCAGGCGATCGCCCGGCTGGAGGCGGCAGGCCACGGATGGCGGGCCGACATTCTCTATCTGGCGCTCGCCGATCAACTGCAGAGCCCGGGTGAACTGGCTGTGCTTGCGGCACAGGCTGAGCAATCCGGCGATCACCATCTGTCGCTGCAGATCGGCAAGATCGCCTATGGACGCGGCATCGACGTCGCAGCACTCGCCTTTCCTGTCGGCGTCATCCCGGCGAATGCCAATATCTCCGGCTCCGGCAAGGCACTCGCCTATGCCATCGCCCGGCAGGAAAGCGCCTTCAACCCAGCCGCCGTTTCGGCGGCGAATGCGCGGGGATTGCTGCAGCTTCTGCCGGGGACAGCCCAGGCGGTGGCCAAGCGCCATAACATCGCCTATTCGAAAGACAAGCTGACGGCCGATGCCGGTTACAACGCCACACTCGGCGCGCATTACCTTGGCGAGCAGATCGACGCCTTCGGCGGCTCCTACATTCTCACCTTCATCGCCTACAATGCCGGACCGAAGCGGGTACCGGAATGGATCGGCCGCTATGGCGATCCGCGCGGCAAGTCGATCGACGAGATCGTCGACTGGATCGAGCGCATCCCCTTCCCCGAAACGCGCAACTACGTCCAGCGGGTCATGGAGAATTACGAGGTCTACAAGGCCCGTCTCGGCCAGCCGACCGATATCGAGCGCGACCTGATCGGCGGTCGCAGCGCCTCCTGAAGCCGTTTGGCGCGGCTCGAGAAGCAGGCTACATCTGCGGGATCAACAACTCTCGAGGGATGCGATGCCGGATACGGATGCAAGCGGTTTCCAGGAACGATTTTACGCGTCTTCGGATGGGCTGAAGCTTTATGCCCGCGACTATCGGCCCGGCGAGGCGGCAACCGCGGGACGACTGCCGGTCGTCTGCCTGCCCGGCCTGACCCGCAATACGCGGGATTTTCACCCGCTTGCGCTGCTTCTCTCCGGGGACATGACAGAACCGCGCCGGGTCATCGCGCTCGATTCGCGCGGGCGGGGAAACTCGGCCTGGGATGAGAACAAGGCGAACTACAATCTCACGATGGAGGCCGGCGACGTCGTTGCCGCCTGCGCGGCACTCGGAATCGAGAGGGCGATCTTCATCGGCACGTCTCGGGGCGGGCTGATCCTGCACCTGATCGCGGCGACACGGCCGGATCTTCTCGAAGCCGTCATCCTCAACGATATCGGGCCTGTGGTCCAGGCCGAAGGGCTGGCGCGGATCCGCGATTATCTCAACGGCGGCAGAAGGCCGGCAAACTGGAACGCCGCGGCCGATATATTGAAGGAAAATCATGGCGCGTCGTTCACCGCGCTTGAAAGCGACGACTGGCGCGAGATGGCACGTGCCATTTATCGCGACATCGGCGGAAGGCCGGTCGCCGATTTCGATCCGGCGATCGCGGAGGCACTGAAATCGGTCGATCTCAGCCAGCCGCTACCCGATCTCTGGGAGCAATTCGAAAGCCTGAGCCGATTTCGGCTCATGCTGATCCGTGGCGAAAATACGTCTCTGCTCTCAAAGGAGACCGCGGGCGAAATGGCACGGCGGCATTCAAGGTTGATCCTGCATGCTGTCGAAGGGCAAGGACATGCACCCCTCCTGCATCTCAGCAATCTTCCCGCAGCTATTCGAGCTTTTCTCGCCTCCTGCGGATAGCCTGATTGACGCCGGACATCCGGCAGCTATCCCTGCCATTTATCGAAATACAAAAAGCCCGGCTCGAGAGCCGGGCTTTCCTGATTGACCGAAATCAGATCAGATTAGAACGAACGCTGCAGACGGAAGTAGCCCGTCGTGGAGTCGTCAGCATCTTCCGGATCGAGGTACTGAACCGAAGCCTTGGCGTAGAAGTTGTCGACGATCTGGTAATCAACCGTCAGACCAACCTTCCAAGCATCGCCGTCGGCGAAGTCGCTGCCGTCAACACCGTAGTCGCTGTAGTACTGAACACCAGGGGTGATCTTCAGCTTGTCAGTCGCCTTGATGGCGTATTCTGCAGCGATCGCCCATTCGGCCGCGTTGTAGTAAGCGTTCGGGTTGGTGGCGTACACAGCTGCGAGGCCGAGCGTGCCGGGACCGATTTCAACCGTACCCATTGCGCGGACGGCGCCTTCTTCATTGTCGGTGTCATAGCCGGCAGTGATCTGGTAGCTGAATGCACCAGCCTTACCGCCGAGACCGACTGCAACGCCGACGTTGTTGGCTTCTTCGCCATCATAGAACGGGCTGTCTTCCAGCTCGTCGACGCTGATGCCAGCATAGAAGTCGCCGGTTTCGTACTGATAACGGATGGAGTTATGCAGCGTAACCGGAGAGCCGATATCGTCGGTTTCGCCGGAGAGGCCATCGTCCCACCAGCTGTAGAACAGACCGGCGCGGAAGCCGGCGACGTCGAGGTAAGCGGAGTCGAGCTTGGCTTCCTGATCGGTGGCGTTGTCAGCATTGAACTGCATGACGATGACGCCGGTCAGCGGACCATACTCGGTATCGCTCTTGGCCGTGAACTGAACCTGACCGCGGGTAACCGCATCCCAGTCAGAATCGCCGCCGATATCTTCGCCAACGTTGACCTGGAAACGAATGTAGCCTTCGATCTTGAGGCAGGTTTCGGTGCCCGGGATGTAGAAGTAGCCGGTGCCGTAAGCGTCGCAGACGCGAACGTATTCAACCGGTTCCGGCTCAGCAGCAACGATAGCGTCAGCAGCCTGAGCACCGGAAACTACTGCGAGAGCAGCAGCGGAGCCGAGAAGAAGGCTCTTGATGTTCATAAATGACCTCCAATTCAAAGTTTCGATCGGGTTTGGGATCTTTCGCTGAGCAGCGTTCCCTGCCCCATCCCCGTGTTTGAAGAAGTGGACGATCAGTCGCCCTTGCTTCCGACGCTGAAAATACAAGACGGAAGCCGTCACGCAATCACCAACTTACTCGGACGGGGGTTTTGGGGGAGCCTTCCCGACATTCTGTTGCTGAAAGGACACAAGTCGGGCCACCGGCCGCGATTTCCTTTATGCTTTGTTAAGAAAACCCTGATTTTGCGGCGGCTTAGGTCGGATCAACAATGAACTGGACATGGGCTGCGCAACATATTTGGGACGCCTTTTTGACGAAATCCGGATGCTGAAGGAGATATCGCCACTGCGGCAAGCGTAACCGGACATGCACAGAACCGGTTTCGCCGCTTGCCGGGGCATGGGAGCGGGCGGTGATTCCCGCCGGCGATTCTCTCGCCCAGAGCGGAGCGATTTTTCTCATCGCGCAGCCGCGAGACCTACCCAAGCGAAGGGGGTTCTCTGCCGGACAGTAAGAATCGATTTGAGCTGGGAAAAATCAAAATGGCGGAGAAGATGGGATTCGAACCCACGATACGCTTTTGACGTATACTCCCTTAGCAGGGGAGCGCCTTCGACCAACTCGGCCACCTCTCCGGTGCGGCCTAACTATGGTGACCGGTCTGTGAATGCAAGGGTTTTTTCAGGTTTCACCAGAAGAAATGCAGTGGCCGGCATTTCGACCGGTTGCTTAAACAGACCGCATTTCCTGGGCTGATCCGCGGAATTTGATCGCGCTTCGTTCTCTTTAGCGAAGAAGCTGAGCTTTGCTGCCCGGCGTTCGATATCATCGGCGAGCCGAGCACGGCGATTCCGCTGGCTGTGATTCGTTGCGACGATCGGTCTTGGGCTCAGCCAAGCAGGCGCTTGAGGTCGGCGGAGGGGTCGGCGAGAATCGACCTGTCGGGGTTGGTCCCGGATTCCAGCAGCTTTTTGCCGGTCACATAGGCTTTGGCGTCGTTGATGGCATCGACGGCAATCAGCAGGCCTTGCCTGAAGTACCAGATCGAATGGGCGCCTTCGCGGGCGCCGGGGCGCAGCAGCGTTTCGTCATAACCGAGATTGAAGCCGGCGATCTGCAGCTTGACATCATACTGGTCGGACCAGAACCACGGCTTCGGATCATATGGCTCGCTGCCACCGGCGATGACGGCGGCCGCCGCTTCGGCCTGGTCAACGGCGTTCTGCACCGATTCGAGCCTGATGCGGCCACCCTGCCAGGGAAGAGCTGCGCAATCGCCGGCGGCAAAGATCGCCGGATCGGAGGTGCGAGCGAATTCGTCGACGACAATGCCGTTGGCGACTTCGAGGCCGGCTTCCTTGGCGAGCTGGTCATTCGGCACGACGCCGATGCCGACGACGGCAAAGTCGATGTCGATAACCGATCCGTCGGACAGGGCGGCGCCAGTGACGCGGCCATCCCTGCCGACCAGATGCTTGAGCCCTGTTTTCTCGCGGATCACCACGTCATGGGTCTCATGGATCCCGCGCATGATGTCGGCGGTCTCCTTCGCGGCGACGCGCTGGAGGATGCGGTCAGCCATCTCTATGACGGTGACCTCAAGGCCGCGGTGGCGGGCGACGGCTGCCGCCTCGAGGCCGATATAACCGCCGCCGATGATGAGGACGCGGCGACCGGGGCGCATCTCGTCGGCGAGCAGATCGGCATCGCGCTTGTCGCGGGCGACATAGACGCCTTCGAGATCGCCGCCGATTGCGGCCGGCAGCCGGCGCGGCGTCGAGCCGGTGGCGAGCGCCAGCGTGCCGTAATCGAGAACAGAGCCATCCTGCAGCAGAACCTGTTTGCTGTCCGGCTTGATTTGCTCGGCCCAGGTCGAAAGGCGAAGATCGACGTTATTGTCGGCATACCAGTGGTCGGCGCGGAACAGCAGGCGGTCGAAGGTCATTTCGCCCAGCAGGTATTTCTTCGAAAGCGGCGGGCGCTGATAAGGCGCCACGTCTTCGGCGCCGATAAGGGTGATCGGGCGCGCGTCCTTCAAGGCACGCAGCTTGGCCGCCAATGCGAAGCCGGCTTGTCCCGCGCCGATGATCACCAGTCTATCCGTCACGATCTCACTCCCGAAAATGCGCCGACAACCGCGCCAAGGCCTATTCCCTGCTCTGCGCGCCGTCAACGGAAAGCGGCTTCTTACCTTCAGCCGATCTCGATCCAGCGACGCTCGTGGAAGGACTGTGCCATGGCATGCACCGACTTCTCTATCCTGAGACCGTCTTTAAATGTCACGATCGACGACGGCTCGCCCGATATCGCCCGGATCAGCTCGCGGCATTCGATGATCTTCAGATCATTGAAGCCTAGGCCGTGGCCGGGCGCTGGGATGAACCGATCATAGGGCCGATGGGCGGGCGCCGCCAGTATCTTGCGGAAACCCTGTTCGGAGCCACTTCCTTCGGCCTGATAGAGTTCGAATTCGTTCATCCGCTCCTGGTCGTAGACGATCGAGCCTTTCGAACCATAAATCTGCAGAGCGATGCGGCCCTTGCGGCCCCAGGCGGCGCGATTCGCCATCAAGACAGCGGAGATGCCGCCGCCAAGCCGCATCAGCACGTTGGCGGCATCGTGGTTTTCGACGGCGCGACGGCCACCGTCGCTGAGCGGTCGGTTCGCATAGGGCTTCACCATGTCGGTTATGACGGCCTCGACATGGCCGAAGAGGTACCAGAGCAGCGACAGCGGGTGCACGGCGAAATCGTCGAGCGCGCCGTAGCCGGCGGAAAGCTCGCTCTTCCAATAAAAGAAGACATCGGGATCGGCCATGAAATCCTCGTCCATCTCGACGCGGATATGGTTGACCGTGCCGATGGCACCCTCACCAACAAGCATCTTGATGTGCCGCATGACGGGATTCTGGATGTAATTATAGCCAAGGGCGGCAACCTTGCCGGAACGCTCCGCCGTTTCCAGCATGCGCTCGGCATCGGTATAGGCGGGCGCCATCGGCTTTTCGCACCAGACGTGCTTGCCGGCCTCGAGGGCTGCAATCGCCATCTCGGCGTGGAACTGATTGGGCGTGGTGACCGAGACGACGTCGACCTCGGGGTCGGCGATCAGTTCCCGCCAGTCGGCCGTCGCCTTCTCGAATCCGAATTCACCGGCCCGCGTCTGCGCCAGCCCGGCATTGGCTTCGGCCAGATGCACGAGACGCGGACGCTCGACATCGCCGAACACGGTCTTCACCGCATTCCACGCCAACGCATGGCATTTGCCCATGTAGCCGGTGCCGATCAAACCGATGCCAAGTGACTTCATTTCCGTCTCCTCCAAAGCTGCGCGCGGATTTTTGGAATATTTGGATCATTTTGACAAGAGAGTTGTCCGCAGGCATTTTCGCGTTTTTCCCGAAAAATTGTTCAAAACCCTTCAATTACAGAGGATTAAAAACAATTAGGCGTGTGATTTGAAATCGTCTATGCTCAATAATATGGAATATTTGTTTCATCTCGCGGGCAGCAAGCATGGATAACGATCCCCAGAGGCAGGCGCGTGTGCCGCGCGATTTCGAAAGCCTGCGCAGCACCATCATCGAGCGCAAGGCGAACATGCCGAAGCGGCTGGCGCAGGTCGCCGCTTTCGCGCTCGGCAATCCCGACGAGATCGCTTTCGGCACGACGGCAAGCATTGCAGCCGCCTCCGACGTCCAGCCCTCGACGCTGGTGCGCCTGGCGCATCATCTGGGCTACGAAGGCTTTTCCGACCTGCAGAGCATCTTCCGCGAAAGGCTGCGCGACCGAACCCTGAGCTATGAAGAGCGGCTCGTCACGCTGGAGCAAACGAGCGGCGACGACGAGGACGCCAATCTGCTTTCCGGTTTCATTGCCGCGGCCAGCCAGTCGGTCAACCGGTTGGCGGCGACGGTGCAGAGCGATACGTTCACGAAAGCGGTGAGTATCCTTGCCGCCGCAGAAACCATCTATCTGATCGCCAAACGGCGTTCCTACCCGCTGACGGCGCACATGACCTACGCTTTTTCCAAGCTCAACATCCGCCACCAGATCGTCGCCTCGCCGAACGGTGTCGACCCCGAGATGGTGCAGTTCGCAACACCGAAGGATGCGGCGATCGCCGCGAGCTTCTCGCCCTACGCGGCCGACAGCCTCAGCCAGAGCCAGGAGCTTGCCGACCGCGGCGTCCCCGTCATTGCGATCACCGATTCGGCCTTCTCGCCGCTTGCCGCCTGCGCCACGCACTGGTTCGAGGTGGCGGAAGCCGATTTCGCCGGCTTCCGTTCGCTTTCGGCCTCGATGGCGCTCACCATGGCGCTACCGGTGGCGATCGCCGAACGGCGCCGCAAGCGCCAGCAGTCAAAAGCTGGAAAAGCGAAAATGGAATAAACATTCCGAATTGACAAAATAACGGAACCGATGTTTCATTATTGAAAATTCGCAGGCACTGGAAGCCGCGCAAAATCTAGCGGGAGGACATCATGGTACAATCGAATCCGAGCTCACAGCCGGAGCCGGCGCTTGATGTAATCACCATCGGCCGCTCCTCGGTCGATCTTTACGGCCAGCAGATCGGTTCGCGGCTGGAGGATATCGGCTCCTTCGCCAAATCCGTCGGCGGCTGCCCGGCCAATATCGCCATCGGCACGGCGCGGCTCGGCCTTAAATCCGGCCTCATCACACGCGTCGGCGACGAGCAGATGGGACGCTTCATCCGCGAGCAGTCGGCGCGCGAAGGTGTGGCAACAGACGGCATCGTCACCGACAAGGAGCGGCTGACGGCGCTGGTGCTGCTTGCGGTCGAGGCCGAGGGCGTGTCGCCGATGATCTTCTACCGGTCCGACTGCGCCGACATGGCGCTCGATGAAGGCGATATCGATGAGAATTTCATCAGATCGTCGCGCGCCGTTCTCGTTTCCGGCACGCATTTCTCGAGGCCGAATACCGAGGCTGCGCAACGCAAGGCGATTCGCATCGCCAAGGCGAACGGCCGCAAGGTAATCTTCGACATCGACTACCGGCCGAATCTCTGGGGCCTTGCCGGCCATGCGGAAGGCTTCGAGCGCTACGTGAAATCCGACCGGGTCTCCTCGAAGATGAAGGAGACGCTGCCGGATTGCGACCTCATCATCGGCACCGAAGAGGAAATCATGATCGCTTCCGGCGCCGACGACGTACTCGGCGCGCTGAAGGAGATTCGTCGCCTGTCGCCGGCGACGATCGTGCTCAAGCGCGGCGCCATGGGCTGCATCGTCTATGACGGGCCGATCGCCGACGAACTTGAAGCCGGCATCGTCGGCGAGGGTTTCCCGATCGAAGTCTTCAACGTGCTCGGCGCCGGCGATGCTTTCATGTCCGGCTTCCTGCGCGGTTTCCTGCGTGACGAGCCGCTGAAGACCTGCGCCACCTGGGCCAATGCCTGCGGCGCCTTTGCCGTCTCCCGCCTGCTCTGCTCGCCGGAGTATCCGACCTGGGCGGAACTCGACTTCTTCCTGACGACCGGCAGCAAACATCGGGCGCTGCGCAAGGACGAGGCGATCAACCATATCCACTGGGCATCGACCCGGCGCGGCGAAATCCCGCTGCTGATGGCGCTGGCGATTGATCATCGTTCACAACTCGTCAGCGTCGCCGATGAACTCGGCGTCGGCCACGAAAAGATCGTCGCCTTCAAGCGGCTGGCGGTCGCCGCCGCGTCGCGGGTTTCGAATGGCCGCGATGGCTACGGCATGCTGATCGACGAACGTTTTGGCCGCGACGCCTTCTTCGATGCGGCGGCGAAGAATTTTTCCTGGATCGGCCGGCCGGTGGAATTGCCGGGCTCGAAGCCGCTGCGCTTCGAATTCAGCCAGGATATCGGCTCACAGCTGGTGGAATGGCCGCTTGGCCATTGCATCAAGTGCCTGTGCTTCTATCATCCCGACGATCCGGCTGAATTGAAGACGGAGCAGCAGGAGAAACTGCGCACGCTGTTCGAGGCGGCCCGCAAGGTCGGGCGCGAGCTGCTGGTGGAGATCATTGCCGGCAAGAACGGGCCGCTGACGGACGATACGATCGCAACCGCGCTAGAGGAGCTCTATGCACTCGGCATCAAGCCTGACTGGTGGAAGCTCGAGCCGCAGGGATCGAGCGAAGCCTGGAAGAAGATCGATGCGGTGATCGCCAGAAATGATCCCTTGTGCCGCGGTATCGTGCTCTTGGGGCTCGAAGCGCCCGCCGACGAGCTGATCTCCTGCTTCGAGGCGACGCTGGCTGCCCCTTCGGTGAAGGGCTTTGCCGTCGGCCGGACGATCTTTGCCGATGCGGCGCGCGCCTGGCTTTCGGGCGCAATGAACGACGAGGAAGCGATCGCCGATATGGCCGGCCGCTTCCGGCAGCTGACAGAGGCGTGGCTGAAGACGCGCGGCCGTCAGTAGGAAATAAGACCCCTCCCCAACCCCTCCCCGAGGGGAGGGACTTAACTTGAGGCATCGCCTCACGCCATGAACGAGCGTCCTTTGGTTGAAACGTTGCGGCGCGAATGCAGAGAGCCCGGCAGCTTAGCCCCTCCCCCTTGTGGGGACGGGTTGGGGAGGGGAAGATAGATAAAGAGTTCAAAGTTCGGGAGGCCTCGATGGGCAAGACGATACGGTTGACGATGGCGCAGGCCGTCGCGCATTTCCTCAAAAAGCAGATGACTATTGTCGACGGCAAGAAGGTGCCGATCTTCGGCGGCGTCTGGGCGATCTTCGGCCACGGCAACGTCGCCGGCATGGGCGAGGCGCTCTATCAGGTGCGCGGAGAGTTGACGACCTATCGCGCCCACAACGAGCAGGGCATGGCGCATGCGGCGATCGCCTATGCCAAGGCGAATTTCCGCACGCGCTTCATGGCCTGCACCACCTCGATCGGCCCCGGCGCGCTGAACATGGTGACTGCCGCCGGCGTCGCGCATGTCAATCGTATTCCCGTTCTTTTCCTGCCGGGCGACGTCTTCGCCAACCGCGCGCCAGATCCGGTGCTGCAGCAGATCGAGGATTTCGGCGACGGCACGGTTTCGGCCAATGATGCCTTCCGTCCGGTTTCGCGCTATTTCGACCGCATCACCCGGCCCGAGCAGATCATTTCGGCGCTGAAGCGCGCCATGCAAGTGCTCACGGATCCGCTGGATTGCGGCCCGGTGACCTTGTCGCTCTGCCAGGACGTCCAGGCGGAAGCCTACGATTACCCGGAAAGCCTGTTCGATGAAAAAGTCTGGACGACCCGCCGGCCACAGCCGGATGCAGACGAGCTGGCGAATGCCATCACGCTGATCAAGGCCTCGCAGAAGCCGGTGATCGTTGCCGGCGGCGGCGTGCTTTATTCGCAGGCGACGAAGGAGCTTGCCGCCTTTGCCGCGGCCCACGCCATTCCGGTTGTCGTCACCCAGGCCGGCAAATCGTCGATCAACGAGACCCATCCGCTGGCGCTTGGCTCGGTCGGCGTCACCGGCACGTCGGCGGCGAATGCGATTGCCGAAGAGACGGATCTCGTTATCGCCGTCGGCACCCGCTGCCAGGATTTCACCACCGGCTCCTGGGCGCTGTTCAAGAACGATAGTCTCAGGATGATCGGTCTCAATATCGCCGCCTATGATGCGGTGAAGCATGACAGCCATCCGCTGGTGGCCGATGCCCGCGAAGGGCTGAAGGCGCTTTCGGCGGGGCTTTCCGGCTGGAAGGCGCCGGCGGCACTGGCCGAAAAGGCGGCTGCGGAGAAGACGGCCTGGATGGAGGCCGCCGCCAAAGCGTTGGCGACGACCAATGCCGCCCTGCCCTCCGACGCCCAGGTGATCGGCGCGGTGGCGCGCACGATCGGCGGCGAGAATACGACGGTACTCTGCGCTGCGGGCGGCCTTCCCGGCGAGTTGCACAAACTCTGGCCGGCGACAGCGCCGGGCAGCTATCACATGGAATATGGCTTTTCCTGCATGGGCTACGAGATTGCCGGCGGGCTCGGCGCCAAGATGGCGCATCCCGAACGGGATGTCGTCGTCATGGTCGGCGACGGTTCCTACATGATGATGAACTCCGAGATCGCGACCTCGGTCATGCTCGGCCTCAAGCTGAACATCGTCGTGCTCGACAATCGCGGCTATGGCTGCATCAACCGCTTGCAGATGGGCACCGGCGGCGCCAACTTCAACAATCTGCTCAAGGACTCCTATCACGAGGTGATGCCGGAGATCGATTTCCGCGCGCATGCCGAAAGCATGGGCGCCATTGCCGTCAAGGTCGGCTCGATCACCGAGCTGGAACAGGCGATCGCCGGTTCGAAGAAGAACGATCGCACCTCGGTCTTCCTCATCGACACCGATCCGCTGATCACCACGGAAGCCGGCGGCCACTGGTGGGATGTCGCGGTGCCGGAGGTCAGCCCCCGCGAACAGGTCAACGAAGCGCGCAAGGGCTATGTCGACGCACGCGCCGCCCAGCGCATCGGCTAATCTACTGCTGTCATTTTTCGGAGGAGCGGAACCGCTCTTCCGCAGTGCTTTTGAGGAGAATATGATGAAGGCCAAACTCGGCATGTCGCCCATCGCGTGGTGGAACGACGATCTTCCTGAACTCAGCGACGACGTATCGCTGGAGGAATGCCTTCGGCAATCGCGTAGCGCCGGTTTTACCGGCATGGAGCAAGGCCGTCGTTTCCCCAGCAATCCCCAGGATATGCTGCCCATCCTGCGCGCCGCCGACGTGACGCTGTGCGGCGGCTGGTTCTCGGGCACGCTGGTCAATGAGGAGCTTACCGCCAACAAGGACCGCATCGCTCCGATGATCGAGCTGTTCAAGGCGGTCAATGCGCCCTGCATCGTCTATGGCGAGGTCGGCCGCTCGATCCAGGGCGACCGGTCCAAGCCGCTCGCGACCAAGCCGCGCCTTTCCGATGACGAGATGAAGGCCTACGCGCGCCGCGTCACCGAGTTCGGGGAATGGTGCGCCGAACAGGGCATGCCGCTCTCCTATCACCATCATATGGCTGCGGTCGTCGAAACCGAGCCGGAACTCGACGCCTTCATGCGTTCCTCGGGCGGAGGCATTCCGCTGCTGCTCGATGCCGGCCATCTCGCCTTTGCCGGCGGCGACGTGCTGCGCGCCATCGGCAACCACCACGCCCGCATCAACCATGTTCACGTCAAGGACATCCGCAAGCCTGTCGTCGACGGGCTCGACCGCAGCCGGCAATCCTTCCTCGACGCAGTGGCGCTCGGCGCCTTCACGGTGCCGGGCGACGGCTCGCTTGATTTCGGCGCCATCGTCCAGCGGCTGGCCGATCACGGCTATGAAGGCTGGTTCGTCGTCGAGGCCGAACAGGATCCACGCAAGTCACCTCCGCAGAAGATGGCCGAGATCGGCCATGCGGAATTGATGCGGGTCATGACCGCTGCGGGTTATACAGTCGAGACCGAAGGGTTTCCGAAGGGATAACTGAAAGGTCCTGCCAAACTGCTGGAGCAAGAGGCCCCCTCATCCGCCCTCCGGGCACCTTCTCCCCCGAAGGGAGAAGGGGAAAAGAGACGGCGCGACATATCCCTACTCCCCTCGGGGAGAAGGTGGCGGCAGCCGGATGAGGGGCCGCGCCCCCTAACTTACGAGGAGAAACACCCATGCCAAACCTCAAGGTCAAACCATCGGGCACACATGGCCGGGTCACCCATGTCACGCCTGAGAATGCCGGCTGGACCTATGTCGGCTTCGACCTGCATCGGATGAAACCGGGCGATACCGTTTCCGGAGAGACCGGCAACCGCGAAGTGTGCCTCGTCTGGGTGAGCGGCAAGGGCAAGGCGTCGGCAGGCACCAAGGATTTCGGCACGCTCGGCGGCCGCATGAACCCGTTCGAAGGCGCGCCACATGCGCTCTACATCCCGATGGAATCGACGTGGTCGGTGACGGCTGAAACTGATCTGGAGCTCGCCGTTTGCTCGGCGCCCGGCGGTGGCACCTATCCGGCGAAGGAAATTCCGCCGGGCACGCATGCGCAGGTGACGCGCGGCAAGGGCACGAATGTGCGCTACGTCAACAATATCATGCCTGAGGACGACAGCTCGGCGCATTCGCTGCTTGTCGTCGAGGTGATTACGCCCGGCGGCCATACATCGTCCTATCCGCCGCACAAGCACGACCAGGACGACCTTCCGAACGAGAGCTTCCTGGAAGAGACCTATTACCACCGTCTCAACCCGCCGCAGGGCTTCGGTTTCCAGCGCGTCTACACCGACGACCGCTCGCTTGACGAAGCGATGGCGATCGAGGACGGCGACGTGACGCTGGTGCCGAAAGGCTATCACCCCTGCGCCGCCTGCCATGGCTACGATCTTTATTACCTCAACGTCATGGCCGGGCCGACGCGGATCTGGAAATTCCACAACGCCGTCGAGCACGAGTGGCTGGTCAAGGCGTGAGGACTGCGTCAGATCGCTAAATAATCTGACAGCGGCAAGCTGCCGTTGATGGTTCACTGCTTCCATCCAAACACGGATGGAGGACACCATGCACAGCTCGAATGTCACAATCTCGGCCCGGAATATTCGCTCTTCGCGTCATTTCCGTCCCGGCCTGCTTCTTGCCGTCGTCGCGGCAGCACGCTGGCTGGCGCGCAAGATAGGCGAACGGCGCAACAGTAATGCGCTAATGGAACTTTCCGACGATCAGTTGAAAGATATCGGTCTCTCCAGGGGGCAGACAGAAAGCGACGTTCACGTCTATAGTCGCTACTAAAATACAGGCGTCAGTTGTGATACTGTGCCTCGGGCCGCCTCGTCGGCGGCCTGTCCTGACCCGGAACATCAAATGTCGCAGTTTTCAACAGCACCGCTCCTGCAAACGAAGATGATCACCATTCGTGACATCGTCTGCAATGGTGAGTGCCGCCATAAGAGCGACGAAGAATGCGCCCACGCAACAAGCCTCGTCTATCCCTATCGCGGCGTCTTCATGCGGCATGTCGGCCGCAATGACACGGTGGCCGAAGCCAATCAGCTGTTGTTCTTCAATGCCGGCCAGGGATATCGGATCAGCCATCCGATCGAAGGTGGCGACGCCTGCATCGATCTGGCAATCGACGAAACCATGCTCGAAGAACTCGCGCCGAAAGATCAGGTGCAGCCCGGCCCTGCTTTTTCCTTCCGCCGCCAGCGCCGACGGATCGATCCGCGCGCACAGGCGCTGGTCGCCCTCCTGCGTCACGGTTTGAGCCGCAATGTCGCCGAAACGCTGGAGGCAGAAACACTCGCACTGACGCTGGTCCGCCGCTCGCTCGGCGAGCGCACATCGCATGCGCCGGGCGCCAGCGCCGGCCGGCAGAAACTCGTCGACCGGGCAAAGCTGGTGCTTTCCTCCGATCTCGCGCGGCGCTGGACGCTCGGCGAAATCGCCGTCGAAGTGGGCGTCTCGCCGGTTTATCTCACCCAGGTCTTCCAACAGGTCGAGGCGACACCGCTCTATCGCTATCAGCTGCGGCTGAGACTTGCCCGCGCGCTCGATCTACTCGGAGAGTACGACGATCTGACCGCGCTCGGGCTCGATCTCGGCTTTTCCAGCCACAGCCATTTCAGCGCCTCCTTCAAACAATCCTTCGGGCAGACCCCGGCCGAATTCCAGCGCGCGACGCAGCTGCGCCGGAGGTGATGGTCCAGGTCGATCGCTAAAGATTTCGACAGCGGCGTTGCGGTCTTCGATGATCTTATCAGCCCGTCCCGATCCGTGGACGATCAACCGGAGGATCACCAGATGAAGAAGACAACCTGTGCCGCCTGCGACTGCGAACTCGGCGCCGAGACCATCACCGTCAAGCTCGGCGGCAAGACCGTCGAGGTCTGCTGCCAGGAATGCGCCGAGGCGTTGAACGAGGCGGAAGCCGCTACATCGGCAGTTCCAACAGGCAAGGAATAGAAGACATCAGGCAAGAGCCGCGCTCCCAGCGCGGCTCTTGCGATTCAGGCCGGCAGAAGCCCGTAACGCCAGCCGCGACGTTTCGCATTCTGTGACAGGACCAGGAAGGCGAGGATAAACATGCCTGCCTCGGCAAAGACCGGCACCATCCAGATCCCCTGCTCGCCGAAGATAAAGGGTAGCAGGAAAGTGAGCGGCAGGGTCAGCAGATAGGGCCGCGACAGGCCGAAGATCGCCGCGCGCGGCGCATCGCCGATCGACTGGAAATAGGACGACAGAATCAGCATCTGCCCGAAAAGAAAATAGGCGCCGATCGTCCAGGGCAGAATTCGCCTGACCTCGCCGACAATGGCGGGATCGGCGACAAAGACGGCGCCGAGGCGGCCAACCAGCAATTCGACAGTAATCTCCACCAGAGTGCAATAGATGAGCGCTGAGAGCATGGCGATCTGCAGGCTTTGGCCGACGCGGCGCCCGAGACCAGCACCATGATTGTTGCCTGCGATCGTCTGCAGGGCGATGCTGAGGCCGAGCAGCGGCAGATAGGTGAAGGTCATGATCCGGGTGATGATGCCGTAGGCGGCGATCGTCGCGACGTGGTCATGCGTGTTCCAGAGCGAGATATTGACCAGAATGGCTGCCGAGGCCAGCGATATGCCGATGAAGCCGAGGCTCATCGGCGCGCCGAAGGCGACGATGCGGCGCCACTCGGTCAATGCGGTTTCCAAAGAAGGCCTGAGTGCCGCCGGCCGGCGCCGGCGATAGGCGAGCACGGCTGCGAGACAGACGAATTGCGATGCGATGGAGCCGACCGCCGAACCGAGCACGCCCCAATGCATGACGGCCATGAACAGCCAGTTGGCGAGAATGTTCAGCAGCGAGGCCGACAGCGTCACCAGCGTCATGAAACCGATCTTGCCTTCGCAGCGCAATCCGTCGAGATGCAGCGACAGGAAGAAGCTGACCGGCGCAAAGGCGATCATCGCGCCCATGAACAGCATGGCGCCCTCGGCCACCGCGGCATTGCCGGCAGCACCGGCATCGATGATCTGCCGGCCCGCGATCCAGTAGAGCGCGTTGAGCATCAGGATGACTGCGAGCGCCAGCGTATGGGCGCCTGTGAATACTCGGCGCGCGCCTTGGCGATCGCCGGCGCCGAGCCGGCGGGCAAGGATGCTGGCCATGCCGTTCGAGACCAGCGATTGCAGGGCGATGAGCAGCATCAATCCCGGGAAAATCAGGCTGACTGCAGAAAGCGCGTCAGGGCCGACATAGGCGCCGAGGAAATAGGCGTCGACGACGGTGAAGAGGCCATTGACGGTGGTGATCGCGACGATCGGCGCCGCCGTTTTGATGAAGACGGCCGGCAGCCAGCCGGTGAGAAAGGCGTTGCCTTCTGAAAGAGCGGTCATGGAGAAATCCGTGGGTGGAAAGGCCCGAGCCGGCAAAATCATCCGGATCTGGACGGCCTCAAAAAAAGCAATCTAGAGATCGAGCACCAGATGCGGCACGCCGTTCGAGGTCTTCCGCGGCGAGACGCCGTCGGCATCGATCTGCGCATTCACGCGCTGGCGAAAGGCCGAAAAGCTTTCGAAGGTGACGACATCAACCGGCTTGTCGAAATGGATGGTGATCCTGTGGAGATCGCCGCCCGGCAAGGCCGAAAGCGCCAGGATCTCGCCGGTGAACGGCTGATTGAGATAGCGGCCGCGAATATGGGCGCCGACGAAGAGCTGTGTCTTCGGGCTGGCATTGGGCTTTGCTGCAAGGGCTGCGAGCGTGTTCCAATCGCGCGCGCCGTGCTGGCGGGCAATTATTTCGAGGGCTGCACTGTGGGTCAGTGCGGTGCCGCGATCGTTCATCGCCTGGCGCAATCGCTTGGCCTGGGCCTTCAATTCTTCAATGGCAGGATAGGTCGCCGTCATGGAGTGAGCCTTCGCAAGGCATGCTCTTCGACTGTGAATGGGAGCTCGCATTGCCGCCAGTCAGCATGCACAAGGGGCCGTGACCATGATCGCGAGGACTTCACCATGGATTTTCATCCGCGAGCGGCTGGTGCCTCGAACCGGCCTCTGTATGCGCGAACGCCGCCGACATGTCAAGAATGGCGCATGCGCACCGGGGAATGAGCAAATTTGGGGCAAATCTGCTCGAAATCGGTGCGATTTTCTCGCAAGTTCTACATCTGCATTCAATCTTATCGAAGTTGTTCAGCAGCTGTCAGCATTCTTCAGCTAATATCCTGTGGTAGAACAAGCGGAGGCTGAAAGGGCCTTTCAGATGCACCTCGACACAGAACACCCCAAGCCGGAACGAGCTTACAGGGAATTCAATCTCGACAGGCCCGGCAACATCATCTTCGTCGGCCATCACCTCAGCACCGGAACGCAGGTGCGTTGTCTGATCCGCACGATCACGCTTGCCGGCGCACTGCTCGAAGTGAGCCCGAACCTGGAAATGCCGAGCCATTTCTTCCTCGAAATTCTTGGCATCCATGACGAGATCGGCGCAACCATGGTCAAGCGCGAAGGCGAATGGGTGACGGTCAGCTTCAACATGCTGCTCAATCCGGAATTCCTGCACCACGTGCTGCGACTGAGCTTCGAAACCTGAGGCTTCTTGCGATCGGCGAATCATCGCGGCATGGCACCTTCGTTTCTGTGCCCCGTCTTGCGGCCAGATGAGCAATGATCGGAACAACCCAGAGAATTCCGCGCCACTCCGGTCGATCGAGCGGGTCGGCAAAAGCATCGCGGCGGATCCGGCGATTGCGGATTTCGATTTCCCTGAAGAGAACTACCCAGTTGAGAAGCATTGCTTCATCCTCCATCTATTGGCTGGAGCACTTGAGCTAAGCCTTCACGCCCTTTCGATGTAGAGGCGCTGGGGAAAGGGGGTTTTCATTCATGAAAGATGCGAGCTGGGACGACCTGCAACTTTTCTTCCATGTCGCGACCGGCGGCGGGCTCTCGGCCGCAGCCGCGCGCACCGGGCTCAGCGCGCCGACGATCGGTAGGCGGATGCTGGCGCTTGAACGAGTGACGGGCCGATCACTGTTCAGCCGCGGCCCCACCGGTTATCTGCTCGCGAGGGACGGGCAGGAGCTGCTCGACCGCGTCCGGCTGATGCAGGATGCGGCGCGTGCGATCTCCGACTGGCGCGGCGAGGTTCTGACACTGCCGATCGTCTCGACGGCCGCCGACAGCTGGACGTCGCGTTTCATCGCCGACCATCTGGCCAGCGTCTGGACGCCGAAGGACAGTTTCCGCATGTGCTACAAGACCTCTGATGCCAGCGTCGATTTCACCTACCGGGAAGCGCATATCGCCGTTGGCCACAGCCGGCCGGACAGCGGTAACGTCGCGATCCGCCGCTCGGTCAAGGTGGCGCATGCGGTTTACCAGGCGGCAGACTATGACGAAGCCAACTGCAACTGGATCTCGCTCGGCACCGATACCGCCGTCACGCCGGCGGACAAATGGACGTTCGAACAGCCGGATTACTGGATCACCAGCTGGACCAACACGCCGCATATGCTGTTTTACCTGATCCGTGGGGGCGCCGGCCGCGGCGTGCTCCCATGTTTCATCGGCGACCCGGAACGCCACCTTGTCCGCGCCGGGCCTCTCATCGACGAACTGACCTACGAAATGTGGATCGTTGCGCATGACGACGAGCGGCAACGGCCGGAGGTCAGGATCGTCATCGACCGCCTGGCGGCACTCTTTGCCGATCATGAAGACCTGTTTGCCGGGCAGAGGCCGTCGATATGACACAAAAACGCGGGCCTCTCGACCCGCGCCCCCATCATTCAAAGTGTACAGCGTCCTTAACGCGCCGGAATCGACGCGCGGCGCTGTCGATAGGCTTCTGTCGGTTCAGGCGGCGAGATGGCGCTCGATCTCATCGACCGGCATATTCGTATAGTCCTTCGCCACTTCCGCGGTGATCACGGCCTGGGTATCGGCGCTGAGCGCCGGCCGCAATGTGCCGAGCGCTTTTGGCGGTGCGACGATAACGATGCGGCGGGCACTCTTTTCCTGCACCAGTTCGTCAAGCTTTTCCGCCACCTGTTTCAGGAATTCGGCTTCGGCCTGATCCTGCCAGCTGGTCTCCTCGACAGCGCTGCCGCTGAAGCCATTTGCTGCATGGGTTCGGCCGGGCTTATCGGCGCCAATCTCGCGATCCGGCGCGCTCGGCTGCGTCAGGGTTTCCAGCACCTTCAGGTTCATCAGTTGGGCATCGCCCGCGTTCTGCATGATCAGAGCCTTGGCTCCGTCACAGACCACAACCCATGATTCCAAAGGGATTTTAACGTTGGCCATTTTCAACTCCTCGCTGTCGTCATTCGAAGCGCGCCCTGCGTCATCGATCAAGGCAGAACGCCCGGCAGTTGAAAGAGTTCGGGAAAATTGCACCGAAATCGAACGGGCGGCAATCCGGTCGGCCCTTGCTGCGTAGAAAAGGCAGGTTCGGGAGATTGACGATGAAGACATCACTGTTGGCCTATGCCGGCACCTTTCTCACCCTGCTCGTCTGCGACGGGATATGGCTTGGCCTCATCGCCCGCAACTTTTATCGCGACCAGTTGGGGGCGCTGATGCTCCCTTCCCCCAATCTAGCGGTCGCCGCATTGTTCTACCTGTTCTTCGCCGCCGCAGTGGTCGTGCTTGCAGTGCTGCCCGCGCTGTCGGCAGGCTCGATCGCCACAGCGTTTCTTCACGGCGCCATTCTAGGATTGGCGGCCTATGGCACCTATGACGTCACCAATCTTGCCACACTCCGCAACTGGCCACTCGCCATGAGCCTTGTCGACATGGCGTGGGGCACGTTGCTGACGGCGCTGACCGCCGGCGGCGGATATCTCGCCGTCAGAATTCTTGCCTGAAACGATACCAAGGAGTGAAAGCCCGCGTCCCGATAATGGACATGACGGCGTCCCGCATAGGAACAAAGTTTGAACTCGTTAAAATTGTAATTTTATATTTGACGAATGTGCAAAACATTCATGTGACCTTGGTTGGGAGCAAGACCAGATTGCTCGGGATGAAGACCAGCTTGCTCGATCAAAACCGCCCTGATCGAGATCATAGACCCCAAATGCGTCCTGACGGAGAATGTGAATGTCTATGCTCCGCGCCACACACCTTGCCACGGTGAAGTCCGCTGTTTACGACCTGCGCTGGGAAGAATTCAGCGTCAAGCGGCCAGCCCGCATCGTCGCCGTCCGGCCGTGCCTCACAGGCGTCTCGATGCGAAGCGCCGAGATCATCGATATTTCCCAGGGTGGCGCGACGTTTGTCGTATCGACCACGGCCGGCCTGCCGAAGCATTATTATCTCAACATTCTCGGCCTCGCCTATCGCATCGGATGCGCCGAAGTCTATCGTCACAAGGAACGCATCGGCGTGCGGTTCATCAACATTATGGACCCCGAGGTTCTGCGCCGCGTCGTCCGCACCGATTTCCTCGTCGGCAATATGGAAGCGATCGCCGCCCGGCGCGGGCCGATCTTCCGGGCGTGAACAGGCCAAGAGGCTGCATAATTCCTTGAATCGGGATTGGCGTCTCGCGCGTCTGAAAAGACGCGCTGGGCTGCCGTTGCGGAAATAATCTTGCTTGCGTTGGCCGTGCCCGGGCCTATTGTTTCGCCAATTGTCACGATATCCGGGAAACCGCCGTCGCATGTCCGCCTTTTCGCGCTTCACGCCTCTTGCCAGCGCCCTGCCTTCCACAGTTCCTTTCGTCGGCCCCGAGGCGATCGAGCGCCAACGCGGACTTGCCGTTTTGGCCCGTATCGGCGCCAATGAGAACGGCTTTGGTCCAGCCCCTTCCGTCTTTGCGGCGATGCGCGAGGAGGCCGGCAATATCTGGAAATACAATGATCCGGAAAATTTCGCGCTCAGGCAAGCGCTTGCCGCCCATCTCGGCGTCTCGGCCACCAATATCGCCATCGGCAGCGGCATCGACGAATTGCTCGGCCAAATCGTCCGGCTGGTGATCGAGCCGGGCGCGCCTGTCGTCACTTCGCTTGGCGCCTACCCGACCTTCAACTTCCATGTGACCGGTTTCGACGGCCGACTGGTGACGGTTCGCTACGCAAACGACCGTGAGGATCTCGACGGGCTGCTGGATGCCGTGAAGCGCGAGAATGCGCCGCTCGTCTATTTCGCCAATCCCGACAATCCTATGGGGAGCTGGTGGGATGCCGACAGGATCGTCGCTTTCGCCCGGGCGCTGCCCGAGACGACGCTGATGGTGCTCGACGAGGCCTATAGCGAGACCGGGCCGGCAGGGTCGCTGCCGTCGATTTCCTCGCTTATCGACCTGCCGAACGTCGTTCGCACCCGCACTTTCTCCAAAGCCTACGGGCTTGCCGGCTCGCGCACCGGCTACGTGATCTCGGCCGCCGGCACGGCGCAGGCCTTCGACAAGATCCGCAATCATTTCGGCATGAACCGGTTGGCGACGGCCGCAGCGCTCGCCGCCCTCAAGGACCAGGCCTATCTCGTCGAGGTGGTCGGGAAAATCCACGCGGCGCGCGACCGGATCGGCGGTATCGCCCGGGCAAACGGCCTTGAGCCCCTGCCCTCGGCAACGAATTTCGTGGCGATCGACGCCGGCCGCGACGGCGCATATGCCAGGGCGATCGTCGACGGTCTGATGGAACGCGGCGTCTTCATCCGCATGCCTGGCGTGGCGCCCCTCAATCGCTGCATTCGCGTCAGCGTCGGGCCAGAGGCGGATATGGCGCTTCTCGAAGAAACCCTGCCGCAGGTGCTGAAACAGATCGGCTGATGGAGCATGTGCCGAAAATGTCAGCGGTTTTCGGGCGGCATCATGCTCTCACTCTTTGCTGTAAAACAGCGAGAACCGCGACCGGGTGGAGGATCCGGTCGCGGTTCCGTTCTCCCGGCGTCGGCCCCATCTAAAGTGCCCGCCAGCCCCTCTTTTCGAGGTTGTTATATCGTTCCTGCCGATTTGCCGGCAGGACAATGTCAGTGAACCGTCATCCACTCGCGGGCGGCGCGTAGCGCTGCCACGAGCTGCATCTTGTCCATTGCGGCGGCCACGTCGGCACGAAGCTCGGCGGCGCGGTCGTTGCCCTTGATTGCGGCGATGTTCAGCCATTTGTGAGCTGCGACAAGATCGACTTCGCAACCGCGGCCGGTCGCATACATCAGACCCATTTCGCAGAAGACATCGGCGCTGTTGTCGCCACCCATGGTGGCCGTTTCAGCATTGTGCATTTCAAAGCGTGCCATCGGTTTTATCCCTATTAGCCTGTTTATGACTTACCCTGTTTTACCTCTGGGCCTTGCCGTCTATCGCGGCTTGCGGCCCTTGCGGTCCGGCGGGTTTGCCCCGCTCGTTTGATGGGTTCACTATGCCAAACGGCTTTCAAAAAACGCCTAAAATGCATGATTAATTCTAGACAAACAAAGTGCAAATGCTTGGTAAATTTGGGTTTTTGTTAAACATCAGATGCCTTGCGGATTAGGGATTTTCGCTCGAATTTTACGAAAGATTCAGATCTGAAAATAAAGGGATCGTTCATCATGAAATCAGCAGGCGATATTTTTGAAAGGCCGCCGCACGGCTTTTTCTCGCGTCTTTTGCCCAGTCTGCGGGATAACAACCATGCTTATTTACCTTTACGTTCGCGTCAGTTAGTTTCGCGGCCGATCAGGGACATCATGGAGGAAAAGATGATCCGCAGCTTCGTTCTCGCCGCCGCCATAACAATGATCGCGGGGATCTCGCATGCCGAGGAGCCGATCGTCGGTAACTGGAAGACGGCCGCCGGCGATACGGCGGTGATCGCTTCCTGCGGCGGCAGTTATTGCGTGACGCTGAAGACCGGCAAATATGCCGGCCGGAAGATCGGCACGCTTGCGGGAACCGGTGGCAGCTATGCCGGCGAGATCATCGACCCGGCCGCCGACAAGACTTATAGCGGCTCGGGCAAGATTTCCGGCAATTCGCTGAGGATGCAAGGCTGCGTGATGAAGGTCCTCTGCAAGGCCCAGACATGGACACGGCTCTGAGCCTGGCGGCTGCACGACGATCACCAAACGCGGGGCATGCCAACGCCCCGGCATGCCAGCGGCCCTTTTCCGCCCCTTCACCCAAGCGACCCGGCAAAATCGAACGCGTTGAGCCGGGCCTGGCGAACCCTTGTAAATCCCCTCCGCAACCCGCCCGAGCCTCCCCGGCAAGCTGAACGCTGGATGAACCGGTATCTCAGCACTCATTCAGCCGCCCCATGGCAAAACCCTTGTCACGATAGAGTTGCGTATCGGGGGCAAGGCAATGGACATGTATATTCTGGCAAGGCGTTTCAGCATCATCACACTGTTTGCGGCGATCTTCGCGATCACGTTTTCGGCGGTGGTGGTGCACAATGGCGGCGGTGGCGCACAGTCGCATTTCGGGGCGAGCTATACCTGCCTGGAGAGAAACGGCACCTTCTGCGCGCCATCGGTGCAGTGAGCGGCATCTGACGCGGAAGACGATAAAATAATCGGATTCCGCCGGCGCGCGTCGTTTGCTTGTCAAAAACAACTCTCTATAATGCGTCATGAACAAACGAATCTCCCCTTTGTCGCCGCTCGACATATCCTCGCCACCCCCTTTCCAGTCGCAGAGCTTTGATGATCCCGCCAAGGCGGTGGAGGCGCTGACGGCGCTTTACGAGCGCAATACGGCATTCCTGATCAAGAGCTTCACCGAGCTGGCGCAGGGCGCTCCGATCTCCTCGCGCTATCGTGCTTTCTATCCGCAGGTCAGCATCGAGACGACAAGCTTCGGCCATGTCGATTCGCGCCTTTCCTACGGCCATGTCACGGCACCGGGCATCTATACGACGACAGTCACCCGGCCGAAGCTCTTCAAGCATTACTTGAAGGAGCAGCTGGCGCTCCTGGTGAAGAGCCACAATGTTCCGGTCATCGTGTCGGAATCGACGACGCCGATCCCCTTGCATTTCGCCTTCGGCGAGGGTGCGCATGTGGAAGCATCGACAAACGCCTTCATCGACGTTCCGATGCGCGATATTTTCGACACGCCCGACCTCAACACCACCGATGACGAGATCGCCAACGGCGAATATATCCCGCCACCGGGAGAGCCCTCGCCGCTTGCGCCATTCACCGCGCAACGCATCGACTATTCGCTCGCCCGTCTGTCGCATTATACGGCGACGCATGCCGAGCATTTTCAGAATTTCGTGCTGTTCACGAACTATCAGTTCTATATCGACGAATTTTGCAGCTGGGCTCGCAAGCTGATGGCGGAGGGCGGCGACGGCTATACGGCCTTCGTCGAGCCCGGCAACATCGTCACCCTGCCCGGCTCGAGCGCGCCGGAAACCGATGCGGCGCTTACGCGCCTGCCGCAGATGCCGGCTTACCATCTAAAGAAGAAGGGCCATGCCGGGATCACCATGATCAATATCGGCGTCGGCCCCTCCAACGCCAAGACGATCACCGATCATGTCGCCGTGCTGCGCCCGCATGCCTGGCTGATGCTCGGCCACTGCGCCGGTCTTCGCAACAGCCAGCGGCTCGGCGATTATGTGCTTGCCCATGCTTATATGCGCGAGGACCATGTTCTCGACGACGATCTGCCGGTCTGGGTGCCGATCCCGGCGCTGGCCGAAGTGCAGGTGGCGCTTGAGGCAGCCGTTGCCGAAATCACCGGCTACGAGGGCTTCGAGCTGAAACGCATCATGCGCACCGGCACCGTCGGGACGATCGACAACCGCAACTGGGAACTGCGCGACCAGCGCGGGCCGGTGAAGCGGCTGTCCCAGGCGCGCGCAATCGCGCTCGACATGGAATCGGCGACGATCGCCGCCAACGGCTTCCGCTTCCGCGTGCCCTACGGCACGCTGCTCTGCGTTTCCGACAAGCCGCTGCACGGCGAATTGAAGCTGCCGGGCATGGCGACGGCCTTCTACCGCACACAGGTCAACCAGCATCTGCAGATCGGCATCCGCGCCGTGCAGAAGCTTGCCGCCATGCCGACGGAAGCGCTGCATTCGCGCAAGCTGCGCAGCTTCTTCGAAACGGCCTTCCAATAGGCCGTTTCCTCATCGGCCTGTCATCACAACAGGCACTGAGCGCTGTGCAAGCGTCTGCGGCCTGCCAGCGGCAATATTCAGCCCTGCGATCAACAGGGTGAAGGCCAGGAAGGCGAAAGCGACGCGCTGGAGAATCTTCAGCCCATCGCTTTCGAGGAACTCCTGCTGACGCTTTTCATGGCGACGTGCCCAGATCTGGCTTGCCAGCGCGATTTCAAGAATGCTCATTGTCGTTCTCCTCGACAGGTTTCGATGAAGCCTTGTCGAGTGCTGACTTGCCGTTTCGACAGCCGACCCACCAAAAGTTTTTTTAGGGCGATGTCGAAATGCGCGAAGCTCGATCGTCCAGAGTCATTGAAGCGCCGCAAGGGAGGCTGTCCGCGATGAAATATCTCTGTCAGGTCTGGTTCGATAACGGCGTGCTCGACGCCATGACGCAAGAGGAGAAGGCCAAGCTCGACACGAACTCCTTGAACTATGACAAGGACCTCGTCGAAAGCGGACATATGATCGTCGCCCAGGCGTTGCAGTCGCCGAAAGCGGCGGTGACCGTTAGGGTGCGGGGCGGTGAAATGTCGGTAACGGACGGTCCCTTTACCGAGACCAAGGAGGCGCTCGGCGGCTTCATCCTGATCGAGGCCAAGGATCTCAACGACGCGATCCGCATCGCCGCTGGCATCCCGCTTGCCAAGCTCGGCGCGATCGAGGTGCGGCCCATCCACGAATTCGCAGCTCAATGAGGAGGTACCAATGAAGTTTCTATGCCAGATCTGGTTCGACACGGAAAAAAGCAAGCTGGTTCCTCAGACCGAATGGGATGCGCTCACACAGGAGTGCATCACCAGCGACAATCGCTGGCGCGAGAGCGGTCATCTGCTGGTGGCGCTCGCCTTGCATGAACCGTCAGCGGCGATCACCGTCCGCCTGCGCAACGGCGAAGCCTCCGCGACCGATGGTCCTTTTGCCGAAATCAAAGAGCACCTCGGTGGTTTCGTGCTGATCGAAGCCGAGAATATCGAGGAGGCGAAGACGATCGTGTCCAGTTTTCCGATCCTCAGATATTGCTCAATCGAAGTGCGCCCGACTTATGCCATCCAGGATGGGAAATAGTCGTGCGCTACATCTGCCTGATCTATAACAGCGCCGACACCGACGGCACGCTGACATCTGAAGAGACCGATGACCTCGTCAAAGCGCATTTCGCCTTCGACGAGGAACTGCGCCGCGACGGTGTCATGGTCCACGCCGATGCGCTTGAGATGCCTGATAGGGCGACCGTGCTGCGTGTTCGAGACAACACTCTGTCCGCGACCGACGGTCCCTATGTCGAGACGAAGGAGCATCTTGCCGGCTTCTACGTCATCGAGGCGCCTGATATGGCGACGGCAAAAAAGATCGCCGGGCGGATCCCTTCGGCGCGTTTCGGCGCGGTCGAACTTCGGCCCGTGCGGATGCTGACCCTGCCGGACTGAGGTGCGCCGTTGGAAAGCCTGATCGAGGAGATTTATCGAACCCAATCGCGCCGGGTGCTGGCGACGCTGATCCGCCTGCTCGGCGATTTCGACCGGGCCGAGGAAGCGCTGCACGACGCCTTCGCCGCGGCCGCCCGGACATGGCCGGCCGACGGCATTCCCGGCAATCCCTTCGCCTGGCTCGTTTCCACGGGGCGCTTCAAAGCGATCGACACGATCCGGCGGCGAGCGCGCTTCGATGCGTCGCAGCATCACATCGAGGACAGCCTCTACACGCCTGATGCAACGGAGATCGGCGACATGGAACCAATCGAGGACGACATGCTGCGGCTGATCTTCACCTGCTGCCATCCCGCCATCCCCTCCGATGCGCAGACGGCGATGGCGCTTCGGGAAATCTGCGGATTGACCACCGAGGAGATCGCCCATGCCTTCCTCTCCCCGGCGCCGACGGTCGCCCAGCGGATCGTGCGCGCCAAGAACAGGATCCGAACGGAGAATATCCCCTATGAGGTGCCAGGCCGCGAGGCGCTGCCTGAGCGGCTCGACCAGGTGCTGCACGTCATCTACCTGGTCTTCAACGAAGGCTATTCCGCCTCTTCGGGCGAGGCCGTGGTTCGTGCCGACCTGACGGCGGAGGCGATCCGTCTGGCCCGGCTGCTTCTGGCGCTGCTGCCGCATCCCGATGTCCGCGGCCTGCTGTCGCTGATGCTGCTGCAGGATTCCCGCCGCACCGCCCGCAGCAATGAGCAGGGGCTGCTGGTGCTGCTTGCCGATCAGGACCGCTCGCTCTGGGATCATGAAAAGATTGCGGAAGGATCGGCGCTGCTTGCCGAGGCGATGCGGGCGGGAGAGATCGGCACCTACACACTGCAGGCGGCAATCGCCGCCGAGCATGCCAGGGCACCTGCTGCCGATGAGACTGACTGGCGGCGGATCGCCTTCTATTACGATCTTCTTCTGGCGGCTCAGCCCTCGCCGATCGTCGAACTCAATCGCGCCGTGGCGATCGCGATGGCGGAAGGGCCGGCGAAGGGGCTGGATCTGGTCGATGCCATTCTGGAACGCCAGGAGCTCAAGGCCTTTCATCTCGCTCATTCGGCGCGCGCCGATTTCCTGCGGCGCCTCGGCCGGCGGCAGGAGGCGATCGCGGCCTATGGAACGGCGCTGTCGCTTTGCCGGCAGGAGCCGGAGCAGGCATTTCTCAGAAAACGGATTTCAGAGCTTGCCGCGACGCCCGAGCGGCAGTGAGATCGCCGTGCCCGTCAGCGCTGAGACGATGATCAGCAGGTGGGCGTTGACGCTTGCCTGCGCCAACGCGGCCAGGGCCAGCCGCTCGCTCGAAGCGCCGAGAGCAATGGCGCCGGCGGTGATGCCGGCCGGATAGGTACCGACGCCACCCGGCGCGTGTACCGGCAGCACGGAGGAAAGCTCACCGCCAAGCGCACCGCCGAAGCTTGCCGCCATCGGCAGCACGCCCATCAGGCCGAGCGCCCAGGCAAGCACCATCACCTTCACCAGCCAGTTGACGATGGTCATCGCCCAGGCGCGTGTAAAAGCGATGGCATCGACCGGCAACCCGTTTTCGATCTCGGCGACGAATTTCTGCGCCTTCCCCGGCAGCAGCCTGGCGGCGAGGCGCAGCAGCGGCTTGCGGGCGGCGAAAGCTGCGACCGGCAGCAGCAGAAACATCGTCCAGAGCAACCAGGCAACAACTGCATCTGCGGCGGCGACGGCAAAACCGATACCGGCGGCGGCGACAAGCGCGTGCAGGTCGAGCAGCCGCATGACGAACAGCGCCGAGGTTCCGCGCGTCAGCGGAATACCGAACTCCGTGCGCATCAACAGCGGAAAGCTGGTCTCGCCGGTGCGGAAGGGCAGCATGATGTTCAACAGGTTGTGGATCTGCGTGACGCGGAAGAGGACCGCGAACCGGCCGGCCGTCTCCTTCGGAAAATAATCATAGATGCGCCAGGTGCGCAGGAAATAGGTGCTCGTCAGGAGCACCAGCGCGCCGATCACCGGACCGGCGCCGACATCCGCCCACTGCCTGATAATGACAGGCCAACCCCAGAACCATTGGATGAAGAGCGCATAGGCTGCGACGATGACGACCGTCAGCACCGTCATGCGATTGCGCATAAACCAGGATTGCCGGCTTTCAACGATCGAACTCTTCATGTAGTAGGCATTCCTTGCTTGGGTCGGCAGGGCTTGGGTCGGCAGGGCCCGATCCCGTCGCCAGGCCTTTTAAGAGAAATGACGGTTGCGCACAACGGCGGAGTTGATGGGCAGTGGCGGCGAACTCCGCTTCCCCGCCGACGATCCGAGCGCTGACCGGTAAATCACATGCCTTGCCGGCTTGACGTGGAGATCGATGTTGGAGCGGATTACCAAAAGCATTACGAGCGCAAGCATTTTTCTGGCAGTCTATTTCCTGCTCAATATCGCGCTGCGCATCGCCTTGCCTCATACGCTCGATCTCGACGAGGCGGAGCAATCTTTCTATTCACAATACCTGCTTGCCGGCTACGGCCCGCAGCCGCCGTTCTACAACTGGATTCAATATGCCATCGTTTCGGTGACCGGCATATCGATGTGGGTGCTGTCGGTGCCCAAGAATATCATTCTCTTCGGCTGTTATCTCTTCTATGGGCTTGCTGCCCGCGAGGTGCTGAAGAACCGTTCGCTGGCAGCCGTCGCCATGCTGAGCCTGATTACGCTGCCGCAGGTGGGCCTGATGGCGCAGCGCGAATTGACCCATACCGTCGCCCTGCTGTTTGCGACCTCGCTCTTCCTCTTCGGTTTTTTCCGGACGCTGCGCCAGCCGACGCTCGCAAGTTTCCTCGTCATCGGCATCGCCACCGGCATCGGGCTGATCTCGAAATACAATTTCGCCATCCTGCCGGCTGCAGCACTCCTCGCCGTGCTGCCTGACCGGGAATGGCGCAGCCGCCTGATCGACTGGCGTTTGCTGCCGGCGATCGTAGTCGCCATTCTGATCGTGCTGCCGCATGCGCTCTGGTTGCCTGACAATCTCCTCAGCGCCTCTGGGCCGACACTGGAGCGAATGACCGCAGAAGACTTGGCCCCCGCCGGCATGCCCCGCATCGGACAGGGACTATTATCTCTCCTCATCGCCGTCCTCGGCTTCGTCGCCTTGCCGATCGTTCTCGTCGCAGCCGCATTCCGGCGGGACTTCTTTGGCGCGCTCTCCTCGTCCAGCCCGATGATCCGGGTGATCGAGCGGATGATGGTCATCAGTCTGGTCGCTTTCGTCGGCGTGGTGCTCTTTGCCGGCGCAAGCGATATCCACGAGCGCTGGCTCGACCCCTGCCTGCTCGTCCTGCCGCTCTATCTGTTCCTGAAACTGGAAACCGCCGGTGTCGATCTTTCCGCCGGCCTTGCGCGCTTCCGGCCCGTGGTGCCGGTCTTCATGGTCGTCATCCTGTCGATCCTTCTCTTCCGGATCATCGGCATTCAATATATCGGCACCTATACGAGAACGAACGTACCCTTTGCGGGCTACGTCGCTGAATTGACCGCGACCCGCAAGCCGGTTCTCATCGTCGCTGGAACCAAGTTCGTGGCCGGCAATCTGAAGCTGGCGCTTCCCGATGTTCCCGTGGTGATACCGTTCTTCCCGGGATCCGGGGTTCCCGAATATGCGACTGCGAAGGGACCGGTTCTGGTTGTCTGGCGCGGCGAGACCGCAGACGACCCGACGATTTCCCCCGGCTTCGCCAACGATCTCGCAAGATCAGGCATTCATCTGCAGGAGTTGAACACGCTGACGCTGCCCTATCTCTTCGGTGACGGCAAACGCAGCTTCTCCATCGGGTATTCCTGGGTAGAGGGCGGCGCCAAATAGCGTTGCGGCAGGTCAAGCGATTGCGGGGAAACCGGCATTGCCCGCTGGCAACCGGCGGACAGTTCATGTACTAGCCTTCCGCAAGCGCGACGGCAGCAGTAAGATTGCTCGGCCGTCCGGCCTTTTGGAGATGAACGTTGCAGACAACCGTAGAGCCCATTCGCGGTACGAATGATCCGGTACAATCGCTCGAGCTGTCGCTGGTCGTGCCGATTTTCAACGAAGAGGATAGCGTCGGTCCGCTCGTCGAGCGTGTCGTGGCTGCGATGGCAGCCTATCCCCATCGCTGGGAGCTGCTCCTCGTCGACGACGGCAGCACGGATGCGACGCTCGTCAACGCCCGCAAGTTCGTCGGACGCGACGGGCTGGTGCTCAGGATTGTCGAGCTGCAGCGCAACTTCGGCCAGACCGCTGCCATGCAGGCTGGTATCGACACCGCTCAGGGCCGGCTGATCGCAACGATGGACGGCGACCTGCAGAACGATCCGAAGGACATTCCTGCGATGGTCGCCGAATTGGAACGGCGCGAACTCGACCTCTTGGTCGGCTGGCGCAAGAACCGCAAGGACGGTCTGCTGCTGCGCAAGATCCCCTCCTGGTGCGCAAACTACCTGATCGGCCGCATCACCGGTGTCAAGCTGCACGATTACGGCTGCAGCCTGAAGATCTACCGTGCCTCAATCATCAAGCAGGTGAAGCTGATGGGCGAAATGCACCGCTTCATCCCGGCCTGGGTGGCCGGCGTCGTCCCGAGCTCGCGCATCGGCGAGATGGCCGTCACCCACCATGCGCGCGAACACGGCGTTTCGAAATACGGAATTTCGCGCACCGTCCGCGTCATTCTCGACCTGCTGTCGGTGATGTTCTTTATGCGCTACAAGGCGCGGCCTGGGCATTTCTTCGGCTCGCTGGGTCTTGGCCTCGGTGCGGTCGCGATGCTGATCCTCATCTATCTCGGCTTCGACAAGTTCATCATGGGCAACGATATCGGCACGCGGCCGATGCTGATGGTCGGCGTCGTGCTGCTGCTGTCGTCGGTGCAGATGATCACAACCGGCATCCTGGCGGAGATGATCGCGCGCACCTATTACCGTGACGACGCCTCTCCGAATTATATCGTGCGGCAGATCTTCGACGATCGAAGCCAAGCCTAAGCCGGCAGCACGATGCTGGAGCGCGCGACGAGGACGATCAAAACCGCCGGCCTGCTGCTTGCGGCCTATTTCGTGCTCAACATCGTGCTGCGCCTCGCGCTTCCGCATTCGCTGGAGCTCGACGAGGCCGAGCAATCCTTCTTCTCGCAATATCTGCTGGCGGGCTACGGTCCGCAGCCGCCCTTCTACAACTGGATGCAATATGCCGTCGTTTCGGTCACGGGCATGTCGATCGGCGCGCTGATCGTTCCGAAGAATATTCTCCTCTTTCTGTGCTACCTTTTCTACGGCCTTGCCGGGCGCGAAGCTTTGAAGGACCAGGCGCTTGCCGCCATCGGCATGCTCGCGCTGATCACCCTGCCCCAGGTCTCCTTTATGGCCCAGCAGGATCTGACCCACACGACGGCACTGCTCGTTGCCAGTTCGCTGTTTCTCTACGGCTTTTTCCGCACGCTCGATCGACCGAATCTCGGCAGCTATCTCGTGCTCGGGCTTGCCACAGGCATTGGCCTGATCTCGAAATATAATTTCGCACTGATGCCAGCCGCCGGCTTGATCGCCATCCTGCCGGATGCCGAATGGCGCCGCAGGGCGCTCGACTGGCGCATATTGGCGGCAATCGTCATTGCGCTCGCCATCGTCCTGCCGCACGCGATCTGGCTGCGAGACAATCTCGCATTTGCTTCCTCGGATACTCTGGTCAAGATGGCCGCCGGCAACGAACCCGCCGGCATGGTGCGAATCGGCAAGGGCATCATCGCCTTTGTCGTTGCCATCATTGCCTTTGCGGCGCTGCCGGTCGCCATTTTCGCCGCCACCTTCCGCCGGGATTTTATCCGTGCCCTTTCGGCCGGCAACCGCTGGACCGGGATGATGGAGCGGATGATGCTCGCAAGCCTTGCCGGCATCGTTCTCATCGTGCTCTTCACCGGCTCCACCACTGTGCGTGAACGCTGGCTCGACCCGTTCCTGCTGGTGCTGCCGATCTATTTCCTGGCGAAGATGCAGGCTGCCGGCATCGACCTTTCCGGAGGGCTACGCCGCCTCCGGCCGGTGCTGCCGGTGCTGATGGCCTGCGTGCTGATCGCACTCGGCTTGCGTGTCGTCGGCGCCGGGCTGATCGGCGTCTACAGCAGGCCGAACGTGCCGATGGCGGGCCTTTCTCGCGAGATGTCGCGGCAGGCGGAACCGGCGTTGGTGATCGCCTCGGACACCTATGTCGGCGGAAACATGCGGCTGCAATTTCCCGATGTGCCCGCGGTCATCCCCGATTTCCCGGCACCTGGCATTCCAGCCTATGCCGAGGCGAAGGGACCAGTGCTGGTCGTCTGGCGCGGCAAGAAGACGGCGACGGCCGCCGATGCGGTCATGCCGGAGCAGTTTTCATCGGCGCTGACGGCAGCGGGCATCGCGCCGCAGGAGATCGGCTCGCTGTCGCTTCCCTATTATTTCGGCCGCCCGGGCGACAATTTCGCGCTCGGTTACGCGTGGGTTCAGCCGAGGGCCAGATAGATGAGCGAAACCAATAGCCGCGACATCCGGTGGATTTTCGTCCTGCTGGCGGCCTATTTCGTGCTTCAGGTCGGCGTGCGGCTGGCAACCTCGCATTCGCTCGATCTCGACGAAGCCGAACAGGCCTTCCGCTCGCAATGGCTTGCCGCCGGCTACGGCCCTCAGCCGCCGTTCTACAACTGGCTGCAATACACCGTCTTCCAATTTGCCGGCGTCTCGCTTGCCGCGCTTTCGGTGGTGAAAAACCTTCTGCTGTTCACGTCCTACTTGCTCTACGGCCTGACCGCGCGTCTCCTGCTGCGCGACAAGGCGCTGGTGGCGATATCAGCACTGGGGCTGCTGACGATCCCGCAGATGGCTTTCGAGATGCAGCGCGACCTCACGCATACGGTCGCCGTGTTCTTCTCGGCCAGCATCTTCTTCTACGGCTTCATCCGCAGCCTGAAACAGCCGAGCCTTGCCTCCTATCTGATCGCCGGCATCGGAATCGGCTTCGGACTGCTTGCTAAATATAATTTCGCGATCCTGCCGGCGGCAGCGCTGATTGCCGCGCTGGCGGATGCGCGCCTGCGGCCGCGGATCTTCGACCGGCGGCTGATGCTGACGGTGGCGGTGGCATTCGTCATCACCCTGCCGCATCTCTTCTGGCTGAAGGACAATCTCGATTTCGCCACCGCACGCACCCTGGAGAAGATGACTGCGAGCGGCCATGCGAGCTATCTCGTGCAGGTGGCCATGGGTGTCACCTCGCTCGCTCTCGCCACCATCAGCTTTGCCGGATTGACGGTGGCGGTCTTTGCCATCGTCTTCGGCAAGAGCCTTCGTCCGGCGCTCACCGCCGGCTCGGAATGGACACGGCTCATCGAGCGGATGATGCTCGTCTTCCTCATCGGCATTCTGTTTCTGATCGTCTTCGGCGGCGCGGCCGGTATCAAGGACCGCTGGCTGGTGCCGATGCTCTTCATCCTGCCGCTCTATTTCTGCCTGAAGATCGAGGCCGCCGGCGTCGCGACAGGCAGGGCGTTCCGGCGTTTTATGGCGATCGTCGCGATCATCATGATCGGCGTGCCAGCGGCCCTTTACGGCAGTGTCGCGGCCGCACGCTTCACCGGTCACTACGAACGATTGAACAGGCCCTATGCCACGATGCTGGAAAGCCTGCGCAAACAGGCCGAGCCGGCGGCGATCCTTGCCGGAGACAGCCTGCTTGCCGGCAATCTCCGGCAGGATATTCCCGGCTTGCCGGTTCTCTCCGTGGATTATCCCGGCTTCCATCCGGATCTGACCGACCGGCGACCGCTTCTCCTCGTCTGGCTGATACCGCCGAAAGGGGGAAGCGAAGCCCTCCCGCCGGCCATGGCTCAATGGCTCCAAGCCAATCTCGGCACGTCCGCACCGGATGGGTCGGTGATCGACGCGCCCTATTTCTACGGGCGCGGCGAGGATCGCTACCGTTTCGGCTATGCCTGGATCAACCAGCCGGACTAAGCGAAATCAGGATTTCAGTTCCTTCCAGGCCAAATCCAGCGCCAGGCTGGTAATTCTTGCCATCTCGTCCACCTCCGCATGGCTGATGACAAGCGGTGGCGAGGCCAGCATGCGGTCGCCCGTGGCGCGCAGCACGAGGCCGTTCGCCAGCGCATGGTTGCGCACCAGCGCACCGACCTGATCGGGCTTGTCATAACGCGTGCGCGTGCTCTTGTCGGCAGTCAGCTGCAGGGCGCCCATCAGGCCGATGCTGACGGCCTCGCCGACCAGATCATGCTCGGCAAGGGCCGCCCAGGCCTTGCCAAAATAGGGGCCGATATCGTCGCGCACCCGTTCGACCAATTTCTCCTCCTCGATGATGCGCAGGTTTTCGAGGCCGGCGGCAGCGCAGACGGGATGGCCGGAATAGGTGAAGCCGTGATTGAACTCGCCGACCTCGTTGATCAGCACGTCGGCGATGCGGTCACTGACGAGCACGCCGCCGATCGGCAGGTAGCCGGAGGACAGTCCCTTGGCGATCGGCGCCAGATCGGGCTCGACGCCGAAATGCTGATAGCCGAACCAGGCGCCCAGCCGGCCGAAACCGCAGATCACCTCATCGGTCACCAACAGGATATTACGCGCCTTGCAGATCCTGTCGATCTCCGGCCAGTAGGTCTCGGGCGGGATGATGACGCCGGCAGCCCCCTGCACCGGTTCGGCGACGAAGGCTGCGACATTTTCCTCGCCCAACTCGTCGATCTTCGCTTCGAGTTCGCGGGCGACCTTGAGACCGAATTCATCAGGCGAGAGATCGCCGCCCTCGCCGTACCAATAGGGCTGGCCGATATGAACGATGCCAGGGATCGGCAGGTCGCCCTGCTCGTGCATGTATTTCATACCGCCGAGGCTGGCGCCGGCGACGGTCGAACCGTGATAGCCGTTCTTCCTTGCTATAACGATTTTCTTCGACGGCTTGCCGACGGCGCTCCAATAGACGCGGGCCATGCGGAACCAGGTGTCGTTCGCCTCCGAGCCGGAGCCGGTGAAGAAGATATGGTTGAAACGCGCCCCCGCGTGGGCGGTGACCTTCTGGGCAAGCAGCGTCGCCGGCGTCGAACTCGTGCCGAAGAAGGTATTGTAATAGGGCAGCTCGTTCATCTGTCTTGCAACGGCGTCAGTGATCTCGCGGCGGCCATAGCCGATATTGACGCACCAGAGGCCGGCGAAGCCATCGAGATATTTCCTGCCGTGATTGTCGAAGATATGAACGCCCTCGCCGCGCTGGATGATGCGTGTGCCTTCGGCATTCAGCTTCTTCATGTCGGCGAAGGGATGCAGGTGATGCGCGGCGTCGATCGCCGCAAGGTTCGAGGGTGGGTAGGTATCGGGCATAATGGGAAGACCCTCGCGGATTGAAAGGCTGTTATCGATGGGATAGGAGCTTGGCCTTGTCCCGGAGGATTTTCAAGGTCATGGCGAGCGACAGGGTGGACGGCAAGGCCGAGGGCGGCGATCCTCGTTTTGAGATCCTGATCGTCGGCATGAACGGCGATCTGCGCGGCAAGCAGCTTCCGCCCGGCGCCGAAGACAAGATCTGGGCCGGCGACATCCGCCTGCCGACCTCGACGCAATCGCTCGACATCTGGGGCGACGACAATGACGACATTACCGGCCTGTCGCTGACGATCGGTGATCCGGACGGCAAGCTCGTCCCCGACCGGCGGAGCCTCGCGCCGATGCCCTGGGCGCCCGAGGGCTCGATGCAGGTGCTTGCCACCATGCACGAATTCGACGGCATCCCGAGCTTCATGGATCCGCGCGCCATCCTCGCCTCGGTGCTCGATCGTTATCGTGCACGCGGCCTGACACCCGTGGTGGCGACCGAGCTGGAATTCTACGTGATGTCAGGGGACTGGCGCGAGGCCGGCCGCCCCTCCCCGCCCGAAAGCCTCACCTATCGCGGCGAACCGAACGGCTTCCAGCTTTACGACATGAGCGCCGTCGATGCACTCGACGTCTATCTCGGGACGCTGAGGGCCTATGCGAAGGCGCAGGGGCTGCCGGCGGATGCGACGACGGCGGAATTCGGCCCTGGTCAGTTCGAGGTCAACCTGCTGCACCGCCCCGATGCGCTGGCCGCGGCGGACGATTGCCTCTACCTCAAGCGCATCGCCGAGCAGGCGGCGCGCCGCCACGGACTGAAATCGACCTGCATGGCCAAGCCTTATTCCGACCATGCCGGCTCCGGCCTGCATGTGCATGCGAGCATCATCGATGTGCAAGGCCGCAACATTCTCGATGCCAAGGGCGGCGAACCGAAACTGCTGAAATCGGTGACAGCAGGCCTGCTCGACACCATGCGCGCGGCGCAGCTGATCTTCGCCCCGTTCGCCAACTCCTATCGCCGCTTCCAGCCGGGCTCGTTTGCACCTGTCGATCTGACCTGGGGCAGCGGCCATCGCGGCACGGCGATCCGCATACCCGACAAGGATGGGCCGGCCGCCCGCATCGAACACCGCGTCGCCGGCGCCGACGCCAATCCCTATCTACTGCTCGCCGCGATCCTTGGCGGCATGCTTATCGGTCTCGACGGCGAACTCGACCCCGGCGAGGAGACGTCGCCGTCGCACACACCGGCGAATACCGCGCGGCTGACGCATGATTTCCTGAGTGCCGTCGAAGCCTTCCGTGCCTCGCCCTTCATCGCCGATATCTTCGGCGCACGTTATCAGGCGCTCTACGGCGACACCAAGCGCAAGGAAGCGCTTGCGCATCTGCGCACCGTCTCGGATTTCGACTATCGCACTTATCTGCCGCGGCTCTGAAATTCAGCAGAAGACCTACACAGCCGGCTCGCGGCGCTCGGCCGCATCCACCTGCGCGGCGAGACCCTGCTTGACGAGAACCTTCAACTCGCCTGGATGCAGTCGGATCGAGACGTCGCGTTCGAGCGGCAGCAACTCGCCGTCCATGACACAATTGGCCTTGTAACGCAGTTTCGGGAAATGCAGTTGCACCTCCGCCGGATGCATCACCATGACATCGGCATTCTCGCGGACCTTGCCGCGCAGCATGTCGATGGCGAGACGAGCGACACCGACCGGTTTCAGCGGATTTGCCGTATAGAAGCCGAGCTCGCCGCTTCTCAGATTGTCGGCGTAAAGCAGCGCATTCTCACCGAAGGGATTGTTGGAGACGGAGATTGCCGACACCCTGCGGCGCTCGCGCATGCCGGCCGCCTCGAACTCGACTTCGAATTCCGGCGGGTTGAAGATGACGCCCAAGGCCGCCTTTGTGCTCGCCCGTATCTTGCCCAGCCGCGAACGATAGCTGTAGGCGTTGCGGTAGCGCACCATTCGGGCATGCAGGCCGGCGGAAAACTGGTGGATGAAGGGCCGGCCGTTGGCGCTGGCGATATCGACATTGTCGATCTCGCCAGAGGCAAGCACATCGAGCGCCTGCCAGATATCGAGCGGCACACGCAGCGAGCGGGCAAACAGGTTCATGGTGCCGGCCGGCACGACGCCGAGCGCAATGCCGTTTTTCCAGGCGATCGATGCCGCCGCCGAAATCGTGCCGTCGCCGCCGCCGGCAACGATCCCGTCGATGTCGTCGCGCTTGGCCGCCCGCTCCATGGCGGGAATGATCTCCTTTCCGGAGAAGACGATGGCGTCGAAATCGTGCCCAGCTTCGCGGAAAGCCGCCTCCGCCCTCTTTTCGTAGGCCAGCATGTCGGTGGTCCTGAAGGTACCGCCGTCGCGATTGAAAAAGCCTACAAGCTTCATGAGGGCTCCCGTCTCTGGCGCGGAAATAATCCTGCCTTGCCCATCAGATGGTTTCGGGATCGGCGATTTCAAGCGCCAGTACCTTTCCCGGGAGACGACAGAAATGCAAAAATTGCAACGGACATATGCACATAGCAGGACGCTGCACTGCAAAAAACGCACTCGACGCCGGCCGGGTCGTCACGGATAGATGGAAGGATCGGAGACAGGTCTCCACCTCCCGCCATTTTGAACGATCGGCCCGCGGCCGTGCCAGCGCCAAGGCCATCGCCAATCAGAAAACCGCATCGAGGAGCTCTCGTGAGTGAGATCACCGTCAATGATTCCATCGATAGCCAGGATGAAGGGCTGCCCTCGGCAACGACAGTAGCGCTGGTCCAGTTGGCGCTCGCCTGCGGCGGCTTCGGCATCGGCACCGGCGAATTCGCGATTATGGGCCTATTGCCCAATGTCGCCAAGACCTTCTCGGTCACGACCCCGCAAGCCGGCTACGTCATCAGCGCCTATGCACTCGGCGTCGTCATCGGCGCGCCCGTCATCGCCGTGCTCGCCGCGAAGATGGCGCGCCGTACGCTGCTGCTAACACTGATGCTGATCTTTGCCGCCGGCAATATCTTCAGCGCCATGGCGCCGACCTTCGAAACCTTCACGTTGCTGCGCTTCGTCAGCGGCCTGCCGCATGGCGCCTATTTCGGCGTCGCAGCCCTTGTCGCCGCCTCGATGGTGCCTGTGCACCGCCGCGCACGTGCCGTCGGCCGCGTCATGCTCGGCCTAACCGTCGCAACACTTCTCGGCGCGCCCTTGACGACGTTCTTCGGCCAGTCGCTCGACTGGCAGATCGCATTTTTCTCGGTCGGCGTGCTCGGCCTGCTGACGGTGGCGCTGATCTGGTTCTACGTTCCCAAGGACAGGGTTTCCGAGGAGGCAAGCTTCCTGCGCGAACTCGGGGCTTTCCGCCGGCCGCAGGTGTGGCTGACGCTCGGCATCGCCGCTGTCGGTTACGGCGGTATGTTTGCGATGTTCAGCTATATCGCCTCGACGACAACCGAGGTGGCGATGCTGCCGGAAACAGCGGTTCCGATCATGCTGGTGCTCTTCGGCGTCGGCATGAATGCCGGCAATTTCATCGGTTCATGGCTCGCCGACAAATCGCTGCTCGGTACGATCGGCGGCTCGCTCGTCTATAATATCGTCGTGCTGACCACCTTCTCGCTGACCGCCGCCAATCCCTATATGCTCGGCCTCTCCGTCTTCCTCGTCGGCTGCGGTTTTGCCGCCGGCCCGGCGCTGCAGACACGGCTGATGGATGTCGCCGCCGATGCGCAGACGCTTGCCGCCGCTTCCAACCATTCCGCCTTCAACATCGCCAATGCGATCGGCGCCTGGCTCGGCGGTCTCGTCATCGCCTGGGGCTACGGTTTTGCGGCAACCGGTTATGTCGGCGCAGCACTGTCCTTCCTCGGCCTCTTCGTCTTTGCGGCCTCAGCACGGCTGGAGCGTCGCAGCCGGAGCACGCAGGCCGCGTAGAACGTCTCCGCCCGCAATGCGCGGAGGTGCGACATTCTGGCGTTAAGCTTTTACCCCGCTTGACTTTTTTCGCGTTCGGGACCACCTAACCTCTCACGTGGACGGCCCTCGTCTTCCGCGGATTTTAACGGAGCCATCTTAACGATGCCAAGCGACAGTAGCAGTCGATTGCCCTTGCCGTACGCGGCCCTAGTGCGCTGACCGACTCCTGTCGGCTCGCCCGGTCGGGACGCTACGGCGGATCGACGGAAAGGCGAGCCTCAAATGAATATCAATCGCTTCCCTCTTCGGGCAGGCTATGCCGCCCGTGCCTTCATTAACAACAGCCGCGGCGCAACGATCGCCGAACACGTCGAATCGTTGAACGCGCTGACCGTCCAGGACGCCGGCCGCGTGCTGACCGGCATGCCGCTCGACTATGCCGTCAACATCCTCGACCGGCCGGAGCTTCGCAACGCTGCACAGATCCTGGCGCTGATCAGCGCCGAGGACGCTGCACGCCTGCTGCATGGCATGTCCAACGACCGTGTCGCCGACGTGCTGCTCGAACTCGACGGCGAGACCCGCGCCCGGCTGTTTGCCAGCCTCGACGAGCCGGTGCGCATCGCGATCCAGCACCTGATGGGCTACCCGCCGCGCACGGCCGGCGGCATCATGACGACGGAATTCGTCAGCGTGCCGGTGAACTGGACCATCGCCCAGACACTCGACCATGTGCGCCAGGTCGAACGCTCGCGCGAGACCGTCTACGCCATCTATGTGCTCGACGAGATCAGCCATGCGCTCATGCATGTGGTGACGCTGCGCCGCCTCATCACCGGCGAGCCGGATGCTTCCATCCTCTCGGTGGCGCAGAAGGGTGCGCCGGTTTCGGCCGATCCGCTGATGAAGCAGGAGGATGTCGCCCGGTTGATCCGCAAGCATGACCTGCTCGCCCTGCCGGTCACCGACGAACATGGGCAGATGCTCGGCATCGTCACCGTCGACGACGTGATCGACACGATGATATCAGACACGACGGAAGCGGCCCAGAGGTTCGGCGGCATGGAGGCGCTCGGCCAGCCCTACATGAAGATCGGCTTCGCCGGCATGATCCGCAAGCGCGCCGGCTGGCTCGCCGCCCTCTTCCTCGGCGAGATGCTGACGGCAAGCGCCATGCAGCATTTCGAAGGCGAGCTGGAAAAGGCCGTGGTGCTGACGCTGTTCATCCCGCTGATCATGAGCTCGGGCGGCAATTCCGGTTCGCAGGCGACCTCGCTGATCATTCGGGCGCTGGCGCTCGGCGAGCTGAAGCTTTCGGACTGGTGGAAGGTGCTGCTGCGCGAACTGCCGACCGGCATCGTGCTCGGCGCGATCCTCGGCCTCGTCGGCTTCATTCGCATCGTCTTCTGGCAGTCGGCCGGCCTCTACGACTACGGCCCGCACTGGCAGATGGTCGCCATCACGGTGTTTGCCGCCCTGATCGGGATCGTCACCTTCGGCTCGATCTGCGGTTCGATGCTGCCCTTCTTGCTGCAGAAGCTCCGGCTCGATCCGGCCAGCGCTTCGGCCCCCTTCGTCGCCACGCTGGTCGACGTCACCGGGCTCGTCATCTACTTCTCGGTGGCCCTGCTCATCCTCAGCGGGACGCTGCTGTAGCACCCGCAAATGGCAGCAAGCCCGAGGGGATTTATTTTCCCTCGGGCAGCTTCAACGGCCCATGCGTCTTCATGCTGCGGATGGCGAAGTTGGAGCGGATGTCGCTGACATTCGGCAGGGTCAACAGCGTTTCCGTCAGAAGCCGTTCGTAGGCGGCGAGATCCTCGACCACCACTTCGGCGAGGAAATCGGCCGTGCCCGAAATCAGGAAACAGGAGACGATCTCGGGGATGGCGAGCAGCGCCTTCTGCTGCGCCTCGGAATTCTCACGGCTGTGATGGGCGACCTTGAATTCGACGAAGACGGTCAGGCCGAGGCCGACCTCCTTACGGTCGATATCGGCCGTGTAGCCGCGGATGATACCGGAGCGTTCGAGATTGCGGATGCGGCGCAGGCAGGGCGACGGCGAAAGGTTCACCTTCTCGGCGATCTCGACATTGGTTGCCCGTGCATCCTCCTGCAGGCACTTCAGGATGGCGATATCGAATTTATCGAGATTTGGCATTTTCGCGATCCCTGTTGGCGTCGATTGGCAGAATATTGCGCATAATATGATTTTTGAGCCAGAGATAGCAAGGACATGCCCTGCCCTCTGGGACTAATCTTTTCCTCAACCGGAAAGGCTCCGGATGAAGGAAGGGACAGGACGATGACCACCATTGCATTTACGAACGACAAATCGCCTTCGCAGGCACTGGGTTATGCCGGCGGCACCGTTACCGTACTGATCTGGGCGACATGGTTTCTCGTCACCCGCCACAGCGCCGCAACGCCGCTCGGCTCGGTCGACATCGGGCTGATCCGCTTCGGCATTCCGGCGCTGGTGCTTTCGCCGGTCTGGCTGAAGACCGGACTGTTGCCGAAGTCCCTGCCGCTGCACCTGGTGGCGATCATGGTGTCCGGGTCCGGCGCCGTTTTCTTCCTGCTCACCACGCTGGCAATCCATTCGACGCCGGCTGCGTCTTCAGGCATCCTGCTCGGCGGCTCGATGCCGCTCGCGGCGGCGCTGATCGGCATCGTGCTGTTTGGCGAAAGACCTGATACCACCCGCATCGCCGGGCTGGTCGCAATCGTCGCCGGCGTGCTGATCCTGCTCACCCACAGCCTTGCAGACGCCTCGCTTCCATGGACGAGCTTCGTGCTGCTACCGGCCGGCGCCGTATTGTGGGCGAGCTATACGCATGCCTTCCGCCGCTCCGGCCTGACGGCCGTGCAGGCAAGCGCGCTGATCGCCGTCTGGTCCTTCCTGATCATGGGCGCGCTGGCCCTCATCTTCGGCATCTCGCTGCAGCAGGCACCGCTTCCGGAAATCGGCCTGCAGGTGCTGAGCCAGGGCATTCTTTCCGGCCTCGTCGCCATGGTCGCCTACGGCACCGCCGTCACAACGCTCGGCGGAACGCAGGCCGCCGCCTTCACGGCGCTGACGCCTGTGCTGGCAACGCTTGGCGGCGGCTTGCTGCTTGGCGAACCGATCGGCCTGACGGAAATCAGCGCCGCCGTGATCACCGGCATGGGCGTTGCGCTTTCCACGGGGATCGCCGCCCAGCGCCGCTGACCGCCACCGGACCAACGAACGTCGAAAGCCGCCGACAGCCATCGCTGCGGCGGCTTTTTCAATCAACGTGATTTTGCTCGCTCAAGCCTGGATGACGACGACCCTGGCGCCGACTTCGACCCGGCTATAGAGGTCGATCACGTCGTGGTTCATCATGCGAATACAGCCGCTCGACATGGCGAGCCCGATCGATTGCGGCTGATTGGTGCCGTGAATGCGGAAATGCGTGTCGCCGCCGCCGCGATAGAGATACATCGCTCGTGCGCCGAGCGGGTTGTTCGGACCGCCCGGCATGCCGCCGGCGAGCTTGCGATAACGCTCTTCGCGGCGCTGCATGTTTTCCGTCGGCGTCCAGCTCGGCCACTCGGCCTTGCGGCCGATATAGGCGTTGCCGGCAAATGCCAGCCCCTCGCGACCGACGCCAACGCCGTACCGCACCGCCCTGCCGCCGCCGAGGACATAATAGGCACGGCGCGCCGGGGTGTCGACCACCACGGTGCCGGCGTCATGGGTGGTTTCGTAGGCCACTTCCTGACGGCGGAGTTCCGGCTTGATCTTGTCGATCGGCACCTGCCTCAACGGGAATTTTTCATCCGGAAGTGCGGCGTAATTGGTCTGGCTGTTCAGGCCGGTCGAAGAGCAGCCGGCGACAAAAAGCGGCAGAGCGATCAGGAAACCCCGGCGGGAGATCGTCATGAATGTGTCCTTAGTGCGTCAACAAGATGTCGCACGCTAAGGAAATTATGGTTAACGAACGGCTAACGGCCGCCCGCCGCAGGCGATACGAAGGCGTCAGCACGTAAAATTGTCGGCGGCGTGGATAATCCGCCTCACATGTTCGGATAGACCGGCCCCTCGCCGCCCTGCGGCGGCACCCAGTTGATGTTCTGGTTGGGATCCTTGATGTCGCAGGTCTTGCAGTGCACGCAGTTCTGGGCGTTGATGACGAAGGTCTCCTCTCCGTCCTTCTCGACCCATTCATAAACCCCGGCCGGACAGTAACGCGTCGACGGGCCGGCATAGATGTCGTGCTCCGAACGTTTCTGCAGGCCTATGTCCTTGACCTGAAGATGCACCGGCTGGTCTTCCTCGTGATTGGTGTTCGACAGGAACACCGAGGACAGCCGGTCGAAGGTCAAGACGCCATCCGGTTTCGGATAGGCAATCGGCTTGTGGTTTGCGGCCGGCTCGAGCGACTGCGCATCGGTCTTGCCATGCTTCAGCGTGCCGAAGAACGAGAAGCCGAACAGCGTATTGGTCCACATGTCGAGACCGCCGAGCGCCACGCCGAGCGCCGTGCCGAACTTCGACCACAGCGGCTTGACGTTGCGCACCCGCTTGAGATCCTTGCCGATGTCGCCCTTGCGCCATTCGTTTTCGATCTCGACCACCTCGTCATGGCTGCGGCCGGCTGTAATCGCCGCCGCCACCTTCTCGGCCGCCAGCATGCCCGACAGAACCGCGTTATGGCTGCCCTTGATGCGCGGCACGTTGACGAGACCAGCCGAACAGCCGATCAGCGCCCCGCCGGGGAAGGAGAGCTTCGGCACCGACTGATAACCGCCCTCGGTGATGGCACGCGCGCCATAGGAGAGCCGCTTGCCGCCCTCGAAGGTTCCGCGGATCGCCGGATGGGTCTTGAAGCGCTGGAATTCCTCGAACGGATAGAGATAGGGGTTCTTGTAGTTGAGATGGACGACGAAGCCGACGGCGACCAGATTGTCTTCGAGGTGATAGAGGAAGGAACCGCCGCCGGTCTTCATCCCGAGCGGCCAGCCGAAGGTGTGCTGCACCAGGCCGGGCTTATGGTTCTCCGGCTTGACCTGCCAGAGTTCCTTGATGCCAATGCCGAACTTTTGCGGTTCGCGACCTTTTTGCAGATCGAACTTGGCGATCAGCTGCTTGGCGAGCGAGCCGCGTACACCTTCGCCGATCAGCACGTATTTGCCGAGCAGTTCCATGCCGCGCGTATAATTCGGGCCGGGCTCACCGTTCTTCTCGATCCCCATGTCGCCGGTGGCGACGCCGATGACCGCGCCCTCGTCATTATAGAGCACTTCGGTTGCGGCAAAGCCCGGATAAATCTCGACGCCGAGTTCTTCGGCCTTACCGGCCAGCCAGCGACAGACGAGCCCGAGCGAGACGATGTAGTTGCCGTGATTGTTCATCAGCGGCGGCATCAGCACATTCGGCAGGCGGATCGAGCCGGCCGGGCCGAGCAGCAGGAAATGGTCGGCGGTGACCTCGGTCTTGAAGGGATGCTCACTCTCTTCGCGCCAGCCGGGCAGCAGCCGGTCGATGCCGATCGGATCGACGACGGCGCCGGAGAGGATGTGGGCGCCGACTTCCGAGCCCTTCTCCAGCACGACGACCGAAAGCTCCGGATTGACCTGCTTCAGCCGGATCGCCGCAGAAAGACCAGCCGGACCGGCGCCGACGATCACCACGTCGAATTCCATGCTCTCGCGTTCGGGCAGCTCAGTCGTCTCGGTCATTCACTCGTCTCCGCTTGGCGGCACGCGGCCGTCATCCCGTCATAGGCACTTTCTTGTCAAAACGAGAAAGCATTGTCGAGCCGGGATACGACAGCCAATCTTCAATTCGCACAATGATATGCCCTGGACGCCAGAATTATATGCGGTTTACGTGAACGTCAATTATCAAACGACGCCGAACCGACCACACGCCCTTCCCTTTTCCGGCGCATGCGCCTTATACATCGCTCAAAGATATTGGAGGGAACGATCATGGATCTCGGCATCGAAGGCAAACGGGCGCTCGTCCTCGCCTCCTCGCGTGGCCTCGGCCTCGGCATCGCCGCAGCACTGGCGCGCGAAGGCGCAAATGTGCTGCTCTGCGGGCGCAGCGGCGAGCAGCTGGACGCCAACTGCAAGGCAATCAATGCCGAAGGCAAAGGCCGGGCCGACTGGATCTGGGCCGACCTCGGGGATGAACGCTTCGTCGAGACGACGACGGCGGCGGTGAACGAAAAATTCGGCGGGCTCGATATCCTCGTCAACAATACCGGCGGGCCGAAGCCCGGTACGACCGAGGACATGACGGGTGAAAAGCTCGAGACCTATTTTATCTCCATGGTCGCCCGCGTGATCACGCTGACCAATGCGCTGCTGCCCGGAATGAAGGCGCAGGGCTGGGGCCGCATCCTGACGGTCGCCTCCTCAGGGGTGATCGAACCGATCGCCAATCTGGCTTTGTCGAATACGCTGCGCCCCGCACTTGCCGGCTGGAGCAAGACGCTTGCCTCCGAAGTGGGCGGCTTCGGCGTTACCACCAACCTGCTCTTGCCGGGCAGCATCCTGACCGGGAGGCTCGACGAGCTCGACGGGGCGGCGGCAAAGCGGACGGGCAAGAGCCTCGAAGATATCCGTACCGACAAGGAAGCGCGCATTCCGGTCGGCCGCTATGGCAGGGTGGAGGAATTTGCCGCAACGGCTGCCTTCCTTTGCAGCCAGCCGGCAAGCTACATCACCGGCTCGCTGATCCGCTGCGACGGCGGCGCGGCGCGATCAGTCTAGCAGTTTCGCTTCAGCCGACGTGGACAGCCCCCGCCCACGTCGCAGCACTTCGGATCATCTGTTCGAGGTAGGCCGGATCGTCGGCAAATTCGGCGAGCTCGGAAAGACGATGGAAGCCCGTCAGGATTGCAATGCGCCGCCGGTCGAGCCGGCGTCCGGTCAGCATTTCATAGGCCGATACGATGCGAGCGGTGAGATCGGGCGAGATGAAGTTCGAGTAGATGAATTCCTGGTGCAACGGACCGAAGCCCGAATCGGCAAAATCGTAGATGCCGTTGAGCCTCCCTTGCGCATGGTCGAAGGCCATGTTCCAGCCATGACCGTCGAAGAAGCCGTAGATGTTGCCGTGGGGATCAGGCGGCAGGGTTTCGAAATCGGAAATAATGGCCTGCGCAAAACTCCGGAGGTCGAGCGGCAGCAGCGGCAAGGCCTTGGTTCGCACCACCTCCGACGATTGCCAGGGCTGGATCGGCCCGGCGCCGGCCGACCGCATGCGATCGGCATCGAGCACGTGCAGCTCGGCGTAAAAACGCGCAAGATCATCGGCGAGGCGCCGACGATAACTCTCGCCAAGCGCATCGTAATCCTCGGCGATGAGATGTTCGCCCTCGAGCTTGGCATGGCTGGAGAAGATCGGCGGCCCGTCGTGAATGCACATGTCTGGAACCGCCATCGACAGCGACGGCCTGATGATGTCGAGCAGGGCGGCTTCCTTGACGAGCGCTCTTTCCGCGCCGGAATGGCGGGGAAATTTAAAGATCAGCGTGTCGTCGACGTCGACGGCAAGCGAGTCCCAACCCTGCGCCGCCAGCTTGAAGACGGAGGCCGTGAGTTCGGGAAACACGCTTATGATGAGAGAGCGAAATTCGCTGGCGCTAAACTCGGTCATGACGACCTGCCTTCTCTGGTTTTTCCGCGTTTTTCCCGCGCTATCGACGGCTTGCGGGTTGATATCGTCTTCTCGCGAAGGGTCTCCCGCCGCAGCCGTCAAACGGCAATCGGGCACGCTCGGCCTATATTAGTATAGTTTGAATATTACGGAATATTCATTACAAAAATTTAAGCCGTTATAACCACTTAGTGATTGCGCCCCGGGAATTATGTCTTTTTTGCGCCGCAATATAAGCGGCTCAATCGGAGCATAAAATTCGCAACCCCGTTCAACACCCGGTCTGTCGCCCATGAAGAAATTTTGGATCACTGTCAGCGTTATCGCAGTTGCCGCCGTCGGCGTCTGGCAATTCGGGAATCTGATCCCTTATGCCTCTCGCATTCCCACCCTCTCGCAGTTCATCAAGCAGCCGGCCGGCAGCAATGGCGGTGGGCAGCAAGCACGGGGCGATCAGGCGCAGGCCGACGATCAAACGCAGAACGGTGGTCAACATCAGGGCGGCGGGCGCAGACGCGGCGGCGGCGGCCCGACGGTCGTCAAGACCGTCGCAGCGGTGAAAACCACGCTGCCGACCGATGTGACGGCGACCGGCTGGGCCGATGCCGATGACAACACGACCATTGCCGCACAGGAACAGGGCCTGATCGTCAGCATCGATGCGCAGGATGGGGCGACCGTCAAAACCGGCGACCTGATCGCCAAGCTGGACGGGCGGACGGCCAAGGCAGCGGTCGACAAGGACAATGCGATGATCGTGCGCGACACCGCCACCCTTTCGGAGGCCGCGACCGCATTGACGCGCGCGCGAGATCTCTTCGACCAGAAGGCGGGCACCCAGCAGAGCCTCGACCAGGCGGTCGCCGCCCGTGATACCGCCGCAGCCACTGTTGACGCCGACAAGGCATCGCTTGTCTCCGATCAGGTCATCCTCGAGCACACCGACATTCGCGCGCCCTTCGATGGTCGGCTCGGCGATATCGCCGTCAGCAAAGGCGCTTTTCTCAGTGCCGGCGCGGCAATCGTCACCATCGCCAAATACGACCCGATCTATATAAAATTCCACCTGCAGGAGCGCTACCTGCGCACGTTGAAAAGCGCTCTGGCAGCCGGTCCGGTCGCGGTCAGCACGGTTCCCAAATCCACCAAGGGACAGGTCCGAAAGGGCGAGATCAGCTTCTACGACAACACGGTCGACACGGCCTCGGGCACGATCCTCGCCAAGGCGAAATTCGAGAATGCCTCCGGTGCGCTCTGGCCCGGCCAGTCGGTCAACATCGTGGTGCATTTCAACAATGACGAACAGCAGGTGGTGGTGCCGACGGTTGCCGTCAGCCCCGGCCCTGAGGGTTTCTTCGCCTTCGTCGCCAAGGACGGCAAATCGCATCTGACGCCGGTCACCGTCGCCCGCGCAAATGGCGGCTTCACCGCCATCGGCGCGGGTCTTTCGGCAGGCGACCACGTTGTCGTCGAGGGTCAGGGCCAGCTCAGCGATCAGCAGGCGATCAACGAGCAGTTCGACGAAAAGGCGCTTGATGTCGCCTCCGCCGACGAGCCTCGGCAGCAGCAGTCCGAGACGATCGCGGTGGGAGCTCAGCAATGATCCCCAATTTCTGTATCCAGCGGCCCGTCGCGACGACGCTGCTTGCCATCGGCGTCATTCTGGCTGGCCTTGCCGGTTACCAACTCGTTCCGGTCGCGGCACTTCCACAGGTCGATTTCCCGACAATCAACGTTTCGGCGCAGTTGAGCGGCGCCTCGCCGCAGACGATGGCAACCTCGGTTGCCACGCCGCTGATCAAGCAGTTCGAGACCATTCCCGGGGTCAGCGAAATCAGCGCCTCGAGTTCGCTCGGCAGCAGCAGCATCGTGCTGCAGTTCGATCTCAATCGCAATATCGACGCCGCCGCAGCCGACGTGCAGGCGGCGATCTCGCATGCAACCCGGCAGTTGCCCGACAACTTGACGACACCGCCGAGCTACCGCAAGACCAATCCGGCCGATGCGCCGGTGATGCTGCTTTCGGTGCAGAGCAACACCATGCCGCGCAGCAAGCTCGACGAGATCGCCGAGGACATCATCTCGCCGTCGCTTTCCACACTCCCCGGCGTTGCTCAGGTCAGCGTCTACGGTGCGCAGACCTACGCCGTGCGCGTCGAGGTCGATCGCAACAAGCTTTTGACCCGCGGCATCGGCATCGATACCGTCAACAAGGCGCTAGCTGCGGCCAACAGCCAGCAGCCGGTGGGAACGCTGCAGAACAACTCGCAGAGCATGACCATCACGGCAAACACGCAGCGCACCAACGCCGAACAATTCCGCTCGCTCGTCATTGCCAATCCGAATGGTGCGCCGATCCACCTCGGCGATATCGCCGATGTGCAGGACAGTGTCGAGAACCAGTATACCGGAAGCTGGTATGACGGCCAGCGCGGCATCATTCTCGCCATCCAGCGTCAGCCGGATGCCAACACGGTCGATGTCGTCGATGCGATCAACGCCAAGCTGCCGCAGCTTCACGCCGAAATCCCACCCTCGGTGAACACCGTCGTCATGAACGACGCGGCAAAACCCATTCGCGATGCCATTTCCGACGTGAAGTTCACGCTGCTCTTGACGATCGGCCTCGTCGTTCTCGTCATCTACCTTTTCACCGGCCATGCGACCGCAACGATCATTCCGGGACTTGCGGTTCCGCTGTCGCTGATCTCGACCTTCGGCATGATGTATGTGCTTGGCTACAGCATCGACAACATCTCGCTGCTCGGGCTGACGCTCGCGGTGGGGCTGGTGGTCGACGACGCGATCGTCATGCTCGAAAACATCCTGCGCCATGTCGAAGAAGGCATGCCGGTGCGGGAAGCGGCGATCAAGGGTGCCGGCGAAGTCAGCTACACCATCATTTCCATGTCGGTTTCGCTGATTGCTGTCTTCATCCCGATCCTGCTGATGGGCGGCGTCGTTGGCCGCGTGTTCAACGAATTCGGCATGGTCGTCGCCATCGCCATCATCTCGTCGGCCATCGTCTCGCTGACCGTGACCCCGATGCTCGGCTCGCGTCTGTCCAACAACCACAGCCGCCCACCGCTCATCATCCGCATCTTCGATGCCGGCTTCGAGCGGACGCTCAACGGCTACGACAGGGCGGTTGGCTGGTGCCTTCAGCATCGCCCCACAATCCTCGGGGTTTTCCTCGGCTCGGTGGCGCTGACGATCTACTTCTTCATGACGCTGCCGACGAGCTTCTTCCCGCAGGAAGATATCGGCCGCCTGACGATCAGCACGCAGGCCCGGCAGGACATTTCCTATTCGGCCATGGAAGCGCTGCAGCAGCAGGCGGCAGCCGCCGTCAAGGCGAACCCGGCGGTCAACCACGTGATGTCGACGATCGGCGGCAATCCGAACAAACCGCAGAACAACGGCTCGATGTTCGTCGAACTCAAGGACAAGAAGGCGCGTCCGCCGCTTGACCAGACGCTGCGCGAGCTGCGCACGGCGATCAACAAGATCCCCGGACTGCAGGCCTTCGTGACGCCGAACCAGAGCCTGCGCTTCGGCGGCCGCCAGACCGCCAGCCAGTATCAGCTGGTGGTGCAGGCGCTGAGTGCCGATCAGACCAACCTCTGGGCCGGCAAGATCCAGGCGGCGATGCGCAAGGACCGCCTGTTCACCGACGTGACTTCGGACGCCCAGAACAACGCCCTGCAGGCCAACATCGTCATCGATACCGAGCGGGCGGCCGCCTATGGGATTGACAACGACACGCTGCGCACGACGCTGCAGGAATCCTTCAGCGGCTATTCAGCTGCGGAAATCCAGTCGACCGGCGATAGCTACAATGTCATCGTCGAATACGACACCAGCAAACCCTGGGACGACCAGAAGCTGTCGGAAATTCGTGTCGCCTCCGCCAATGGCAGCCTGGTGCCGCTGTCGAACTTCGCCCATGTGCAACGCACCACCGGCCCGGTCACCATCAACCAGACGGGGCAGCTGGTCTCGACCACTGTTTCCTTCAACCTGCCGGAAGGCGTCTCGCTCAGCGATGCGACGACGGCGGTCGACCAGATCAAGAAGGACATCGCCACACCGGCGGACGTCTTCACCTCCTATGGCGGTACGGCGGAGATTTTCCAGCAGTCGCAGGGCAATACGCCCTATTTGATCCTGGCGGCGGTGCTGACCATCTATGTCGTGCTTGGCGTGCTCTATGAGAGCTTCATCCATCCGCTCACCATCCTCTCCGGCCTGCCGGCCGCGGCCTTCGGCGCGCTGCTGGCGCTGAAGATCATGGGCTTCGATCTGTCGATCATCGCGCTTATCGGCCTGTTGATGCTGATCGGCATCGTCAAGAAAAACGCGATCATGATGATCGACGTGGCGGTGGAGACCATGCGCACGACGGGCGAAAAGGCGACGGCGGCGATCCACGAGGCCTGCGTGCGACGCTTCCGGCCGATCATGATGACGACTTTTTGCGCCTTGCTCGGCGCCCTGCCGATCGCGCTCGGCACCGGCGCAAGCTCGGAACTGCGCCAACCGCTCGGCATCGCCGTCGTCGGCGGCCTGATCGTCTCGCAGATGCTGACACTGTTCATCACCCCGGTCATCTTCGTCGAGATGGACCGCTTCGGAAACTTCCTCGGCCGCCTGATCGGCGGAAAGAAGGTTGCGGAGCCGGTGGTGCAGGAGGCGAGGGCAATGGCTGCCGAATGATGATGGCCCTCTGAATTCGGCATTTGCCAATCAACCCTTGCGGCGCACTTCTTCTTCCGACCGGGAGAAGAAGTGCGCCCGCGATCCCATCAGCTTTCGATCCCCTTGAATGTGTCCCGCCCCTGTGGCATCACCCGCCCTCCTGAATCTGGGGCGTGCTTACGCCCGTCGCGGAGCGATGCTCCGTCTCCAATAACAATCGGCATGAAGAGGTGCGGGCATGGCTCAGGCGCTGGGTTTGGACTTTGGCACGACGAATACGGTTCTCGCCATGGCGGATGGCGGGGCAACGCGCTCGATGGCGTTCACGAACACGGAAGGCACGGCCGACAGCATGCGCACAGCACTTTCCTTCATGAAGGATGCGCAACTCGGCGCTTCAGCCCTGAAGGTGGAGGCGGGCCATGCGGCGATCCGCCAGTTCATCGACAATCCCGGCGAATGCCGCTTTCTGCAGTCGATCAAGACCTTTGCGGCAAGCGCGCTGTTCCAGGGCACGCTGATCTACGCCAAGCGGCATAATTTCGAGGATCTGATGGAGGTATTCGTCAGGCGCCTGCGCAATTACGCCGGCGACCACTGGCCTTCGGATGTCAGCCGCATCGTCACCGGGCGGCCGGTGCATTTTGCCGGCGCCAGCCCCGATCCTGACCTCGCGACCCAACGCTACAACGAGGCGCTATCGCGCTTCGGCTTTCCCGAAATCCACTACGTCTACGAGCCGGTCGCCGCCGCCTTCTACTTCGCGCAGAACCTGAAGCAGGATGCGACAGTGCTGGTTGCCGATTTCGGCGGCGGCACGACCGACTATTCGCTGATCCGCTTCGAGACGGCCGCCGGCAAGCTGACAGCAACGCCAATCGGCCATTCCGGCGTCGGCGTTGCCGGCGACCATTTCGACTACAGGATGATCGACAACATCGTTGCACCGCTGATCGGCAAGGGCAGCCATTTCAAAAGCTTCGACAAGATCCTTGAAGTCCCGTCCAACTACTATTCCAGCTTCGGCCGCTGGAACCAGCTGTCGATCTTCAAGACCACCCGCGAATTCGAGGATCTGAAGAAGCTGGTGCGCACCAGCCTGGAGCCGGAAAAGCTCGAAATCTTCATCGATCTCATCGACCATGACGAGGGCTACCCGCTCTATCAGGCGGTGTCGGCGACGAAGATGGCGCTGTCGGCCGCGGAGGAAGCACCTTTCGATTTCGCGCCGCTCGGCCGCGGCGGGCATCGCAGCATCCGACGCAGCGACTTCGAAGGCTGGATCGCCGAGGATCTCGCCCGCATCGAAGGCGCGCTCGATGACGTGCTCGACAAGACCAGGACAAAGCCCGGGGAGATCGACAAGGTGTTCCTGACCGGCGGCACCTCCTTCGTGCCGGCGGTGCGCCGCATCTTCACCGAGCGTTTCGAGCGCGACCGGATCGAAAGCGGTGGCGAGCTGTTGTCGATCGCCCACGGTCTGGCGCTGATCGGCGAACGCGAGGACATCGCGCAATGGACTGTGCAATAGATCAGGCAGGGGTGGGCAATCTGTCGCCTGCCCTTCCAATGCCACTGTCTCTCCGCTAAACCTGCCATATGATCTCCGCCAACGACCTTTCCCCTGCCGAGCTTGCAGCGCTTCTGCATTTCCATGCGGATGCCGGCGTGGAATGGCTGCTGGAGGAAGAGGCGATCGACCGCTTCGCCGAGTTCGAGGCGATGAAGGCGGCCGGACGCCCGGCGGCACAGGCGCAGCCACAAGCTCCCATCACTGGGGAAGGTCCTGTCGCTCGGGACGGCCGGACACCGCCGCGTCCGAATACAGCGTCACGCCCGGCCCCGGCCGAACGCGCCGCTTCCGGCCCGCAGCCGGCGATCCCGGACGGCGAAGCGGTGCAGCAGGCGCGTTTCGTCGCCGAGACGGCGCGATCCCTGAGCGAACTCAAGACCGCGATCGAAGCCTTTAACGGCTGCAACCTCAAGCACAGCGCCCGCTCGACCATCTTTGCCAGCGGTGATGCCGAAAGCGGTATCATGGTGATCGGCTCGGCGCCGGGCGCCGAAGACGATCGCGAAGGCGTGCCCTTCTCGGGAAAATCCGGCCAGCTGTTCGACAAGATGCTGGCTGCGATTGGGCTGACGCGCTCAAGCGTTCTGCTGACGCAGGTCATCCCCTGGCGGCCACCTGGCAATCGTGCGCCTTCGGCGGCGGAAATGGACATCTGCCGGCCCTTCATCGAACGGCAGATCGCCCTGGCCGAACCCAAGGTGATCCTGTTGCTCGGCAATTTTTCGGCCCGCTTCTTCTTCGGTGAAAACGACACGATCCACGGCTTGCGCGGCCGCTGGAAGGAGATTGCCGCTGCGGACTGTGTCATTCCTGCCATAGCCAGCCTGCATCCGCAGGATCTGTTGACCGCGCCGGTCAACAAGCGGCTGGCCTGGAATGACCTGCTCGCCTTTCAAGCGAAGCTTAAGTCCCTCTCTTTGCTTAGAAATTAGCCAAAGTTGAATATATTATGAATCGATCTATGCGCTTTACGCATGGCTGCATCCCGCCATGACGCATTGCGGAATCAATGCTGCACCGCAATATGAAGTGGTGTCTTGGGAGGAACCACAGGAACCAAGGCCATGAACAAACGATTTCGTCCTATCCATAGCGGGTTTGAAACCCTTCGCCTCGCCGGCGACCAAGTTCGTACCACTCACGGCTACAGCCGCTTCGGCTTTGCCGCGAATGAACAGATGATCGCCCGCGGCACCGACATCAACGGCCGCACAGCGCGCCCCGACGCGATTTTTTCGGACTTCCAGCAATATTGAGCGGCAGGCGCTTCGCCTGCCCTTTTGCGTTAAGAGTACTCAAAGATGACGATCCTGATATCGCTTCTGCGCAACATCGAAACCTTCGAGCATATCCGCGTCGCGGTCTCAGCCGCGCGGGAATATGAGCGCGAGCTATCGCTCAAGCCGGTCGACGCCGCCCCCTGCATTGGACCAAGTGTTGCGGCAATCGTTCTGTGATCAGACGGCAATTTCCTCGATCTGGGCTTTTGCCCATTCGAAGGCTTCGTCGACATAGGCGAACTTGACCGCCTGCCAGGCGCAGTATTGCTCGACGAAATCCCGCGATATCCAAATGTGCGCCTTGCGTGGTTCGTCATGCCAGCCGACGCAGCCGCGCTGCGCCGCCTTTGCCAAGAGCCGTTGGAGATGGGTGCGCGACATCATGAAATCGGCGGCGAGCGCACGGGTTTCGACGCGGCCGACGGAAAATCTATCCGGCTCGCTGCTTTCCATATCCATTCGAGCGATGAAGTTGTCGACGACGAGGCCACCAGCCTCCGTCCAGAGGAACAGCGCCACCTGTTCGGGCGGCTCGCGCCAGGCGGCATCTTCCAGGCAATGGCGGGCGATGCGCGGCTGAACCAGCCGCATCATTGATGGGTTTGACTGAAAAAACGCTGCCCTTCGACCGCCGTCAAGTAGATCGAGCGCGCCGAGATTGGAATGAATCCAGGCAAACATCGCCTGATGGCTGACGTCGGCCGGCTCGAAATGACGTGGCCGCCGCCGCTCGTCGCCGGGCGTGTGAACAATGAAGCGGTAGGTATAGAGTTCTTCGATAAAGGCGAGAACGGTGTTGCGGCTCGCCACCTTATGCGCGGTGATGCGTCCGGTCAGCCGAACGGCGGTGAAACCCGAGGTCGGGTCGCGCGGGTCATATTCCAGGTTGAGGGCATAGGCAGTCTGGGTCAGAAGCCAGCGCTGATGCGAAGCGAGCAATCGCGCCAGGCGCGGGCCGGCATCGAACATGCCGCGCATCTGCCCAGCCAAAAAGCGGATGCTCATCAGAAAGGAGCAGTTCCCCGCCAATTGCTCCGCCGTGAATGCCATTATGCTTTTCTCCACCTCCGCGCGCCGGCCAGCGTTCGGAGCAGCAATACCGGAAGCTTCCCCGGTATCAGCGGCCATTCAGACATGCACAGCTTCGAATAAATGATACTCTCTCATCTTCAACAAACATATTCCGTGCGGCAGCGATATCCCAAGAATTCACCATTCTTTTCGCTCTTAGCGAGCAATTTTCCCCAAGCGGCGATATTCGCCTTAAAAGCCTTCATATCATGCGGTTGCAAGCGTCAGGCTTGCGGCGTCGTGGCTCTGCGCGCCTCCCTCTGCTCGATGCCGAGCTGATGCTCACGATAGATGATGAAGATGCCGGCGGAGATGACGATGAGAGTGCCGATCAGCATGGTAAAGCTCGGCACGTCGCCGAAGACGAAATAAGCGACGATGATGCCGAGTAGGATCGAGGTATATTCAAACGGCGCGATGGTGGAGACATCGGCATGGCGGTAGCTTTCCGTCAGCAGGATCTGCGCGACGCCGCCGCAAAAACCGGCGGCGACGAGATAGAGTGCCGACGGCCATGGCAGGACGAGCCAGCCGAACGGCAGGGAGGCCAGCGAGAAGACCGATGCGATGAGCGAGAAATAGAGCACAATCGTCGCCGTCTTCTCCTCCTCGACGAGACGACGCACTTGGATCATCGCCATGCCGCCGAGAACGGCCGAAAATAGCACCGAGAGCGCGCCGACGGCCTGCTCGGCTTCCATGCCGCCGTCACGAAACAGCGTGAGTTTCGGCCAGGAGACGATGGCGACGCCGACGATGCCGACCAAGACGGCGCTCCAACGATAGATGCGCACGGTCTCGCCGAGAAAAACCGCGGCGAAGACGACGGCGACGAGCGGTAAGGCGTAGCCGAGCGCAATCGCTTCCGGCAGCGGCAGATGCAGCAGGCCGTAGAAACCGAAAGCCATCGACATGATGCCGATCGTGCCGCGCTTGAGGTGGCCGATCGGATTGGCGGTGTAGAAGGCCGCGCGCAGTTGCCCGATATAGGCGAGATAAGCCATGATCGGGAAAAGCGCGAAGAAGGACCTGCAGAAGGTGACCTGACCGGGTGGGATGTCTGAGCCCGCCAGCTTGATGAAAGTCTGCATGGCCAGGAAGACCACGACCGACGAGACCTTCAGCGCAATGCCTCTCATCGGGTTTTTGAGAACCGCGTGCATGATCCTGGCTCTTATGTCGACTTAACAGCAACGGGGAGACGCGTTCGACTCGGGAACGCAGAAGATGACGTCTCCCATCGTAGCGAAGAAAATCCCGATTGGCGAAAAAATCGCAAGCGGCGTGGAAGAATCGCAAAGTCACCTTCCGGCGCAGGCCCGACGGTGCGGATGCGCGCCCTCGCGTCGATTTTTTGCTCTCTTCAGCCATTTCGCCGCAAAATGTTCACCTCTGACCGGTCGGTGTTAACCAATTGAAAACCATAGGCACGCATCGTTTTTGCTTACTCGAAATTTTCTTCGCCCTGCAACGATTGCCCGCCCCTTCCAGGATCATTTGATGAAGCCGCTTAGCGCCGAAACCATTGCCCAGTCGCAAAATGCGACGCCGCGCTCGATGCGCGTTGTCACCGACGGCATCAGCACCGACCTCGAGCGCTTCAGCGCCGACAACACCAATATCGTCAAGCAGATCAAGCTGCTCGCCATCAATGCGCTGATCGAAGCGGCAAGAGCCGGCGAGACCGGAAAGGGCTTTGCGGTCGTTGCCAACGAGGTGCAGCGGCTGGCGCAGGTCGCCACCGACATCACCGGCAGGTTCGAGAGCAACGTGCTCGGGCGCATCGGCCTCAGCCGCGCCATGGCGGATTCGCTGGTCGAGGAGATGGAGGGCGTTCGCCTCACCGATCTGGCGCAGACGCTGGTGCAGCTCATTGTCCGCAATCTTTTCGAGCGCACGGCCGATGTGCGCTGGTGGGCGACGGACCCGGCACTCTGGCGGGCGCTGCGAAACCCGGATCGGGAAACCGTCGCCTTTGCGGCGGAGCGTCTCGGCGCCATCAACCGCTTCTACACCGTCTACCTCGATCTGGTCATGACCGATCTTTCGGGCAAGGTGATCGCATCGGCCAATCCCAAGTTCCAGCGCAAGATTGCCGGCACGAGCCTTGCCGGTGATGCATGGTTCCGCGCGGCGTCTGCCTGCGCCTCCGGCGAGGCGTATAGTGTCGACGAGGTCAAAGCGAGCCCGATCCATGACAACAGGCATGCGCTCGTCTATGCCACCGGCATCCGCGAAGAAGGCAAGCTCGACGGACGGCTGATCGGCACGCTCGGCGTCTATTTCGACTGGCAGAACCAGGGCCAGGCGATCGTCGAGAAAGAGGCGAACCTGCCGCCGCAACTGGCGGAAAGGACGACAGTCATGCTGCTCGACGGCAAGAGCCGGGTGATCGCCACCACCAATCCCGCCTTGCTGTTTTCCCATTTTGCTCTCGCCAATCCGTCCGGCCGGGCCAAGGGCAGCTACTACGACAATAACGGCTCGATCGTCGCTTTCGCGCGCACCCTCGGCTACGAGGATTACGACGGGCTCGGCTGGTACGGCGTCGTCGTGCAGCGGACGGAAAGCGACGCGACGATCAAGGCGGCACTCAATCTAAAATAGAACCTTTCGCCCAACAGCCGCGTCCTTCAGTTCTGAAGAGGATATTTTGCCCGTGAACTTGGTGTTCGCGGGCAATTTGCTTTAACTTTAGTTCAGACTTTAATGTAATCATGCCCGGCAAAATTATAGCAGAGTGCGCCCGCCTCTGTATTCCACGGTTGTCAAATAACGGTCTTCAGGAAACACCATGCGAACAGATACCGGCCAGGTCATCCATCTGGCAGATTACCGTCCCACCGACTTTGTGCTGGAACGCGTGGACCTGACCTTCGAACTCGACCCGACGGAGACAAAAGTCGAGGCACGCCTGATCTTTCATCGCCGCCCGGGCGCCGATACAACGGCGCCAATCGTGCTCGACGGCGACGAGCTGACGCTGTCCGGGCTGCTGTTCGACCAGGTGGAGCTCGACCCTTCGCGTTATGACGCAACAGCGGAAAGCCTGACGGTGCGCGACCTGCCGGAGAGCGTGCCTTTCGAGCTGACGATCACTACGGTCATCAACCCCGAGGCCAACACCAAGCTGATGGGCCTTTACCGCACCGGCGGCATCTACTGCACGCAATGCGAGGCGGAGGGCTTCCGCCGCATCACCTATTTCCCCGACCGGCCCGACGTGCTTGCGCCGTTCACGGTCAACATTATCGCCGACAAGGACGCCAACCCGCTGCTGTTGTCGAACGGCAACTTCCTCGGCGGCGCCGGCTACGGCCCGGGCAAGCATTTCGCCGCCTGGTTCGACCCGCATCCGAAGCCGAGCTATCTCTTCGCGCTCGTCGCCGGCGATCTCGGCGTCGTCGAAGACACGTTTGCCACCATGTCCGGCCGCGAGGTGGTGCTGAAGATCTATGTCGAGCACGGCAACGAGCCGCGCGCAGCCTATGCGATGGACGCGCTGAAACGCTCGATGAAGTGGGACGAAGAGAGGTTCGGACGCGAATACGATCTCGACATCTTCATGATCGTCGCCGTCTCCGACTTCAACATGGGGGCGATGGAGAACAAGGGCCTCAACGTCTTCAACGACAAATACGTCCTTGCCGATCCGGAACTCGCCACCGATGCCGACTATGCCAATATCGAGGCGATCATCGCGCATGAATATTTCCACAACTGGACCGGCAACCGCATCACCTGCCGCGACTGGTTCCAGCTGTGCCTCAAGGAAGGCCTGACGGTCTATCGCGACCACGAATTCTCTTCCGACCAGCGCTCGCGGCCGGTCAAGCGCATCGCCGAGGTGCGCCATCTGAAGTCGGAGCAGTTCCCGGAAGATGGCGGCCCGCTCGCTCATCCGGTGCGGCCGACGCAATATCGCGAGATCAATAATTTCTACACGACGACCGTCTACGAGAAGGGCAGCGAAGTGACGCGGATGATCGCGACGCTGCTCGGCAAGGACGGCTTCAAGACGGGCATGGACCTCTATTTCGATCGTCATGACGGCCAGGCCGTGACGATCGAGGATTTCGTCAAATGCTTCGAGGATGCAAGCGGGCGCGACCTCACGCAATTCTCGCTCTGGTACCATCAGGCCGGCACGCCGCTCGTCACCGCATCGGGCAGCTATGATGCGGCCGCCGGCAGCTTCACCCTGTCGCTCGAACAGATGACGCCCGCTACACCCGGCCAGCCGAACAAGGAGCCGATGCACATTCCGCTCAGCCTGGCGCTCTTCGGCGAAAACGGCGGCAAGATCGAGCCTCGCTCGGTCGACGGCGCGGAATATGCCGGCGAGGTGCTGCATCTCACAGGCCGCACGCAAACGGCGGTGTTTCATGGCATTGGCTCGCGGCCAGTCGTTTCGATCAACCGCAGCTTTTCCGCGCCGATCAACCTGCATTTCGATCAGAGCCCGGCCGATCTCGCCCACCTCGCCCGCCATGAGACCGATCATTTCGCCCGCTGGCAGGCACTGACCGATCTGGCGCTGCCGAACCTCCTGAAAGCAGCCCGCGACGCTCGCGAGGGCAAGCCTGTCGTCTGCGAGGCGACCTTCGTCGAGACGCTGATTGCGGCGGCCGCCGACGAGCGCCTCGAGCCTGCCTTCCGCGCCCAGGCGCTGGCTCTGCCGAGCGAATCCGATATCGCCCGCGAACTCGGCGGCAACAATGATCCCGATGCCATCCATGCCGGCCGGCAAGCGGTTCTGAAGCAGATCGCCGATGCCGGAAAGGATGTTTTTGCCGACCTCTACGCGGCGATGACGACATTGGGCGATTTCAGCCCGGACGCGAAAAGCGCCGGCCACAGGGCCTTGCGCAATACCGCCCTCACCTATCTCTCCTATGCCGAGCAGACGCCGGCCCGCGCCAAGGCCGCCTTTGATGCTGCCGACAATATGACAGATCTCAGCCATGCGCTGACGATCCTCGCCCATCGTTTCGCCGGCAGCGCGGAGACAAACGAGGCGCTGGCAAACTTCCGCGACCGCTTCGCGGGAAATGCGCTCGTCATCGACAAATGGTTCGCAATCCAGGCCGGCATTCCGGGCGCGGAAACCCTGGAACGGATTCGCGCGCTGATGGACGATCCGCTGTTCAAGCGGACCAATCCGAACCGGATGCGGGCGCTGGTCGGCACCTTCGCCTTCGCCAATCCGACCGGCTTTGGCCGCGCCGACGGCGAAGGCTATCGTTTCCTCGCACGTCAGATTCTCGATATCGACGAACGCAACCCGCAGCTTGCCGCCCGCATTCTCACTTCGATGCGCTCCTGGCGCGCGCTTGAACCGGCACGTGCCGATCACGCCCGTTTGGCGCTAATCGAGATCGAGCAGGCTGCCGCTCTTTCGACCGACGTGCGCGATATCGTCGAGCGCACGCTTAAAGGGTAATTTGCTTCGACCGGTCGTCGCGAAAAATTCGGCGACCGGTTGCCTAGCGAGTCGTATCGCCCGAAAAGCACGAAATCATAGATAGTTAACGGATTTTTACCTTTGCCTCTGGACAAGGCGAATCACCCATGATTCTCTAGGTCAGGTTCGAGCGAGCGGCGCGCGAATCACACGAGGGACAAGGCGAAGAGATGATGGACGTGCGGCGGGCAACCGTGGCCGGAGGACGGCTGCGTGTCGATTTTGACGGGTTGAAAGCCTGGCGAGACAGCCTTTCCGGTCATGCGACATCGGAACCTCTTCTGCGTCATCTGCCGAAGGCCGAGCTGCTCTTGAAGCGCGCCATTCCGGCGCTGATCGTCGCCTTCCTCTTCATCGTCGCCGCATCGCATTTCTTCGGCATGGTCAGCGAATACTCCCGCCTGGAAGCCTCGGCTCGCCATGCCACCGCGCTTTCGGCAGCGACCGCCTCTGCGGTATTTGCCGATACATCAGACATTTTCGACAGCGGCGATATCGCAGAAGCGCAGGCCCGGCTCGCCAGGTTCCTGCCGCAGGATCGGCTCGACAGCGGCGCCTTCGTGCTGCTCGTGCAGGCAAGCGGCAAGGTTTTTGCCGCGACGACCGCCGGGCTTTCGCATGTCGGCAGCAACGTCAGCGATTTCTTCCCCGAGGTCTCGGCGATCCGGCGGTTCGGCGATCGCGCCGGCGTCATCGAAACGACCATAGGCGGCGTGCCGCACTATGCCGAGATCACGCTGATGGGCAATGCCGGCGGTTATATCGTCGCCGCCACCTCGCTCGACGAGATCAGCCGGCTCTGGCGCGAGCAGCTGGCCCTCAACGTTACGCTGTTTGCCGGCATCTCCTCGATCCTGCTGGTCATTCTCTATGCCTATTACACGCAGGTGAAGCGCGCCCGCGACGCCGACGACATCTTCCTGGAATCGAACCTGCGCGTCGAGACGGCGCTGTCGCGCGGCCGCTGCGGCCTCTGGGACTTCGATTTCGAGAACCGCGAATTCTTCTGGTCACGCTCGATGTACGACATGCTCGGCCTGCCGGGTTCCGACAAGACGATGGGCTTCGGTGAAGCCGCGCGGCTGATGCATCCTGATGACGGCGGGCTTTACGAGATCGCCCGCGCCATCGCCAAGGGCCATTCCGGTCAGGTCGATCAGATCTTCCGCATGCGCCATGCCGGCGGCCACTATGTCTGGATGCGCGCCCGCGCCCAGGTGATCCGCAGCAATTCCGGCCGCGTGCACCTGATCGGCATCGCCATGGACGTGACCGAGCAGCATCGGCTCGCGCAGCGCTACGCCGAAGCCGACCAGCGCCTCGCCGACGCCATCGAATGCACCTCGGAAGCCTTCGTCCTCTGGGACAAAAACGATCGGCTGGTCATGTGCAACACGCATTTCCAGCAGGCTTACGGCTTGCCGGACAGCGTGCTCGTGCCCGGCACTGAGCGCTCGGCCGTCAATGCTGCCGCCGCCCGTCCTGTCATCGAGCGGCGGATTTCCGATGCCGACGGCTCCGGCTATTCACGGACGACGGAAGTGCAGCTTGCCGACGAGCGCTGGCTGCAGATAAACGAGCGACGCACCCGCGACGGCGGCAGGGTCTCGGTCGGAACCGATATCACGCTGATGAAGCGCCATCAGGAACGGCTGCGCGAATCCGAACGCCGGCTGATGGCAACGATCGGCGACCTATCCGCCTCGCGCCAGACGCTGGAGAGCCAGAAATCGGAACTTTCAACGGCGAACGCCAACTATCAGGCTGAGAAAGAACGCGCCGAGGCTGCCAACCAGGCGAAATCGGAATTCCTTGCCAACATGTCGCATGAGCTGCGTACGCCGCTTAACGCCATCCTCGGCTTCTCGGAAATTCTGCAAAACGAGATGTTTGGTCCGCTCGGCTCGCTGAAATATGACGAATATGCCCGCGATATCCATGACAGCGGCAAACATCTGCTCAACGTCATCAACGATATTCTCGACATGTCGAAGATCGAGGCCGGCCACCTCAGGCTGCACTGCGAGCGCATCGATCTCGTGCCGCTGATCGAGGAAAGCCTGCGCTTCACCGCCATGCCTGCGGCTGAAAAGAACATCGTCATCGACCAGCGTATCTCATCCGGGCTGACGCTGATGGCCGACCGCCGGGCGATGAAACAGGTGCTGCTCAACCTGCTCTCCAATGCGGTGAAGTTCACCGACAACGGCGGCCGCATCGCGGTGCGCACACGCCGTGTCGACGGCGCCGTCGTCGTCACCATCGCCGACACCGGCATCGGCATTCCGCGCTCGGCACTGGCGAAGATCGGCCAGCCCTTCGAGCAGGTGCAGAGCCAGTATGCCAAGAGCAAGGGCGGCTCCGGCCTCGGGCTTGCCATCTCCCGCTCACTGACCGCGCTGCATGGCGGCCGCATGAAGATCCGCTCCCGCGAAGCGGTGGGCACGGTGATCTCGCTGCGCATTCCCGACGACGTCTAAAGCACGCCGCAGTTCGTCGATGCATCAAGCCTTCACGATTTTCAGGAAAATCTTTCTGACCGCTTTCGAAAGCCGCTTCAGCTCGCCTTCCAGCGTCCTGATGTCGGGGCAATCGCCGGCGCGGCAGACGAGTTCGACGAGGCCGGAAGGTGCTTCCTTCGGATCGAACAGGCCGTCGATGGAGAGGCGGATCAGTTGTGAAAGCCCGGTGTAGAGCGCGAAGGCCTCCAGGCAAATGTCGAGATCGACTGTTGCCATCAGCCTGTCACCAAGCTGCTTCAAGGCCTCGCCGGTGCTCATGCCGTTCACCGCAATGCCGACGCCCCTGGTGGGCGCGATCAGCGCCAGATACTGGGCGATGAATTCGAGGTCGATGACGCCGCCGGCGATCAGCTTCAGGTCCCATGGGCCGGCGGGCGGCTTTTCCTTATCGATCAGCTCGCGCATTTCGGCGACGTCATGCGCCACCTTGGCGATGTCGCGATCGGCCGACAGCACCTCGCGGACGATATGTTCGGCCTCGGCGATGAGGCTCTCATCGCCAGAGATCAGCCGGGCGCGGCTGAGCGCCATATGCTCCCAGGTCCATGCCTCTTCACGCTGATATTTGCCGAAGGCATTGATGCGGGTGGCAACCGGCCCCTTGTTGCCGGACGGGCGCAGCCGCATATCGACCTCATAGAGCACGCCTTCGGCGGTCGGCGCCGAAAAGGCGGCGATCAGCCGCTGGGTGATGCGGGTGAAGTAACGCGTCGCGTCGAGCGGCTTTTCTCCATCGGATTCGGAGGCGGTGTCGTCATAATCATAGAGCAGGATCAGATCGATGTCGGAACCGGCCGTCAGCTCGAAGCTGCCGAGCTTACCCATGCCGGCGACAGCGATGCGCCCGCCGGGGTAGTCGCCGTGCGCTACCCGCATCTCGCTCACGACGGCCTCGAGTGCGGCTGCGATGATAAGGTCAGCGAGATGGGTGAAGGCGCGTGCGGCCATCTGGCCATTGATCGCGCCGGTCAGCAGGCGGATGCCGATCAGGAAGCGCTGTTCGGCGGCGAAGATGCGCAAGCGGTCGAGCAATTCCTCATAGTGGCGCGCCTGGACAAGCGAGCCCTTCAGCCGTTCGCCGAGATAATCGCGGGTCGGCAGCTCGGCCATCAGGCCGGGATCGAGCATGCCGTCGAAGACATGCGGCTTGGCGGCGATCACCTCGGCAAGCCGTGGTGCCGAGGACATGATGTTGACGATCAGCGACAGCAATGCCGGGTTGCTGCCGAGCAGCGAGAAGAGCTGGATGCCGGAGGGAAGGCCCGAAATGAAGCTGTCGAAGCGCAGCAGCGCTTCGTCGGCGCGCTTGCTTTCGCCGAAAACCCGCAAAAGCTCCGGCGCCAGCTCCGTCAGCCTTTCGCGCGCCTCTACCGATTGCGTCGCGCGGTAGCGGCCATAGTGCCAGGTGCGGATGATGCGGGAGATGTCGGACGGTCTGCTAAAACCGAGTTTCTTCAGCGTCTCCAGCGTATCGGGATCGTCGCCCTGGCCGGTGAAGACGAGGTTTCCGGTGTCGGTGGAAAGCTTGCTCTCCTGTTCGAAGAGATGGGCATAACGCCGCTCCACCGTCTTCAGCACGCCGACCAACCGTTCGGAGAAGCTTGGCGTGTCGCAAAAGCCCATCATGAAGGCGATGCGCTTCAGGTCGACATCCGTCTCCGGCAACAGGTGGGTCTGCTCGTCGCGCACCATCTGGATGCGGTGCTCGACATCGCGCAGGAACCAGTAGGCCTCGGTCAGTTCGTCACGGGTCTCGGCGTCTATCCATTTCGCCTTGGTCAGTTCGCCGAGCGTCTGCTCCGTTGCCCGGCCCCGCAAGGCCGGCATGCGGCCGCCAGCGATCAGCTGTTGCGTCTGGACGAAGAACTCGATCTCGCGAATGCCGCCGCGGCCGAGCTTGACGTTATGGCCCTTGACCGCGATCGCGCCGTGGCCCTTATGCACATGTATCTGCCGCTTGATCGAATGGATATCGGCGATGGCGGCGTAATCGAGATATTTTCGAAAGACGAAAGGGGCGAGCCCACGCAGGAATTCGCTGCCGGCCGTCAGGTCGCCGGCCACGGCGCGAGCCTTGACGAAGGCTGCCCGCTCCCAATTCTGACCCCTGCCCTCGTAATAGATCATCGCTGCGTCGACCGGGATCGCCAGTGGCGTCGAGCCGGGATCGGGGCGCAGTCTGAGATCGGTGCGGAAGACGTAGCCGTCAGCGGTGCGCTCCTGCAGGATGCGCACCAGCCGGCGCATCATCCTGGGGAAGATCTCGATCGCGTCATCCGGGTCGGGCACGATGCCTGCCTCCTCGTCGAAGAAGACAACGAGGTCGATATCGGAGGAATAGTTGAGCTCGGAAGCGCCGAGCTTGCCCATGCCGAGCACGATCAGGCCGGAGCCGTCGCTGGGTGCTGCCGGATTGTGCAGCTTCAACTTTCCGCCCTCATGCGCCGACAGCAGTAGGTGGTCGATTGCGGCCGCGACCGAAGCTTCGGCCAGCGCACTCAGCCAGGCCGTCGTCGCCCGCCCGTCGAAGATCCGCGCCAGATCGGCGAGTGCGACGAGGAAGGCCACCTTGCGCTTGATGACGCGCAGCCTGCTCATCACCACGGATTCCGTAGGTGCTGTCCCCTCGCCGTTCGGCCGCCAGCAGTGCCGGGCCTCAGCGACCAGCGCCTCGATTTGCGGCTCCAGCGGCTCGCTGATGGCGCCAGCGAGGACGGCAGGGTCGAGATTAGCGATTTCGCGCAGGTAAGGCGACAGCGTCAGCGCGGCGGCGATGAAATCGCGCAGCGGACCGTCGGTCTTGAGCATTGCAGCCACCGACCGCTCGCTCTTGCCGGCCTCCTGAAGATCGGCCATCGCCAGCTTCAGCTCCGTCTGGCTCAGCGGACGAAGCAGCCCTTCGACCACATCCTTCAGGCCATGCGTCGATTTCGTCAGCATGCGCTCTCCCTGGCTTTTGAGCGGAAGAAAACGGCCACATAGAATCGCGAACCGTCTGCTTCGATCGGAATTAAACTAGGGTCTTGGCGCCAAACCGCCAATACGCGATTCGGCCGATGGTCATTCGGCAGAAGAGTTCAGGCGGCCTTGGCCGGAAAAATCATGCTGACGGTCAAGCCGCGCTGTCCGGGTCTGTCGGGATCGGTGTCGGAGAGTTCCAGCCGGCCGTTGTGCAGCTCCATCACCGCTTCCACCAACGAAAGCCCGAGCCCCGTCCCGGGCTTCGAACGGCTTTCATCAAGGCGGACGAAGCGCTTCACCACGTCGTCGCGCCTTTCGGCGGGAACGCCCGGTCCGTGGTCGGCCACCGAAAGGCAGATGCCATCCGGGCGCCGGGCAAGCTTCAGCGATACCGTGCCTGCTCCTTCGGAATCGGAGGAATATTTGATGGCATTGTCGAGCAGGTTGAAGATTGCCTGGCCGATCAGCTCGCGATTGCCCTGCACTTCGACACCTGGTTCGACGCTGGCGGTGAGGCCTAGCCCGGCTTCCTCGGCCGCCGGTTCGTAAAGCTCGGCGCTGTCGGAAACGATCGCCGAAAGCTCGACCGGCGACATCTCGGCCGCCACCGATCCGGCCTCGACGCGAGAGATCATCAACAGCGCGTTGAAGGTGCGGATCAGCTGGTCTGATTCGGAAATAATGCCTTCGAGCGCTCCCCGCCGCGTCTCGCCATCGGCGATATCGAGTGCATCGGCCGCCTTGTTGCGTAGCCGGGTCAGCGGCGTCTTGAGATCGTGGGCGATATTGTCGGAGACCTGCCGCAGGCCCTCGTTCAGCTTCTCGATGCGCTCCAGCATGGTATTCAAGGACATCGACAGCCGGTCGAACTCATCGCCGGATCCGCCGACCGGCAGGCGTTGCGACAGGTCGCCGGCCATGATCTTCTTGCTCGCATCCGACATGCGGTCGATGCGTTTCAGTGCATTGCGGCCGATGGCGAACCAGATAATGATGGCGCCGAGCCCCATGATCGCCAAGGCCACCATCAGCGCCTGGCGTACCAAGAGACGAAAACGCTCGGGATCGCCGAGGTCGCGGCCGATCAAAATCCTCAGGCCGTTGTCGAGCACGAAGATATTGGCGATCGCCTTGTGGCGGCGCTCGACGCCGCTGTCGGTATAGCGCTGATAGATGAAAGACGCGGACGTCCAGCCGATTTCCTCGAAAACACCCGGCTGCACCGAGGCGACGTTGCCGGCGAGAATATCGCCCGAAGGACCGGCGATGATGTAGAGATTGGCGCCTGGCTGACGGGCGCGCCGCTCCATGGTACGCAAGAGAAGGTTCATGCCGCCAGTGTCATAGGCGCGCTGTACCTGCTCCACCTCCTGCTTGACGGCATCGCGGATCTGGCCGGTCAGCAGCCGTTCCGACATCGCCGTCACATAGAAGACGAGCGTCGCGGCGCAGATGGCGAAAAGCAGGATATAGAGTGCCGAGAGGCGGACTGCGGTGGACTTGAAAAGAACCCTGAAACGGCTCATCCCTCGTCCTTGATCATGTACCCCGCGCCCCTGATGGTCTTCAGGAGCGGCTGGCTGTAATCCTTCTCGATCTTCGAGCGCAGGCGCGAGACGTGCACATCGATGACATTGGTCTGCGGATCGAAGTGATAGTCCCAGACATTTTCAAGCAGCATGGTGCGGGTCACCACCTGGCCGGCATTTTTCATCAGGTATTCGAGCAGGCGGAATTCGCGCGGCTGCAGCAATATCTCCTTGCCGCCGCGGCGTACCTCGTGGGAAAGTCGGTCGAGTTCGAGGTCGGCGACACGATAGACGACGTCCTGATCCGGCGTGCCCTTGCGGCGGCCGAGCACCTCGACGCGGGCCAGCAGTTCGCTGAAGGCATAGGGCTTCGGCAGGTAATCGTCGCCGCCGGCACGAAGTCCGGTGACGCGGTCATCGACCTGGCCGAGCGCCGAGAGAATGAGGACCGGCGTATGGATCGCCTTGCGGCGCAGCTCGCTGATAACGGAGAGACCGTCCCGGCGCGGCAGCATGCGGTCGATGACGATGACGTCGTAGGTATTTTCCGACCCCATGAACAGGCCGGCCTCGCCATCGCTGGCGTGATCGGCGACGATGCCCGCCTCGCGAAAGGCTTTCGTGAGGTATACCGCGGCTTCGAGATCATCTTCGATGATGAGAATCTTCATGCGGCCGACATTACCCACCGGCTGCGTTTCGGCAAGGCTCAAAGCATCTTCCTGCGGGGCGGCGCTCATCGCGATCATCCTTCAAAGGTCAGAAGAATTGAGCCGCGCGGATTTTCATCCGCACGGCTCCTGTTTTCTTAAAGGATCAGCCCTGGCCGTTGATTGGAAGCGCGACGAAACGGCTTCCTTCACTGGACTGGATCTGGAAGAGCGCGCGGGTGCGGCCGTCCTTCTTGGCCTGGTTCAACACCTTGACGACATCGGCGGGGCTGGAGACCTCCTGGTTGTTAACCGAGGTGATCTTTTCACCTTCCTTGATGCCCTTGTCGGCGGCGTCGGAGTCCGGGTCTATGCCGGTGATCGCCAGGCCCTTGCCGTCATCGGCAGGACCGACCGTCAGGCCGAGATCGGCAAGCGCCTTCTCGGAAGCCGGTGCCTCAGGCTGCTGCGGCTGGCTGTTGTCATCGGCGGACGCATCCTTCTGGTCGGCCGGCAGCGTGCCGAGTTCGACGGTGAGAGGCTGGGCCTTGCCGGCGCGCCAGACGGAAAGCTCGACCTTGCTGCCCGGCTGCATCGCACCGATGCGGCGGCTGAGGTCACGCGCATCCTTGATCGTTTCACCGTTCAGCGCCGTGACGACGTCGCCGGCCTTCATGCCGGCCTTGTCACCCGGCGATCCGGCCTGCGGGGCGACGACGAGGGCGCCGCTCGGCTCGGAAAGGCCGATGGATTCGGCGATGTCCTTGGTCACCGGCTGGATCTGCACACCCAGCCAGCCACGCGAAACCTGGCCGTCCTTCATCAGATCGGCGACGACGTCCTTGGCGGTCGAGGCGGGAATGGCGAAGGCGATGCCGACGCTGCCGCCCGACGGCGAGAAGATCGCGGTGTTGATGCCGACGACTTCGCCGCTGAGGTTGAAGGTCGGACCACCGGAGTTGCCGCGGTTCACGGCGGCATCCACCTGCAGGTAATCGTCGTATGGACCGGAACCGATATCGCGGCCGCGGGCCGAGACGATACCGGCTGTGACCGTGCCGCCGAGGCCGAAGGGGTTGCCGACCGCAACGACCCAGTCGCCGACGCGGACGTTATTGTCGTCGGCCCAGTTGACGTAGGTGAACTTCTTGCCCTTGCCGTCGACCTTCAAGACGGCGAGGTCGGTGCGCGGATCCTTGCCGATCAGTTTGGCATCGAGCTCGGTGCCGTCATTCATGACGGCGACGAAGGCCTGGCCATCGGAAACGACGTGGTTGTTGGTGACGATGTAACCGTCCTCGGAGATGAAGAAGCCGGACCCTTGAGCGACCGGACGCAGACGGCCCTTGCCGCCGGGGGCATTCGGGCCGCCGGGACCATTCGGGCCGCCCGGGCCGTTCTGGCCAAAGCGCCGCTGATGGCCCTGCTGATCATTTGGGTCCTGACCGCCGAACTGCTTGAAGAAGCGCTTCAGCGGATGATCATCGGGAAGATCGTCGAAGCCGCGGCCTTCGATGGAGAAACCGTCATTGTCAGAGACGGGATTGACGCGGTTTTCAACGCGGACGGAAACCACGGCCGGCGAAACGGCATCGACGACATTGGCAAAGCTCGGGACAGCAGGTGCTTGAACCTTGACTGCTTCGGCATAAGACCGGGTGATTTCGAGCGGAACGCCGGTTGCAAGCACAGCGGCTGCGATACCGGCGACGGTAGAAGCCTTGAGCACAGTGGCGAGGGACGGACGTCCGTTGAAATTCTTGAGCATTGGAGCACCTTCTCTTGTTCTTAAATCTTCAGACCGGCGGCGCCGGATCAGTCGATGAATGAAGATATAGGACGCCGCACCTTACTGCGAACTGTCCGGCCAATGAAAAATTGGTAATGTATGAAAATGCTTGGCCCGGTTGCGGCGGACGATTGCCGCCGGCGGACTGCCTACTTTTTCAAAAGCTCGCTCAACTTCGCCTGCTCATCCGCCGTCAGCTTGCTTCCCGTCGGCTTGCCGGCCCTCCTGCGCGCAAAAACCAGCAGTGACAGCCCGCCGGCGAGCACCAGCAGCGCCGGGGCGCCCCATAGCAGGCTCGTCTTCATGCTGAAACGCGGCTTCAGCAGCACGAACTCGCCGTAGCGCGAGACGATATAGTTCAGCACCTCATCGTCGCTGTCGCCGTCGGTGATGCGCTCGCGCACCAGCAGACGCAGATCCTTGGCGAGATCGGCATTGGAATCGTCGATCGACTGGTTCTGGCAGACCATGCAGCGCAGTTCCGCCGAAAGGCCCCGCGCCCGCGCCTCCAGCGCCGGATCGGCCAGCACCTCGTCCGGATTGACGGCGAAGGCCGGCGCGGCCATCAGCACCAAAGCCAAAGCCAGGAGGAGACGTCGCATCATTCCGCCGGCTCCATTGCCGGCGCTACCGGCTTTGCGGCCTTCGCCTTCCTGCGTGGGGCGCCGACGCGCAGGCGCCGGTCGCTGAGCGAGACGAGGCCGCCGAAGGCCATGAGCACCGCTCCGCCCCAGATGCAGAGGATGAACGGCTTCCACCAGATGCGCACGACGATGCCGCCGTCCTTGGTGGCGTCACCCAATGAGACATAGAGCTGGCTAAGCCCGAAGGTGAGGATGCCCGCCTCGGTCGTCGGCATCTGGCGGGCGGTGTAGAGGCGCTTGGCCGACCAGGTATCGGCGACCGCGACACCGGCGCGGCGAATAGTGAAGTGGCCGCGCTCCTCGGTATAGTTCGGCCCGGTCGCCGGCTGCATGCCGTCGAAATGCAGGCTATAGCCGCCGGCATCGGTCGTCTCGCCGGGCTTCATCTCGACCACATGTTCGGTCTGAAACGTCGTCACCGCGACGATGCCGAGCACGGTCACGCCGAGCCCGGCATGGGCAAGGGCGGTCCCGAAGGCCGAACGCGGCAGGCCGGTCAGACGGCGCCAGGCGACGTTGCCCGCCACCTTGCCGATGCCGGCGCGATACCAGAGATCGGCCGCAGCACCCAGAACCAGGAACAGCCCGGCTGCCAGTCCGAGCACGGACAGTACCGGGCCGCCATGTTGGAGATAGAAGAAGACCACCGCAGCAGTGAAGGCGAGACCTGCGACGACATAGAGCCGCTGCAAGGCGCCGAGGAGATCACCGCGCTTCCAGGCAAGCAGCGGTCCGAATGGCACGACAACGATCAGCGGCGCCATCAGCAGGCCGAAGGTCAGGTTGAAGAAGGGCGGCCCGACAGAGATCTTGTCGCCGGTCAGCGTTTCCAGCAGCAGCGGATAGAGCGTGCCTGTGAGAACCGTGCCGCAGGCAACCGTCAGGATCAGATTGTTGACGACAAGCGCGCCCTCGCGCGAAATCGGCGCGAACAGGCCGCCGGCCGACAGCTTCGGAGCGCGGAAGGCAAACAGCGACAGCGCGCCGCCGATAAAGATCAGCAGGATGCAGAGAATGAAGACGCCGCGGCTCGGGTCGCTGGCAAAGGCATGCACCGAGGTCAGCACCCCGGAGCGCACCAGGAAGGTGCCCATCAGCGACAGCGAGAAGGTGAGGATGGCAAGCAGCACCGTCCAGATCTTCAGCGCCTCGCGCTTTTCCATGACGAGGGCGGAATGTAACAATGCGGTGCCGGCGAGCCACGGCATGAAGGAGGCGTTTTCCACCGGGTCCCAGAACCACCAGCCGCCCCAGCCGAGTTCGTAGTAGGCCCAGTAGGAGCCCATAGCGATGCCGAGCGTCAGGAAAGTCCAGGCGGCCAGCGTCCAAGGCCGCACCCAGCGGGCCCAGGCGGCATCGATGCGCCCTTCGAGGAGTGCTGCAACCGCAAAGGAAAAGCAGACGGAAAAGCCGACATAGCCGAGATAAAGCAGCGGCGGGTGGATCGCCAGGCCGATATCCTGAAGGACCGGATTGAGATCGCGGCCCTCGGCCGGCGCCGGATCGAGCCGCAGGAAGGGATTGGAGGTCAGCAGAATGAACAGCGTGAAGGCGACCGAAATCCAGGCCTGCACGGCCAGCACATTGGCCTTCAGCGTCTCCGGCAGATTGCGGCCGAAGACGGCGACCAGGGCGCTGAACAGCGTCAGGATCAACAGCCAGAGCATCATCGATCCCTCGTGATTGCCCCAGACGCCGGAATATTTGTAGATCAGCGGCACCAGCGAATGCGAATTCTCCCAGACGTTCTCGACCGAGAAATCCGAGACGACATGGGCATAGGTGAGCACGCCGAAGGAGAAGGCGACAAGCGCAAACATCGCCAGCGAACCGACCGTCGCCACATCCATCATCGCCCGGTCGTGGCGACGGGCTCCCATCACCGGCACGATGGAAAGGATGAGCGCTGTTGCCAGCGCCAGCACCAGCGCGTAATGGCCGATCTCGATGATCATTGCGTCGCCTTCACTTCCTGGGCTTGACCTTCCTTCGTTGGGCCTTGGCCTTCCTTCCACAGCCCCTGCTGCTTCAGCCTGTCGGCCACGTCCTTCGGCATATAGGTTTCGTCATGCTTGGCAAGCACGGTATCGGCAACGAAGACGTTGGTCCCTGATGCAAACATGCCTTCGGTGACGACACCCTGGCCTTCGCGGAAGAGATCAGGAAGAATGCCGGTATATTTGACCTTCACGGCATTGGCGCTGCCGTCGGTGACGGCAAATTCCACGGTCGAGCCTGTGCCGCGCACAACGCTGCCTTCGCCGACCAGGCCGCCAAGCCGGATGCGGGTTTCCGGCGCCACCGGCGTCTTCGCCAGATCGGCCGGCATATAGAAATAAGCGACCGACTGGCTGAAGGCGAACATCACCAGCAACACGGCGGCGGCAATGAAGCCCATGCCGCCCGCGATCACCGCCAGGCGCTTCTGCTTGCGCGTCATTGCGTCATTCCCTCCGTGGCGATGCCGAGTTCCCGGGCCAGCGCCAGCAATTGCCTGCCCTGCTCGCCGGCCGACGGAAAGGCAGCAAGCCCGCGCTTCAGCGCAGCGGCGGCGCGATCCTTATCGTTCAATACGGCGTAAGAGCGGACGAGCCGCACCCATCCCTCGAAATTGTTCGGATCCTCGTTCAGCTTGGCGTCGAGGCTCTCGACCATGCCGCGGATCATCTGCTGCCGGTCGCCGGCGCTCATGTTGTCCGCCGCGGCCACATCCTGCTGCGTGGGATTGCCCGGGGCAGCCGGGGCAGCCGGGGTAATCGGGGCTGCTTGATCGGGAACTGCCGGCGCGCCGCCGTTCATGGCGATATGCTGGTTGACCAGCGGCAGCCAGGGCGCATCGGCCGGCGATTGTTTCGCCAGCGCCTCGAAGGCCTGGCGCGCCTCATCGGGCCGTCCGGCCTGCTCCATGCTGAGCGCGATATAAAAGCGGGCGCGGGGATTGTCGGGTTCCAGCGTAAGCGACTGTTCCAGCACTTGGCGCGTCTCCTCCGTCACGACGCCGTCGGAGATCGCCATCAGCGTCTCGGCCAGGCCGTCGAGCCGGACCGGACTTGGGCCGAGAAGCCGGATGGCATTGCGATAGGCCAGTTGCGCATCGTTCACGCGCATCGTGCGGACATAGATCGGCGCCAGCACGTCCCAGCCCTTGCCGTCATCGGGATTCTGCGCCAGGTGCCGTTCCGCCTTGGTGATCAGCACAGCCATATCGTTGCCGGGATTTTCCAGCCGCGCTTCCAGCGGCTGCGAGGGCAGGTCCGGCCTGCCCGTCGTCAAATAAAGACAGAGCCCGAGAACCGGCAGGACCAGCAGCACGAAGGCCTCGGTGAAACGGCGATGCCGTGCGGGTTTCGGCGTTTCTTCCCGCTCATCGGCAGAAACGGCGATCAGCCGCCGGCCGATTTCAGCCCTGGCATAGTCAGCTTCTTCAGGCGTGATCAGTCCGCCATTGAGATCGCGGTCGAGTTCGCGCAGTTGGTCACGGTAGACTGCCGCCTCGCCCGCGCGGATATTCTCCGCCGCCTTCGCTCCGCGCAGAAGGGGGTAAAGCAGGATGATGGCGACGGCTGCCGTCAGAACGGCAACGAGAATCCAGAACAGCATATCGGCCCAAATACTTGATGCGCGCCGCCATTCCAACTGCCAAAGCCGGAATGACAAAGATTTGAGCCGCAACTCACCAGATTCAGCCGAGCGGCGACCAGCTTCCGTCATTGTTGCGGCAGGCAACGCCTCGCACCACGGTGTCCTTGCCGTCGGCGGTCAGCGTATGGGTATATTGGCGGCAGTTCTGCGAACCGACCTGATAGGGTGCTGCCGCGACCACCTTGCCGGTGACGTCCTCGCCGGTCCACAGCACCGGCTGGCCGACGGCTGCGCCTTCCAGCGCCCGATATTCTGCCTCGAGCGCCCGCTGCTTGTCGCTATCGCTCAAGCTCACGCCGCTGCGGCCGGCAAGGCCGCCTTGCAGCGCTGTGAGGAAGGCGGCCGAGGCCGAGGGCTTGCTCGAAAAAATGCCGCGTGAAGCGGCACCCTTCGTCGTCGTGCAGCCGGTGAGCGCGACGGCGACGAGAAGAGCGGAAGCGATCATGCCTTGCGAGCGTAAAATCATTGCGTCGAACCACGATCAGGGGTCAATTTCAGCCGATCGAAGTGCAGCGTCCCCGTGTCAGCATTAAGGCAAAGCATGCTATGCATTTGCCAGTATCTTTGTGACATCAAGCAGTTGCTCATGCAACATCCTTTGTGATGCCGGGCAGGATAAGCTTCGCCTTGAGCCCGCCCCATTCGCCGCGGGAAAGCTCGAGCCGTCCTTGATACTCACTGGAGATCTCGGTGACGATCGAAAGGCCGAGCCCGGTTCCGGGCTTGCTTTCGTCGAGCCTGCGGCCGCGCTTCAGCGCCTCGCGGATCTGATCGGGCTCGAGGCCCGGCCCGTCATCCTCGACGGCGAGCTCCACCCAGTGGCGGCGCGCACTCGCCTCCGCTCCCTTGACGTCGTCGCCGGCCTCGACGGCCGAAAGCCGTACCTTGCTTTTGGCAAAACGCGCCGCATTCTCCAAGAGATTGCCGACGGTCTCCTCGAGATCCTGTTGCTCCATAGCGACGGCCAGATGCGGCGGCGAGACGACGAGATCGAATTCGGTATCGACGTTCAGCCGGCGCATGACGCGCACCAGCCGCTCGAGCGCCGGCTCGGCATCGGTGCGGGCGAGCACGGATTCGCGTTGCGCAGCGATGCGGGCGCGGTTGAGATAGGACTGCACCTGTCCCTGCATCGATTCCGCCTGGCTGCGCACCAGTTCGCCATGGGATTTTTCGAGCACGCGCGCCTCGTTGAGAAGCACGGCAATCGGGGTCTTCAGCGAATGGGCGAGATTGCCGACCTGCATGCGGGCCCGCTCGACGATGCGGCGGTTGCTGTCGATCAGCGCGTTGACCTCGTTGGCGAGCGGCAAAATCTCACGCGGGAAGTCGCCTTTGAGCTGCTCGCTCTCGCCGGCGCGGATGCGCTCCAAGGCGGCACGTGCCTTGTCGAGTGGCTTCAGGCCATAGAGAATCGCCAGGGCATTGACGATCAGGCTGCCGACGCCGAAGCCGGCCAGCGCCAGATAGAGGCTATGGGAAAAGGTGCGCACGTCGTCTTCGACGACATCGACATTGCCGGTGACGCGGACGCGCGCCGCGCGCCCGTCAGTATCGAGCACCACTTCGGTTTCCGCCACCTGCACGCGGTTCCCGGAGGCATCCGTCACCTGATAGTAGCGTTCGTAATTCTTGTCGAAAGGCGCCTCGACGACGGAGGGAACCGGAATGAGCGCCGAGCCGAGCGAGGGCGACACCAGCGGTGCCGTCGTATAGGTGCCGAGCGGCTCCACCACCCAATACCAACCGGTCTTCGGCTGGGCAAAACGCAGGTCGCCGAGCTGCGGGCTGCCGCTGAGCGCTCCCTGATCGCCGATCGTCACAGAGTTGATGACGTTATAGAGCTGCGCCCGCAGCAGATCCTGGAAACCGCGTTCGGCGCTCTTGCGGTAGAGGGTGGAGATCAACAGGCCGATCACCACCAGCGCCACCGTCGACCAGACTGTGGTCAACAACAAAACACGTGCGGTGAGCGACTTAATTCGCATGTTTCGGCGCTTGGATGCGGTATCCGAGACCGCGCACCGTTTCGATCAGATCGACGCCCATCTTCTTGCGCAGACGGCCGACAAAGACCTCGATCGTGTTGGAATCGCGGTCAAAATCCTGGTCGTACATGTGCTCGACCAGTTCTGTGCGGGAGACGACCTCGCCCATATGATGCATGAGATAGGCGAGAAGGCGGTATTCGTGCGAGGTCAGCTTCAGCGTCGTGCCATTGACCGTCGCCTTGGAGGATTTGGTATCGAGCCGCACCGGCCCGCAGATGATCTCGGATGAGGAATGCCCCGCCGCGCGCCGGATCAGCGCCCGAATTCGCGCCAGCACTTCCTCGACATGGAAGGGTTTGGTGACGTAGTCGTCGGCCCCTGCGTCGATACCGGCGACCTTGTCGCTCCAGCGGTCGCGCGCCGTCAGGATCAGCACCGGCATGCCGCGGCCGGCGCCGCGCCATTTTTCAAGGACGGTGACCCCGTCCAGCTCCGGCAAGCCGATATCGAGAATTATGGCGTCATAAGGTTCGGTATCGCCGAGGAAATGGCCTTCCTCGCCGTCGAACGCCTGGTCGACGACATAGCCCGCCTCCTTCAGCGTGTCGGCCAGCTGCCGGTTCAGATTAACATCGTCTTCGACTACCAGAATGCGCATCGGTCCGCCTTCGCCCGCTTCAAATCGATCATGTCCTGAATAGACCGATTCCGCCTACATCGGAACCTTTACCGTCACTTTGCGTGGACGCTGGCCGTTTCCCGACACCAGAACGGTGATGATGCAGGTGTCGCCCACCGGTTGCACGGACAGGAGCTGGCCGCCCGTTTGCTCAACCACCTGGGCTGCGGCGGCGCTGCAGTCACCTGCCACGCTGTGAACGAGAGTGCCCACGACGTCCGATGAGGGCGCCGATACCACCAGTCCGGCGGCCAACGCTGCGACGCTCAGAGGAAAGGCCATGTGCTATGCTTTCAAGGTAATGCCAATGTGGCCCGAATATGTACTCACGCGACCTGAATGGCAAATGAATGCGCTGTAACGCAGGGCATTTAGAACCATTCTCGACTGCTGACGGCAACCGGTGTCAGCTGCTGAAAACCGCTGCCGCGGCAGGCTTCGGCGGCCTCCTCCGCATCGGAAAAAGTCGTTCGGTATCAGGTGTGGCGGGAATTGCGATCGCAACTTTTACCGGCCGATTGAAACTGGTATGTCCTTGGTGTTTCCGCATTCAGGCCATTTCAGCACCAATGCCAAATTCCTTCCGCTTCCGCTCGGCGCAGACGGTCACCGTGCTTGCCATCACCCAGTTGATCGGCTGGGGCACGACGTTCGACATGCTCGGGGTCATGGGCCGCGTCGTGGCACCCGCTCTTGGCTTGGCGAACGAGGTCGCGTTTGCCGGCCTGACGATCATGATGATGGTCAGCGCCATCATTGGTCCCGCGACCGGCCGCTGGCTCTCCCGCTACGGCGCCGCCCGAGTGTTATCGGCCGCCTCACTGACCTTTGCGCTTGGCTTGCTTCTGCTTTCCGCCGCAAACGGCATCGTGTTTTATGCCGCCGCCTGGGTGATCATCGGCATCGGCGGCGCCTGTGGCCTTTCGGCACCGGCCTATACGGCCGTCGTCGAGCGCGAAGGGGCGAACGGCAAACGCGTCATCGCTATTCTCATGCTGTTCACCGGGCTTTCGAGCGCCATCTTCTGGCCGATCCTCAGCCTGCTCAACGAGACGCTCGGCTGGCGCCTCACCTTTCTCGTCTGCGCGGGGCTGCAATTCTTCGTCTGTCTGCCGCTGCATCTTTTCGCCCTGCCGAAACCGATCGTAATGCATATCGAAGGCGGCGCGGCAGACATTGCCCCGGTGCCGCTGTCGAAGGTGGCACGGCGCAAAGCCTTCCTGCTGATTGCCGCGGCGACGACGATCTCGACCTTCATCACCTTCGGCATCTCGCCATCGCTGCTCGAAATCTTCCGTCAGTCCGGCGCCTCGCCGGCCTTCGCGCTGCAGCTCGGCTCGGCACGCGGCGTGCTCGGCATCTCGGCGCGTTTCCTCGACATGCTGCTCGGCCGGCGCGGCAACCCCATGCTCAGCGCGGCGATGGGCATCGGCCTGATGATGATCAGTTTCCTGATCATGCTGGTCGCCGGCTCGTCAACACCGCTGCTCGTCACCTTCATTCTGCTCTACGGCTTTGGCGCCGGCGTCATGACCGTCGCCCGCGCGCTTCTGCCGCTGGCGCTGTTTTCACCTGCCGAATACGGTCTGCAGTCGGCCCGGCTGTCGCTGCCGCAAAACCTCGCCAACGCCATCGCCCCCGTCATCTTCACCGCCATCCTCGACCGCGCTGGCACCGGCCCGGCACTCGTCGCCTGCGCCGTTCTCGCCGCCTTGTCGTTGAGTTTCGTGCTGATGTTGATGGCGGTGGTGCGCAGCGCCCACGCATCGCACCCGAGCCCGGTCGTCTCGTGAGAGCCCGGGCCCGGCAAGTCAGCCATTCTTAATCTGTCTTGATTATCATCATCATCAGGACGAGAGCGGCTTTCCGACCGCGTATCGCGACTGCTGCAGCCAGCTGACCATTAGCACGCAGCCCGCTTTGGCGAATCTTTTGAATCGCTTGCCGCCGCTTTTTCGAAAGTTGAGTCCGGCGGCTCAACAGTTGAGTGAACTTCGGGGCGCGACCCCCCTCCGGAAAATCAGTCTTCCATCTGAAATTTCGACGGAATGTGGCATGGCAACAGCACGCTTGCGAGATTCAAAGCGGCCGCGTCACCGCCGTGGAGCTGTCGTAATCGGCGGCGATGCGCTTTTCCCGGAGCGGCCGCACGCGCTCGATCGAGAGCTGGTAATCCGGATGGGCCTTATAGGCGGCAAGGGCCGCCTCGTCGTCGAATTCGCCGTAGACTACGAGATCGATCTCGGTGCCCAATTGATCGGTTTTCACATTGGTGCCGATCTCCAGCAACCGCGCATGCGGAATGCCGGTCAGAACCGAAAGCCCGGCCCTCACCTCCTGCAGATGTTCCTCCTGCACGGTGAAGAAGACGATATGGCGGATCACGCGGAAGCTCCTGTCAAGTTTCAGAGGGTCAGCCGGGCGATAACACGCAAGCCCCAGGCCTTCAACCGCGCGAACATGCCATGCGGGGCATCCGGACGTATCGCCGCAGCGAAGATGATGGCGTAAGCCGCGAGCTTTTCCGCCCGGTCGGTGCCGTTGACGATGCGGCGTGCGTTCACCCAATCCTCCGTCGTCAAGTTCAGGTGATCGGCGAGCTTGTGGCCGGTAAAGCTGCCCTGCAGCATGCCTTCGATCAGGATCGTTACCGCCGCCGCCATCTCCATCGCCCGGTCGGGATCGGCAACGAGGTCGATGCCCGTCAGCGTGCTCATCGCCTCATAGTTCCGCTTGTGGGTGAGTTGCACCAGACCGCGTCCATGCCAGCTGCGACCATCCTCGTCCGGCCGCCAGTACGGGGTTTTCACCCAGGAAAGCTTGCCTGCAGCAAAGGCCGTCTCCAGGATCTCGACCGCGCGTTTATCGCTGTGCGCCAGCGTCTCGCGCACTGGCTGCATCGTATAGGCGGTCTCATGGTAAGCGGTTGCGAGGATATAGGCGAGCCACCGCCGATCGGCATGGGGAAACCGCTCTTCCCAAGCGTCGATAATCGCTGTGATGCCCACTACCTGAGGATGCGTCATCTCTCCCTTGAAGAGTTGGTCCCGCACCGCATCGAAAAAGAAACCCCGGTCCATGTGGACAACCATTCCGCGCTTCCCAAAAATATCGTGGTTAAAACCGTCTTAATCGATTAAAATCTATTTAATCGTTTAAAGTGTTTAAGCCACTGATTTACACGCCTTTTGTCTTGTGCGATGCATCTCTTTGCCCTGAAGCCTTACCACAGAACGAGGAGACTTCCGATGCAGACGCCCGCCACAACGCAAACCACCATTCCCCAGCACGTCGTCGACCAGATGGAAAATGAATGGCGCCAGATTCGCCCTGAACGGGAAAATCCGCGCCCGGCCCAGCAGCCTCAACAACAACGCTGATATAAGATCGAGCGCCGCCCAGCGCCCGATCGAGGCCCCGGCCAATCAATCGTGGCCGGGTGAATTCTTTACGGCTGCAATGGAACATCCCAGCCGCTTTGACCGCCCTCATCGCATCACGACTTCGAGCCGTTTCGCCAGCGTCTGCAGCGATCGGGTGAAGACCGTTGTGTCGTCCAGCGCCCGCGACAGCACCAGTGCGCCTTGAATGCCGGCGACGCTCTCCTCGGCCAGCGCCTGCGCCTCCTCCTCTGCACAGCCCGCCCGCATCAACGCCGAACGCAAGGCGTCGATCCAGCGAATGAAATAGCCGCCGATTGCTGGCGAAAATCGTTCCCGGGTCTCATCAAGCGCGAAGGCGCCGACGAGGCAGATGCGCCGGCCGGAGCGAAAATAATCGTTCACATGCGTCCACATCGCCGCGATAGCCTGACGAGCGTCGTCCTTTCTTAACGGCTGATAGATCGCCTGTTCGAACCAGGCATCGACATCGGCGAGCACGGCACCCGCCATCTCCTCCTTGCCACCGGGAAAGAAGTGATAAAGACTGCCCTTGCCGATGCCGATGCGTTCGGTTATGCGGCTGAGCGACGTGGCCTCATAGCCGAGTTCGCGGAAGATTTCCGCCAGCAACGGCACGATGTCGGCGCGTTCGTAGACGGTCTTCACCGGCGGAGTTCCTTGGCCTGGCTTGCGTCAGAGGCCGAGTTCGCTCAGACCGGGATGATCGTCGGGCCGCCGGCCGAGCGGCCAGTGGTACTGTCGTTCCGATTCCCGAATCGGCAGGTCGTTGATGCAGGCGAAGCGGCGCTGCATCAGACCGGCGGCATCGAATTCCCAGTTCTCGTTGCCATAGGAGCGGAACCAGTTGCCGCTGTCGTCGTGCCATTCGTAAGCGAAGCGCACGGCGATGCGATCATCGGTGAAGGCCCAGATCTCCTTGATCAGCCGGTAGTCCAATTCCTTGGCCCATTTGCGGGTGAGAAAGGCGACGATCTCGGCTCGACCGTTGACGAATTCGGCGCGGTTCCGCCAGCAACTGTCCGGCGTATAGACGAGCGAGACGCGCTCCGGATCGCGGCTGTTCCAGCCGTCCTCGGCAAGGCGGACTTTTCGGGTGGCGGTCTCAAGGGTGAAGGCTGGGGCCAGGCTGGACATGGGCGCTCCTGTAGTGAATGGTTATCATTGTACCGATCGGTACAATTGTTGCAAGGCGCCAAGGTAACGTTTTGCCGCAGAGGTCGAGATGCAGCCAAGCGTCCCCCTCACCCGCGGGAACGGCGCAGCAGATCGGCGCTCTCCTTGCTCCATCGCAGCGGCAGAGCATCCGGGCGAAACACGATCTCTTCCGGCGTGAAACGCCACAGCCGTTCCGCCCTTTGAAAGCTGGTGATTTCGGGCGAATCCACCAGCACTTCTGCCGTTCCGGTCATCTGCAGCATGTCGCCGGTTTCAAAATCGATGAAGACCAGACCGGCCTTCGGGTTGACGAGGAAATTGCCGAGGGTGTTGAAGAACCGATTGCCGGCAAAATCGGGAATGGTCAGCACGCCGCCAGCACTGAGACGGACGAAGCCGGCATCGCCGCCGCGATGGGAGACGTCCACCTGCCGCTCGCCATTGTCGCGATCAACATAGGAGGCGACGAAGAAGGTGTCGGCACCCTCGATCATCTGCCGCATGCGATGGTCGAGTTGACCGGAATGCGGCGGCGCCACCGCTGTCGGCCTATCGGGATCGCGGACAAAGACGGAAGAGCGCGGCTGGATATACTGCGGGCAGTTGCCGAAGCTCTGGCCGACACGCACGCGGAAAGCTTCGGCATCCGTTCTGCGGATCACGCCGTTCAGCCGGTTGCGCCGGCGGGTCTCGAGTTGGATGCCGAGCATTGCGATCGCATTGCCGTCCTCCATGCCGGCATCGGCGGGATCGGCCGGGTCGCGCCGCAGGTCGACATCCAGGACCTCCGGATCCGGTGAGGACATGAAGCCCGGTCGCTCAGCCCGCACCGTCGCCCAGACATCGCCTTTGGCATCGACGGCGCCGAGGACGACAAAAGGCAGCATTGGAAAGAAGGCGCGGTGCTGCTCCGGCATTGCCTTGCGGACGAAATTGCGTCCGGGTCCGTCCATGCGTTCGACGACCCCGACGCTACGCTGCATGGCGAGTTCACCTTGATGCCAGGGTGATGTGGCGTCCTGTCTTGTCTGCTCCAGCATTACGGCCTCCTTGCGGGCACCATTTGGGAAACCGGGACGGTGATCCGTCCCGGCGACGTCTCATGCGGCAAGGCCGATCTTCGTCTTGCGAAAGCCGACGAAACCCGGCAACGCCTCGATGCGCGCGAGCCAGGCGCGGACGTTTGGATAAGCCGAGAGATCGACATTGCCCTCCGGCGCATTGGCGATGTAGCTGTAGAGCGCGACGTCGGCGATCACCGGATTGTTGCCGAGTAGGAAATTGCGGTCGGCGAGTTCCGCGTCGATCAGCGCGAGAATGCGGTGCGCCCGGGTGATCACCTCCTCAGTACGGAAATCGGCGCCGAAGACGGTCACCAAGCGAGCAGCGCACACCCCGTAGGCGATTTCGCCTGATGCAACCGACAACCATTTCTGTATTCGCGCCGCGGCCAATGCCTCTTCCGGCAGCCAGTCGTTACGGCCATATTTGCGCGCGAGATAGACGAGGATGGCAGAGGAATCGGCAATGACCGTGCCATTATCGTCGAGTACCGGCACTTGGCCAAAGGGATTGAGCTTCAGAAACTCCGGCGCTTTGTGGTCGCCTGCCGCCAGGTCGAGCTCGACCAGTTCATAGGGCACGCCCAGCAGAGACAGGAACAGGTGAACCCGGTGCGAATGACCGGATAGCGGATGGTAGTAGAGTTTCATGATGTTTTCCTCTGATCTTTGCGATCGACGGGCCGCGATTGATGATGGCCGCTTCGAACCATCTGCGGCATAATTTATTGCCTTCCATTTGCGTGCAGTAGAGTGCTATTCTGGAAGGTATATTCCCAATTTATGGAAGGATAGGATGGACCGCCTCGACGCCATGACCGTGCTTCTTGCCGTGGTCGAACAGGGCAGCCTGTCGGCCGCCTCCCGGCATCTGCGGTCCCCGCTGGCAACTGTCAGCCGCAAGGTTTCCGAACTGGAAGCACATCTGAACGCCCAGTTGCTGCAGAGAACCAACAGGAAGGTCGCGCTGACGGAGGCAGGCCGCTCCTATGTGGAGGCGGCGCGGGAAATTCTCGATCGGGTGGAAGAGGCGGAACGGGCGGCGGCCGGTGAATACAGCGTACCGAAGGGCGAGTTGACGATGACTGCGCCGATCGTCTTCGGGCGGCTGCATGTCCTGCCTGTGGTGGTGGATTTCCTGAAGGCCTACCCCGATATCAATCTGCGGCTGATGCTTGGCGACCGGCTGTCCAACCTCGTCGAGGATCATATCGATGTGGCGCTCCGTATCGGCAACCTGCCGGACAGCAACATGATCGCCACCAGGCTCGGCGCAATCCGCCGGACGGTCTATGCCAGCCCGGATTATCTGACGCGGCACGTCGCACCTCAGCAGCCAGGCGATCTCACCGCCCATGACTGCGTCACCTTCGAGGCCATGGCCTCGACGCTGAGTTGGACATTCACCGAGGGAAAACGTGACCTCATCGTGCCGATCCGCTCACGGCTTGGCGTCAACACCGCCGAGGCTGCGGTCGATGCGGCGGTCGCCGGCCTCGGCATCACCCGGGTACTTTCCTACCAGGCCGCAGGCGCTGAGATGGCCGGTCAACTCACGCCGCTGCTTGTCGATTTCGAACCGCCGCCGGCACCGGTGCATCTCGTCTATCCCCAGCAGGGATTGGTGCCGCTGAAATTGCGGGCGCTCATCAATTTCGCCACGCCGCGCCTGCGCGCGACGCTGAACAGATCTCAGGCGAGTTTGCCCTCTTCCGCCTTGTAGAAATACTGGCTGGCGACCAGCCAGCCCTTCAGCGGCCGCAGCGGCGGTATGCAGGTGGCGAGCATGAAGGGGCCGGTGACCAGAAGCTGCACCCAGATCGGCGCCGTGAAAGCGACCTCCAGCCAGACGCCGAGCAGCACGCTCGGTATGCAGGCAAAGCAGATGACGAAAAAAGCCGGACCATCAGCCGGATCGGCGAAGGAATAATCGAGGCCGCAGGCCTCGCATTCCGGCTGCAAGGTCAGGAAGCCCTTGAACATATGGCCCTGGCCGCAGCGCGGGCAGCGTCCCCTGATGCCGGTCTGCAGCGGAGGAAGCGGGGGGTATTCGGTCTCCATGATGATATCGCCTTTTTCTGCGCGGAACATCGAGTCAATCAATGCTCAGCAATGTATGCATTCAATATAACTGCATCATCTCGACATTACCAGTCAATTCGTCAGAATGCCGCACAGTCCCGCCGGCTGGCGGCAGCTGACGGCTAATGCGCGTCGCATTGGACTAGATTCATGCGATGCGCATTAGCTCTTGTTTTTATGCATGTCCTTATCCCGGAACCGCTGCACACTTCCGGGCGACATGCATTAGGCTTCATCTTGGGTGAATCATGGCGCGGCCGATTACCCCGACCGCTTCCGGCTTTCGGATGCGTCGACGGCGTCAGCCACGAGGCTTGAACGTCAGAAGAACGAAGCCGCCATTTCCGGCGGGCCCTCAAGCGCATGGGCCATGAACTCCAGCGCGCCCTGCAGCTTCTCCCGGGTGATCGGCCCGCCAAGGCAGACACGCACGGCCTCGGGTGCCGTCCCCTCGACTGTGAAGACATCGCTTGCCGCGACGCCGATGCCGGAGGAGCGGGTGTGGCTGCCGAAGGTGGAGCGGGTCCAGCCGTTGGAGAGCGGCAGCCAGATATTGAAACTGATCGGATCGGCGCGGTAGCTGTCGGCCGGCAGGATGGCAGCGACCATCTGCTGGCGGGCGGCGGCCTCGGCGCGGATGAAACGCAGGATCGTATCGGCGGTGCCGTCCTCGATCCAACGGGTGGCGAGCGCCACGGTCAGCGGCGAGGCCATGACATTGTTGGCGCGCATGGCGCTGACGAAGGGCCAAACGGCCTTGCTATCCGGCGCCACGACATAGGCAAGGCGCAGACCCGCGCCGATGCATTTCGCCAGTCCGCCGATATGCCAGGTGAGATCGGGGGCTATTGCCGCGAGGGGCGCCGGGCCTTGCAGCGGAATGAAGCCGTAGGCATCGTCTTCGACGATCGGCACGTGGTATTTGCGGGCAACAGCTGAGATTTCCTCACGGCGCTTGGCCGGGATCGTCAGCGTCGTCGGGTTCTGCAGCGTCGGATTGAGATAGAGTGCCTTCGGCTTCAATCTCTCGCAGGCCTCGGCAAAAGCGTCCGGCAGGATACCGTCCTCGTCCATCGGCAGACCGGTCAGATTGAGCCGCAGCTGGGCAGCGATCGATCGCATGCCAGGATAGGTAATGATTTCCGAAAGCACGGTTTCACCCGGCTTTGCCAGCAGGCCGAAGATCGCCAGCAGGGCCGGATGGGCGCCAGGGGTGACGAATATCCGCTCCTGCGAGGGCACCAGCCCGCGACGGCTGAGCCAGGCGGCGGCGGCATCCTTGTCCATGCCGGAGCCGCCAAAACCCTGATAGCGCAGAAGCGGAATGAGGTTGGCGGCCACCGCCGACATGCCCTCGCGCATGCGGGCGAGCAGTTCCGGATCGTTCGGTTCCGGCGGCATGTTCATCGAGAAATCGACGACGGATGCGCGGCGCGGATCGGGGGCGGCGCCGGGCGCGAAACCTTGGCGCTCCTTATCGGCGCCACCGGTGACGAAGGTGCCGCGGCCGACATGCGAATCGACAAGCCCGCGCTTCTGCGCCTCGACATAACCTCTCGCCACCGTCGTGAAATCGACATTCAGCCGCTTGGCGAGTTCGCGTTGCGGCGGCAGCCGGTCGCCGGCCACCAGATGGCCGCTGCGCAGATCCATTTCGATCACATCGGCGATCGCCATATAACGAGGGCTGCTGCTGCGGCTGAGATCGGGATGCCAGTCTTTCATGTCGTAAATCCGTGTCAGCCTGTTTCCTGATAGGATTGACCGTATATTGTTGCACGGTGACGCTGTCATCAAAAATATCGCGTCCACAAGTTTGGTTGTGCCGAACCTTGGCACGGAACGGCCATTTACAACGTATTTGATCGCGCATTGAATGCATCCCCTGGGTTTCCCCGATTTGGAAATTCCATCCGCTGCAGCCTTGCCGCCACCCGTCCGTCTTCTTACTTATTCAGGGTGAAATGCGCCGGCTTTCATCCTTTCGGGCCGGTGCCTCATCGGGATGAAAGCATGAATATTGATCCGATTTTGCGGTCAGTCGTGGCCGTTCGTTCTTCCATTCCGGAAGATGCCTTCACAGCGGAGACGCTGGGCATTGTCCGGGAGGGCAGCGGCGTGGTCATTCGCGACAATGGGCTGGTGCTGACCATCGGCTATCTCATCACCGAGGCCGAAGAGGTCTGGCTGACCACCCATGACGGGCGCGTCGTTCCCGCGCATGCACTCGCCTATGATCAGGAAAGCGGCTTCGGCCTGGTGCAGGCGCTTGGGCCCCTTGATGCGCCGGCCGTGGATCTCGGCGACGCGGCAAGCGCCAAGGCCGGCGATCCTGTCGTGCTTGCCGATGGCATCGGAGAATTCGTCGAGGCAAACATCGTCGCCCGGCAGGAATTCGCCGGCTACTGGGAATATCTGCTGGACGAAGCGATTTTCACGGCGCCGGCCCATCCCTCATGGGGCGGTGCGGCGCTGATCGGTTCGGACGGCAAGCTTCTCGGCATCGGTTCCCTTCGCCTGCAGATGAGCCAGGGCGACGAGGTCGCCGATATCAACATGGTCGTGCCGATCGACCTTTTGCCGCCGATCCTCGACGATCTGTTGAACCGCGGCCGGGTCAACAAGCCGCCGCGGCCCTGGCTCGGCGCATTCTCCGCCGAGAGCAATGGCGGCGTGGTGGTGATGAGCGTTGCCGAAGACGGTCCGGCCGCAAAGGCCGGCCTGCGACAGGGCGACATCATCTCGGAGATCCGCGACGAAGAGGTCGATGGTCTGGCCGACTTCTATCGCAAGGTTTGGAGCAGCGGCCCGGCCGGCGCTGAGATTCCGATCCGGATACTCAGGAACGGCCGCGAAGCCTGGCTGCGCATCAAATCCGCCGACCGCAACAGCTTTCTCAAGAAGCCGCAGCTGCAGTAAGGTCGCTCCAGGCGTCGTGAAGACCGCCGGCGCTTATCCAAATTGGCCACATCCCGCCTGTCTGGAGGCCGACTCAAGGACGCCATTTCCGATAAGCCGGTCGTCATCTTCCGCCGCCCGCGGCGCCCGGCTACGGAGGCTATCGTTGGCTGCTTTCTTATGCCCATCGGCTGCTGCCTCGCGGACTTTCTCGAAGCAGTCCTCGCCGGCGTCCTCTGCGGCTGGCTGCGGGTCGCTCTTTTTCACGAAACGGATCATTGGTCATTTCCAGCTTTGGTCATTTCCAGCTTTGACGGTGGCAGCGCTCCGCACACATATCGGAGCGCTCTGGAAAAACGATGTTAGACGGCAAGCGCAGTGGCGCAGCCTTGGACACTTCGGCTGTCGGCTGAGGTCTGCCCCGGCATGGTCGCCCAACCGCCGGCCTCAACGAACTGACGCTGCTTGTAGCCTTCGGTAATCGCCCTGAACTCGATACGTTTAGCACTCGCATCCGGCGCCGCATTGAACCGCTCGACGCAAATGGCCGACGCCAGCTCCCCGCGTGCGATGTCGCTGGCGGCGGCGGCCGCTTTGCTCGACGTGCCGCCTGTGACCCAACCTCCCCAGCTGAAGCCGATAATCATCGTGGCGATCGCTGTGACGACGCAGGCCCAGACGAGTAACGTTTTGGATGGCTGGTAACTGTCGAAACGCTGGGTGATCGATGTCTTACTGCTGCTCTGCATGGACATTGGAATTCTCCCTCTCTGTTGTTCGGGTTCCACCGTCGGACCACCCTGGCCAAACGGCTCAGGTGTTCTCAATAGCCCATATCGCCACTTCCGGCTGCAGGGGCAGAGTCTCTTGCGGGGATGTCGGCGATCATCACCTCGGCGGTGATCAGAAGTGCTGCAATCGAGCCGGCGTCCTGCAGAGCCGTACGCACGACCTTGGCGGGATCGACGATGCCGGCCTCGATCATATCGACATAGGTCTCCGTCTGTGCGTCGAAGCCCTGATTGTAATCATTGCTGCCGGCGAGTTTTCCGACGACGATCGAGCCCTCGAACCCTGCATTGTCGGCGATCTGCCGGATCGGGGCCTCGAGCGCCCTGAGCACGATCGAGATGCCGGCTGTCACGTCGGCGTTCTCCCCGGTCAGTCCCGTTAGCGCCGACTTCGCGCGCAACAGTGCCACGCCGCCGCCGGGCACGATGCCCTCTTCGACCGCGGCACGAGTGGCGTTCAGCGCGTCATCGATGCGGTCCTTCTTTTCCTTGACCTCCGTCTCGGTCGCGCCGCCGACGCGGATGACCGCAACGCCACCGGCGAGTTTCGCCAGCCGTTCCTGCAGTTCTTCCTTGTCGTAGTCGGAGGTGGTCTCGTCGATCTGCGCCTTGATCTGCTGGATGCGGGCCTGGATGGCCGCTTTCTCGCCGGAACCGTCGATGATCGTGGTGCTATCCTTTTCGATCAGCACGCGTTTGGCGCGGCCGAGCATATCGAGCGTGACGTTCTCAAGCTTGATGCCTAGATCCTCGGAAATCATCTGGCCGGCCGTGAGCACGGCAATGTCTTCCAGCATGGCCTTGCGGCGGTCGCCGAAGCCTGGCGCCTTGACGGCCGCGACCTTCAACCCGCCGCGCAGCTTGTTGACGACCAACGTCGCCAGTGCGTCGCCTTCGACGTCCTCCGAGATGAGCAGAAGCGGTTTGCCGGTCTGCACGACGGCCTCCAGGATCGGGAGCATCGACTGCAAGCTGCCGAGTTTCTTCTCGTAAACGAGGATGTAGGGCTCCTCCAGCTCCACGCGCATCTTCTCGGCATTGGTCACGAAATAGGGCGAGAGATAGCCACGGTCGAACTGCATGCCCTCAACGACGTCGAGTTCGGTCTTGAGATACGGATCGGAATGCGATCGATCAGGCGGCTTTTTGAGAGGCCTCTCCGATCTTTTCGACAATGCCCATGATGTCGGTTTCCTTCATGATCAGAAGGGTTTCGTCATCGATCGTGACCTCCGTCCCCGACCATTTTCCGAACAGAATGAGATCACCGACCTTAACGTCGAGCGGGACCAGATTGCCGTTTTTGTCGCGCAGGCCGGGGCCGACCGCGACCACTTCGCCTTGCTGCGGCTTCTCCTTAGCGGCGTCTGGAATGATGATCCCGCCCTTGGATTTGACATCGCCTTCCGCACGTCGAATGACGACGCGGTCGTGAAGTGAACGGAATTTCATAGAGATCTTTCTGCTGCCGGCGCTTATGGCGGCTGCAGCCTATAAATAACTCTCGTGGCACTCGATTGATAGGAGTGCCAAGAAATAATGTTCGCGCGGGAAATTTTTTGAAAAATTCATGAAATCAATCCGACGGGATATTTTGTAATAATCAGGAAATGGATAGAATTTTTCAAGCCATCGCGCTCCATTTATCTGGGTGAGCGAAGAGTTAATTTAGCGTTTTTCATAGATAATTCTGAATTTATCTTGATTTAAACTCAATCGAGGCGCAATGATTGGCCTCGTCGATTTGGCCGATTTGGCTTCGCGGTGTCAGAGACCTACGACCCGCCATCACCACTGAATTCTCGATGCGATCTATACGTCGTTCCGGCGTTGATTTCGCCTATTCCGATCCGGAATGAGCTCGGCGCTGACCGCGGATGTACCGGCAGCCTCGAGGTCGTCCGGTTCGGATCCCAACGATACAGGAAACGCATCGATGTATTCCTGCGGAGGCCTCAGCCGTGACAAGTCGCACCACACAAACGGTCGTCCGCTTTTCGTCTCCATTCCGCCTGCCCGGTTTCGACGGGGCGCAGCCAGCTGGAGAATACCGCGTCGATTATGATGAGGAATTGATCGATAGCGTTTCCAGGCTTGCCTGGCGACGGGTCGGCGCCTTTATCCACCTGCCGGCGATCGCCGGGCAGAGCTCGACGCAGCAGATGGTGCCAATCCACCTGTCAGATCTCGAAAGCGCACTCGAAAAGGACCACAAACCGTCATGACCGCTACCCGCATCCCGCAACGCAATGGACGCTCAATCCGACGCGAGGAAGCAACACATATCTTCAAGGTGGGGCAGACTGTCCGGTTGAAGGTCAGGTTCTTAGGAGTCCCCTCCAAGCTCCCCGACACATACCGCATTACCGCCACGCTGCCTCTGAGAGGAAATGTGCTGCAATACCGCATCCGCAGTGACGATGAACGTCATGAGCGGGTCGCGACGGAAGATAGCCTGGAACCGGTAAACCTATCGCCCGCCGGCAGCGGCGCAACACTGATCGAGAGGACGTTTGGCAATGGCCCGAATGACGAAAGGTTGACATCGTGAACAGCCATGAAGACGAAGCCGAACGAAGACGGAATGCCTTTGCCGTCTGCACATGGGAAAGCAAATGTGGTGCGCACGGCCGCTACTCCATGGAGATCGAACACGACCGCCGGATCGAATCCGCCCGTTCGTGGACCGTCTATCGTGTCTCTGCGAGCGTTCCAGTGCACGCCGACCATGTCATGATCGGCAAGAGCCGTTCGGAGGCCAGGAGAGACATGATGTCCTTCAATCTTCTCAGCATAGGATATCGGAAGGAATGGCTGAGGCTGTCGGACGCCGCCCGGAGTGCTTGTGAGATCCCGCCGGTTCAACCATGGCGCTAGCTTTTCTGAGCCAAAGCCGCAGCTTCGATTCGGTGAGAAATGCTGTGCGCTTTGTCGGCCATGACGGCATGTTCCAGGTATTGTTCTTCATCGAGGCTGGCGCGCTGGCGAAATCCGACGCTGCATTGCAAAGAACCGAGCCTTCGGAAACGAGGTGGCTTTCGTCTTTCGACGCCCTGCGCAACTCGATTCAGCACGTGGCACACAAAGCCTATTCCTGCCGCCGCCGCGCCTTCTACACTCCAACTGCGGCGGAGAACGTTCCATGTTGATCCGTTACGGCTATGAAATGACGCTGACCTGCCCGCAGCCGACCGCATTGGTGTGTCTGTTGTCGGTTCATGAGGATCGTGCGGCCGACATCAGAATTCCGGAAACGGTATTCACCACGCCCGATGTTGCCACTTCGACTTATCGCGACCTCTTCGGCAACCGCTGTCTTCGGCTGGTTGCCCCAGCGGGCGACCTGACCATATGGGGCGATGCGACGATCGAAGACGACGGCAAACCGGACAGGTCGCTGCTAGGCGCCAGGGAAATCCCGGTTTCGGAGTTGCCGGATGATTGCCTCGTCTACCTGATGGGCAGCCGCTATTGCGAGACGGATCGTCTCAGTCAAATCGCGTGGGATATGTTCGGCACCGTCTCATCCGGCTGGGGCCGCGTTCAGGCGATCTGCGACTTCGTTCACGGCCATATCCAATTCGACTACATGCGGGCGCGATCGACGCGGACAGCCTTCGAGGCGTTCCACGAACGTGTCGGCGTCTGTCGCGACTTTGCGCATCTCGCGGTGGCGTTGTGCCGTTGCCTCAACATTCCTGCGCGATATATCAATGGCCATCTCGGCGACATCGGTATTCCCGTCGTCGATCCGATGGACTTCAGCGCCTGGATCGAGGTCTTCCTTGATGGCGCATGGCATACATTTGATCCGCGCAACAACACGCCGCGGATCGGTCGTATCATCGTCGCGCGCGGGCGCGACGCCGCCGACATACCGCTCATCAATTCCTTCGGACCGCATGTGCTGAAGGCGTTTCGAGTCTGGACCTATGAGGTGACGAACCTGCAGCACATGCAAAGCGTCGCTGAGGGCGCCGTTTAGAACGAGACCTGGGCGGATGCGGCAATGTCCAGCCACAGGCTTTGCCGCAGGCGGAAGGCGCGGCCGGAATGGTCGACCGCAAGCGCAGTTTTGCGCGACATGCTTTGAGACAGCGGTTGAAAGATTTTAGCGTCGAGCCATCTTGGGTGTGAGCAGTCCTTTGGGGATTAGCAGAAGATAGGGGGTTCGCAGTCCATGTTCGATCATATCTCCATCGGCGTAAAAGACCTGGAAAGAGCCCGCCGTTTCTATGATGCGGCACTAGCGCCGCTCGGATATGAGCGCCTATCCAATTCCGACAAGATGATCGGCTACGGCCCGGAACAGGTCGGGCTCTGGGTGATGCAGGTCGAGCAACCGGTTGTTGCCGATATGCGATCCGGGCTGCATTTCTGCTTCGTCGCGCCCAACGAGGCGGCGGTCGATGCCTTTTACGCGGCCGCAGTCGCATCCGGCGGCACCGACAATGGCGAACCGGGTATCCGGCCGGATTATGGACGCTTTTATTACGCCGCGTTCATCATCGACCCGGATGGCTACCGCCTCGAAGCCTATTTCCACAAAGGCGAGCTATAATAGGGATCAGCATTTTATTTTTACGCAATTCCAGACGGAAAACCGCTTCGCACTTTTCCTGGAATTGCTTAGGCCGCCGCTCTCATGATCGAGACGCGGCAGCCGGAGGCTACGAGCGCCTCGCCGGCGACGTCGAGGAACAGGCGGCGGAACCAGCGCGCCCGGCCGTCGGCCTGGTCGACCCGGCGGTAGAGCATGGTCACCGGATCGGCCGGCAGCGAAAGCGGCGGCGCTGAGATGGTCAGCCCATGCAGTTGCGCCATGCAGCGACCGATCGATTCCGGCACGATGGCGATGGCGGGCATCGCCCGCAACGCCGTCGGCAGGGCGGAAAAGCGCGGCACCGTCGCCACCACACGCCTGACATGGCCGGTGCGGCTCAGTGCGGTGTCGATGCTGGTCGAGGCATTGCCTTCGAACGAGACGGTGAGATGGGCGACAGTGGCGAAATCCTCAAGGCTCAGCGGCGCCTCCAGTCGGAGTTGAGCGTCATCGTAAATGCAGATCGAGGCCTGGTCGAACAGCGGCGCGCGGATGTGCCAGGAGGCCGGTTCGTCATGCACGGAAACGCTGAAGTCGAAGACCCCCTCGTCCAACCGGCGGGCGGCATCGCGCTTTTCGGACGCGATGCCGATCAGCCGGGCGCCCGGCGAAAGCTGGAGAAGACGGGCGGCAAGCGGGCCGAAGAAAGCTGATTCGAGATTGTCGCACATGCCGATGCGGAACTCGCCCTGCCAGCTTGCCGGATCAAACTCGGCCTGCGGGCGGATGGCGCGTTCGATGCCCGATAGCGCATCCTCGATCGCCGGGGCAATGGAAAGGGCGCGCGGTGTCGGCTGCAGACCGCGGCCGACACGCACGAAGAGTTCGTCATCCAGCGCCTCGCGCAGGCGCCGCAAAGCGGCCGACAGGCCTGGCTGGCCAAGCAGCAGGCGCTCGGCGGCGCGGCTGACATTGCGCTCCTGCATCAGCACCGAAAAGGCCAGCAAAAGGTTCAGATCGATTTTTCGAAGCGTAGCATCATTCATCATCGTGAGTAATACCTGGCATGGCTACTATCAATTTGCAATAGGTTAGGAAGCTGTACATTTTCTCGTTCCCTGCCGTCCGCGCAACCTCCCTCGACGAGGCGGCAGCAAAGAAGGAACGATTTCGATGACACTTTCCAAATCGAAAGGCGGAGCGGGGCTGGCACTGCTGCTGCTCTGTGCCGCCAACTTTCTCGACGCCATGGACGTCTCCACCATCGGTGTCGCGCTGCCCGCCATCCAGGCCGAACTCGGCATGGAGGCGACATCGCTGCAATGGGCCGTCAGCGCGTATGTGCTCGGCTATGGCGGCTTTCTACTGCTCGGCGGCCGGGTTGCCGACGTCTTCGGCCACCGCCGCGTCTTCCTGTGGTCGCTGGCGATTTTTGCCGCCGCCAGCATCGCCGGCGGCTTTGTCGACAGCGGGCCGACGCTGATTGGTGCCCGATTGATCAAGGGCATTGCCGCCGCCTTCACCGCGCCTGCCGCCCTTGCGCTGCTGCTCTCCGTCTTCGGCGAGGGGAAGGCGCGGGCAAAAGCGCTTGGGGTCTTCGCCTCCACCGGCGCCACCGGCTTCGTGCTCGGCATGGTCCTCGGCGGTGCGGCGACGATCTTCAGTTGGCGGGCGACGCTCGTCATGGGCGCGCCGGTTGCCATCCTGACGCTCTTTCTTGCGCCGTTGGCGCTGCCGGCCGACCCGAAAAGAACGGGACCGCGGCCCGCCTTCGACTGGGCCGGCGCGCTGACGATCACCCCCGGCCTGTTGCTCTTCGTCTTCGGCATCACCAATGCCGCTGCCGCCGGCTGGCAGGCTTTTGCGACCTGGGGTTCGCTCGTCGCGTCGCTGGCGCTGATCCTGCTCTTCCTGCTGGTCGAAGCGCGCCATGCCGATCCGATGGTGCCGCTTGGCATGTTCCGCCGGGCGAAACTCCGGCATGCCAATGCGATCGCCGCCCTCTTCCAGGGTTCCTATGTCGGCTTCCAGTTTCTGGCGACGCTCTATTACCAGAACGTCATCGGCTGGTCGGCCTTCACCACCGGCTTCTGCTTTGCGCTTGGCGGCGTCTTCGTGATGTTCCTGGCGCCACGTTTTGCGACACTCGCGCAAAATCGCGGCGCCACCGGCCTGATGGCGGCGGGTGTCGGCCTGCAGGCCTTCAGCTATATTTTCTGGGTAACCGCACTCGGACATGTCGACCCGATCCTGCTTGTGCTGTTCTCACAAATCCCGCTCGGCCTCGGTTACGCCCTGACCTACCCTTCAGTGCAGGTCGCAGCCCTTTCCGACGTGGAGGATGACAAATCGGGGCTTGCCTCCGGACTGCTCTTCGCTTCTTTCCAGATCGGCGGCGGCATCGTGCTCGCAGCCGCCTCGGCAGTGTTCGGCGCCGCACCGCATTTCGGCTGGGATCCTTATGTCGCCGGCATCGCCTTCGTCGCGCTGCTCGCGGTCGCGATTACCCTGCTTGCAGCCGCCGGTCCGCGGACATCGGCCGCCCGGACGTCGGCCTATCAGGCGGCGGAATGACCGTTGCGCCCGCACCCTGATCGGTGCGGGCTCTTCATAAGACAAAGCGAATATTAGCAGCAGAATCCCGTTGCCTTGCTCCGGCGAAAGGCGCATGGTCTCGCCTTCGGCAGCCATTGTACGGGCGCTGCCGACTGAGGGTTTTCATACCTTCGCCCCGATGAAAGGAGGACCTATGTCTTCCACTTCCGAAAAGTCACATCTGACCTCGTCCGATCTCGACATGCTTCAGGGCGTGCTCGACGACGCCGGTTATGACGCCAGAATCCTGATCGAGGACCAACGGGTCTTCAACGTCGCCGCCGTGCTTTTGATCAGATTGTTCGAGGAGGGTGTCACCTCGCCGGCCATGCTCTCACGGGCGCTCGAATACCATTTCGGCAAGCCGAAGGCACCGCCGAAACCGGTCGTCCCGGTCTGTAACCGATATGCGATACAGGGATTGCCCCGCGAAAAACGTGCCGCCGTCTAATGCCCCGCGCGTCTTTCAGACGCTCCAAGGACGCTCTATCACTTTGAAACTGCGCATAACCGAGCTGCCCGGCTCCGAAGGATTATTGTGCGAAAAACCCTGTTGCTCTGTATCTGCGTCGTAGCGGCCGGTTATTTTGGATGAGTGCAGTTCGGGGCTTACCAACAACGACAGCATGCCGAGGAACTTGCAGAGATTGACAGGGAGCGCCGGGTGGCGCTCCTCGAAGCGGACGGTTGCCAGGCGCGGCTGGACCTGCTTTTGTCGATGACCGACCGCCTGCTCAAGGCCGGCGGCATGCAAGTACCTGTCGATATCGGGCGGGATAGAGACCTTTGCCTGGCCCGTGGCATCATGTCGGCATCAGGCCGAGCGGAAATGGAAAGAACCAAGCTGATCCGCCTGTTTCCCATCAATGATTAAGCCCTGTGGAAATATGGCTTTCTTGCGGCAATGGCCTTAATGGCACCGTAATTTCAGTGTAAGAAGATGGCTCGCTGATCTGGCCGATGTGGCATTTGCGGTGACCGGATTCCGGCCCCGCCATTTTCCTGATCGCGAAGCATGGTGACGTCCCGTCTCAACGTCGGGTTTGGCTTTTGGTGACCTCTCAGGTCATCCGCCTCCAGACTTCGATGCGGTTTCAGCAGGCATCATTTCATTCAATTCCTGCGGCCCGGCGTTGTCGGGTCGCCCTCATGACGACCCCGCGATCTCCGGTCGCGACCGACAAGTGGGCGAACACCGCGCAGGCTGCGGCTTTCAGTTTTCGATCAAACGGGAGATTTATCCATGGCAAAAGGACAGGTAAGAAGCAATCGTGAGGTCCGGAAGCCGAAGAAGGACAAGCAGGCGGCTAAGACGGAAAGCACATTCGCCAACCAGATGAAGACGGCGACCACGACCGCCCCGCAGGGCAGTGCTCCAAAGAAATAGACGCTCTCATCGAGCCCCCACGCACATACAGCGGAAATCAGGATCGATTTGCGCACAAAATCATGTGTGATTTGAAGGTGATGGCGCGTTCTATCGGCCGCGCCGCGCGCCGGCGTGACATTATCGCCATTGACATGTTTTCAGAAAAACGGGAAGTGCTGCAGCCATGACCTCTTTTCATACAATGTACCGTTTCGACTATCCGCTCTTTCTCATTCGCTCGGCTGTGGTGATCGCACTCGGCCTTTCGAGTATCGCGGCCTTTCATGGCGCTATTCTGTGATCGAATCCGCGCGCCGCAACGAGAGCGAGGAAATGCAAGTGGCCCCTTTGGCCGAACCCGCCGCAACCTTGGAACCCTCCGCGGGCCACAACGAGCTTTTTGCTGAAAAGCGCTGGTTGAAGATTCTTGCCGGATATCGCCAGCCGAGAGCCGGACGTAGCGCTTTCGAGCTTGCCGTCACCGTCGTCCCCTTCGCGCTGTTTTGGGCTGCCGCATGGGCCTCGGTTCATTACAGCTTCTGGCCCGGCCTGATCCTGGTCGTTCCCGCCGCCGCTTTTCTGCTGCGGCTGTTCATGATCCAGCATGATTGCGGCCATGGCTCGTTTTTCGCGCGCCGCGGCGTCGACGACTGGGTTGGGCGCACGATCGGCGTCCTGACGCTGACGCCTTACGACTATTGGCGCCGGGCGCATGCGGAACACCACGCCTCGGCCGGGAACCTGGACGAGCGCGGCGTCGGCGACATCGAAACGCTGACGATCGCCGAATACAATGCGCTGTCGCGCTGGGGCCGTCTTGGCTATCGGCTTTACCGGCACCCGATCGTGATGTTCGGGATCGGGCCGGCATGGCTGTTCCTCATCAAGCAGCGCCTGCCTTTCGGCATGATGCGCTCCGGCGCTCTGCCCTGGGTCTCGACCATGGCGACCAATCTTGCCATCGCACTGGTCGCAGCGCTGCTGATCTGGGCCGTCGGGATCGTCCCCTTCCTCCTGGTGCATCTGCCGACCGTCCTTCTGGCCGGTGCTGCCGGTGTCTGGCTGTTCTACGTCCAGCATCAATTCGAGGAAACCCATTGGTCGAAGGATCCGGACTGGCAGTTCCAGCATGCCGCCCTCCACGGCGCCTCGCATTACGACCTGCCGCCGGTGCTGCGCTGGATTACCGGCAATATCGGCATCCACCACGTGCATCATCTGTCGAGCCGGGTGCCCTATTACCGGCTGCCGGAGGTGCTGCGAGACCATCCTGAGCTTGCCGACCTCGGCCGGATCACGCTCATGGAAAGCCTGCGTTGCGTCAAGCTTGTGCTGTGGGACGAACAGACCAAACGGCTGGTGTCGTTTCGCGATGCGGCGCGGCTCGCAGCCGCGCGGTAATCAGAGGCCTTAAAGCGCGTTGCATCAAATTTGATTGATGCGATGCGCTTGATCCTTTGTTTTAGGCAGGTCGTTATTCCGGTACTGCTGCACACTTCCTGATGACATGCATTAGCGATAGCCGGTCACGTCCGCCGGCTTGCCCGGCTCCTGCACTTCCACCATGTAGCGCCAGCAATCCGGCCGCGAGCCGTCGATGTCATCGAAGCCGTAGACCTTGGCCAGTCCACCGCTCGACAGCGACTGGCCGTTCCAGCGGGCGCGGTCGGGATCGGCGGCGATGGCCGCGACCGCGCGGCCGACGAAGCGCGGGGTTTCGGAAATGGCGAAATGCGGCTGCGTCTTCGTCGCCTCGCGCCAGTTCTCCTCTCGAACACCAAAAGCATCCAGCATCATTTCGGAGCGCAGCCAGCCAGGCGTGATTGAAACCGCAGTGGCGCCGCGTTTTGCCAAATCCTGAGAATGCGCCCAGGCCATGCGGGTGACACCCGTTTTGACGAGGTCATAGAAGGGCGACAGCCGGTAATGGCTGGCGTTGTATTCGGCCGTGCCATCGGTCATCTCCACCAGCAGTCCACCCGGCCGTTCGATCATCAGCGGCAGGGCGTAGTGGGCGGTGATCAGATGTGTTTCGATGCCGAGCCGCAGCATGCGCAGGCCGTTGTCCAGCGAATGCTCCCAGACTGCCTTGTCCCATTCGAACAGCTTCTCGCCGCCCCAGATGTCGTTGACGAGAATATCGAGCTTGCCGGTCTCCGCCCGGATGCGGGCCACCAGCGCCTCGACCTCAGCCACAACGAGATGGTCGACCTGCACGGCAATGCCCCTGCCGCCCGCAGCCGTTACCAGTTCGGCCGTCTCCTCGATCGTCTCCGGTCGCGCATATTCGGATTGCCGGGCACGCGTCGTGCGTCCTGTTACGTAGACGGTGGCGCCGACAGCACCGAGTTCCACCGCGATGCCGCGGCCGGCGCCGCGCGTTGCGCCTGCCACTAAAGCCACTTTCTCCCGCAAGTTCGCTGTCACTTCTCCATCCTCCACGCTAGAACTCAAAAAAAAGCCGATTGTATATAAACGAACGTTCGTTCATAAATGGGGCGAATGCAAGAGGAATTTCATGCCGCGCCGCCGCACGCTTTCCGATGAACAGCTTCTCGCCATGGTGCTGGCGCTGATCCATGCCGAGGGGCCGGATGCGGCGACTTTTGCTGCAGTGGCCAAAGCCAGCGGCCTTTCCGGCTCGACGCTGGTGCAGCGGTTTGCGACGAAGGCGGCGATGCTGCGTGCAGCGCTGCTATACGCCTGGGACGGGCTGGATGCGGAAACCACGAGGCTTGCCGAGAGCGTGCCGAAAACGCCGGAAGGCGCGATCGCCCTGCTTGTCGGCCTGTCGCTGGATTACGGCGACAATGCCGCCGCCTATGGCGAGGGACTGCTGGTGCTTCGTGAAGACTTTCGTGATCCGGTGCTGCGCGCCCGCGGGGCCACCTGGGGAAAAGCGCTGACGGTGGCGATCGTTCGCTGTTTCGGATCGACAACCGCGCCGGAGTCGATCGCCCGGCTGATGCTGTCGCAATGGCAGGGCTCGCTCACCTGGTGGGGTTTTAGTGCAAATGGGCCGGTGGATGTTTATGTGGAGACGGAACTGCGGCGTTTCCTCGCGGCGGTAGCCCGCATCTAGAGCATGACGCCGAAAAGTGTGAGCGATTTTCTTATGACATCATGCTCTAACTCTTTAATTGAGAACAGGATTCAGATTTTAGGCGGGCCTCAAATCATCCTGCTCCAGCTAGGCTTCTTCTTCCTCATCCTTCTCTTCGCCCACGGTCAGCGGCCAGTCGACGACGTAGTCTTCGAGATCGTCGATATCGATCTCATTTTCGTTGATGGTGCGCCCTCGGGCGGAAATGCCGGCGGCATGAACGGTTTCCGGATCGCCGGAGACGAGCGGATGCCACCAGTAGAGATCGCGGCCTTCGTTGACCAGCCGGTAGCCGCAGGTGGGCGGCAGCCAGGCGATATCGGGCACGTTCTCCTTGGTCAGTTGCACGCAATCCGGCACGAAATCCCAGCGGTTCTCATAGCTCGAGCAGCGACAGCTTTGGCCGTCGAGCAGCTTGCAGCTGACCGAGGTGAAGTAGATATCGCCGCTATCCCATTCCTCGATCTTGTTGAGGCAACAGAGGCCGCAGCCGTCGCAGAGGCTTTCCCACTCGGCGACGGTCATTTCGGCCAGTGTCTTGCTCTTCCAGAAGGGCAGATCGTTCATCGTTCGTTTCTTGCAACAGCGGCCCGCAAATTCACGTGACCCCCATCTATCTCTCTTGTTATCAGGCGCAAAATCAATCAATTCTTCAGCATGCTCCTGGTACCGGAGAACTTTCTTCTGGTATCGGAGAGCATTGCGGCCATATGGCGGCCTCGCGCTTTCGTCGCTTTCCGACGGTCGGATATGAGCGAAGCGCGATCAGGCGGGAATACAGGACGTGCAGGATCCGGACAACCCCGAAAAGGGGCCTGAAAATGAACCAGAAAAAGCGGCGGACAAGCGGCCGACGAAGAGCCGTCACATTCTGCTGCGCATCGATTCGTGGATCGATTCGACCGTCTGGAACGCCGGCTTCCGTGCCGCCGAGATCTGGGAAGACATCACCATCTTCTTCCGCCGCTTCCGCGTGCGCGGCTGGAAGCGCATGGTATTCGAACTTGCCGGCGAAGGGCTGACGCTCGGGGCCGCCGGCTCGGTGCTGATGCTGCTGCTTGCCCAGCCCGCCTTCGAGGCGACCAAGGAGGACTGGCGTAACCGCGGCGATTTCGCCGTCACCTTCACCGACCGCTACGGCTACGTCATCGGCCATCGCGGCGTCATCCATCAAAATTCCGTGCCGATCGATGAACTGCCCGATTCCCTGATCAAGTCCGTGCTCGCCACCGAAGACCGGCGCTTCTTCGACCATTTCGGCATCGACGCCATCGGCCTCTTCCGCGCTATGGTCACCAACGCCCAGGCCGGCGAAGTCGTGCAGGGTGGCTCGACGCTGACCCAGCAGTTGGCCAAGAACCTGTTCCTCTCCAACGAACGCTCGATCGACCGCAAGGTCACCGAGGCATTCCTGGCACTTTGGCTCGAGGCAAACCTTTCCAAGAAGGAAATCCTCTCCACCTATCTCGACCGGGCCTATATGGGCGGCGGCACGTTTGGCGCAGCCGCGGCGGCACAGTTCTATTTCGGCAAGAATATCACCGATGTAAACCTCGCCGAATCCGCCATGCTCGCCGGCCTGTTCAAGGCGCCCGCGAAATACGCCCCGCATGTCAACCTGCCGGCAGCGCGTGCGCGCGCCAACGAGGTGCTGACCAATCTCGTGCAGAGCGGGCTGATGACCGAGGGCCAGGTGATTGCCGCCCGGCGCAACCCGGCCACCGTCGTCGACCGCAACGAGGTGGAATCGCCCGACTTCTTCCTAGACTGGGCCTTCGACGAGGTGCAGCGGCTTTCGCCGCGTTTCCACCAGCATTCGCTGATCGTGCGCACGACGATCGACATGGGCATCCAGCAGGCGGCTGAGGATTCAGTCGAAACGTCGCTGCGGGAATATGGCGAGGCCTATCACGCCAAGCAGGGCGCCATGGTGATGATCGAGAATGGCGGCGCCGTGCGCGCCATGGTCGGCGGCCGCGATTACGGCGAGAGCCAGTTCAACCGCGCCACCAGGGCGCTGCGCCAGCCGGGCTCCTCTTTCAAGGTCTATACCTATTCGGTGGCGATGGAGAGCGGGATGACGCCGCAAACGACCATCGTCGACGCGCCGATCTCCTGGGGCAATTGGAGCCCGCATAATTATGCCAACCACTATGCCGGCCGCATAACGCTCGAGACCGCGATCGCCCAGTCGATCAACACCGTGCCGGTGCGGCTCGCCAAGGAAAAACTCGGCATTCAGCCGATCCGGGCGATGGCGAAAAACCTCGGCGTCGAGACGCCGATCCGCGACGACGTCACCATTCCGATCGGCACATCCGAGGTGACGGTGCTCGATCAGGCGACGGCCTATGCCACCTTCCCGGCCGGCGGCTACCAGTCGCGTCGCCACGGCATAACCCAGGTCCTCGATTATGACGGCGACGTGCTCTACGATTTCGACCGTGACGAGCCGGCAGCCAAACGTGTGTTGTCCGAAAAGGCCGACGCCTACATGAACCAGATGCTGTCGCGCGTTCCCTATGTCGGCACGGCGCGCAAGGCAGCCCTCGACAATGGCATTCTGACAGCCGGCAAGACCGGCACGACCCAGGCCTATCGCGACGCCTGGTTCGTCGGGTTCACCGGCAACTATACCTGCGCCGTCTGGTTCGGCAATGACGACTACACCTCGACCAACAACATGACCGGCGGCTCGCTGCCGGCGATGACCTTCAAGCGCGCCATGGACTACGCCCATCAGGGTGTGACGCTGCGGGCCATACCTGGGGTCGAAAATCCCCTGCCCTCGGAAAAGGATCTCGCCAAGACCGCCGCCGCCAAGCCGCAGGATGGATTGCCGCAGCTCATCCGGCCGCGCATGCTCTCGGTTCAGTCGACGAATATCTTGAAAGATCTCGGCAAAAAGCTGAAGGATGCCGTTCCGCTTGCGCCGCAGAAAGTCGCGAGTGTGGAATAGATTCTGGGTGGATGCGGCGCTTTTGTTCGTGTCGGCACAATGCCAAGGAGATCGGCGAGGCGGGCCCCTCCTCCGCCTGCCGGGACCTTCTCCCCGCAAACGGGGCGAACGGAGATAGCCTCGCCCTCCCCGTTTCTCGCCTGCCTCTCGCATGGCACGTCCCCTCGCCCCGTTTACGCTAGGGCATATACACATCTCCCAAGGCCCACCCGTCGGGGTTAGGGTGAGGGGCAGCTTTCGACGTTAACCGGACTGATCGGCATCCATGTCGTCTCGTGGCATTCCACCCCGCCAGAATCAGTGGTAACCCTTTCATCTGATATGGTTTCCAAGGTCATGACGTGTTTCGGTTTCCCCTCTTCATCCTGGTCACGCTGATCGTCGCCTTCGGCGGCGGGATCATGATTTCGCTTTATGCGCTGGATGCCACACAGGGTTTCGGGGCGATCAAGCTCGGCGCCTGGGAGGCTTTTCCGGCGTTGCAGACGGTCGAGGCCGATCCTTATGCCAAGTCGCACCGCGCGCGCGCCGGCAAACTGCTTTATGGCAGCGCCGAAGGCCTGACCTTTACGGCGAGCGTCGACGATGATGGCGCGCGGCTGAATGCCGGTTGCCGCTACCGCATCAGCGGGCAGACGCCGCCTGCCCGGCTCTGGACCCTGTTTACCGCCGACAATGGCGGCAATCCGGCGGCGGTGACGACCGGACATCCGGCAGCGCTCAATTCCTGGACGGTGCTGCGCCAGCCGGACAGCAGCTTCTCGATCGAAATCTCAGCCGTCGCGCAGCCGGGCAACTGGCTGGCCTTGCCAGAGGCCGGCACCTTCCGGCTTGTGCTGACGCTGTTCGACACGCCGACCGCCGGCAGTTCCGGGGTGATCGACCTTGCCATGCCGAAGCTCACCAAGACCGGATGCGGCAATGCTTAGGATATTCTTCGCCATCCTGACCGGCCTTTTCGGCGCCGCGCTGCTGCACCTCGTCATCATCCTTTCGCTGCCGCATTTCACCGGCAAGGATGCGGCGACCCGTGTAGAGGCGGAGGGTGACCTGAATAATTTCACCCTGCTCGGCGGCCGATATGACGAGGCAGGCCTTGCCAATGGCGACCCCTTCGTGCGCACCGCCGTCTGCTCCTTCGACGTCGAAGATGCGCCGGTGCATTTCACTGCCAAGGGCAATGTGCCCTTCTGGTCGATCGCGATCTACGACAGCGCCTCCAACGAGGTCTTCAGCATGAACGACAGGACCTCTGTCGGCGGCGCGCTCGATGTGCTGGCAGGCGGTCCGATCCAGCTGACCGACCTGCGCAAGAACCTGCCGCAGGAATTGCAGCAGGCGATTCTGGTGGAGATGGCCCGACCGGACGGCTACGCCGTGCTGCGGACGCTGGCGCCGCAGGCAAGTTTCGATGAGGCAGCGCGGAACTTCCTGACGGAAGCCGGCTGCGAGCAATTCATCGCCCGCTAAGGTTGAGCAGGCGTCACTTCGTGTTGACGCGCGGCGCGGGCGCCGGCACGCGCCTGGGGCTCTCGGCCAGCCGCTCGTAGCGGACGCCGGTGAACCATAGGATCTTGGCTTCGCGGGGTTGTTTGTCCGGGCGACGCGGCGCCCGCGGCTGCCAATCCGCCAATGCGACTACTATTGCCATTCTCGTCTCCATGCACTGCCCGAGACGGATGAACTTGCGATGGATTTCACCCTGCCCGCCAATGTGCGAGCCAGCGCGTCCTGCAGTGCCGGAGTGACCGGACCGAGGGCATTCGCGCCTTTCCCACGGCACCTGATTGAAATACCGTGATCAGGACTTTCAACGATCAAAACACTCAAATCGCGTCGTTCCTAGCCGAATTGAGACAGATGTCAGTTAACAGCTTACTAATGTTCGGTGGACGCCAAACACAGTTCACGTTACTTCCTCTCTAACGCGCGAAGAGATGATTTGGTTTCACCCGCCCACGCAGAGACACGGCTTGGCATCGATGTATAAAATTAGAAACAATTCATATGGTTGGCATGAACACCGGCAGGTTACTCGGCCGGAAATGCATACTGTTGCAAAAATACTTCATGAAAATATTTAATTGCGACCGATTCGGATGCGCGTATGGTTCAATCGTCGATCACACGTTTCCGGGCACCGGTCGATCGCGGATATTGCGCGCTCTTGCCGGAATGCGGAGGGCCGGCGATGTCTTTGCTGGTGAATTCATCTTTCTCGCCTGAGGATCTCGACGTGTTGCGCGGTGCACTCGATGCCTGGTGCGCGGAACGGCGCATCGACGTCAAGAGCGTCGAGGCGCAGTTTGCGGCATCCGCAGCCCTCGACCTTTATCAGGCCGGTCACGACAGCCGCGAAACCCTGCTGCACGCGCTACGCGATCGCAGGGCCGCCTGAACTTTCCCCCCGTCACCAGCGATGAGCAATCGCTGCAACGCCTTTTCAAATCGGCATTGTTGGACTGCCGGCCGATGATGTCGCGACACGTCCCGCGTGTATAATTCCGTCAAATTTTAATAAAATCTTCAGCATGCATTAACCGTACCGGTGTAGGATTTGTTCATAACCCATGTGGTCCGACATGCGTTCCGCCAGCGCATATCGGCCCGTGGTTCCCCTTGGTTCGGCGTTTTCGGGGTGTTCTTGTGCGTGACCGGTTTCGAGACCTAGAGGGCCCATTGGCCGTCAGGAAAAAGGACGTGGTATTGATGGCGACTGTCAGCAGTTTTGAGAACCTGTCTCATCCGACACGGTCCGAACTGCGCCAATTCGCCGAGCTTTTCATGCCGCTATTCCAGGCCTCCTCCGATGAGGCCAAGCGCCAAGCGGTCGCGGCGCTCTCCCAATGCGCAAACATGCCGGCAGCCGTGGCGCTGTTCATCGGCAACCAGCCGATCGAGATCGCAGCCCCTTTTCTTGCCGCCTCCAAGGCAATTGCCGACGACACGCTGATTACCATCGCGCGCACGCAGGGTGCAGCGCATGTCAGGGCGATCGTCAGCCGCGATTCACTCTCGCCGAAGGTCATCGATGCGCTGGTGGCGCTGCGCCAGAGCCAACCGCGGCCGGCGGCCGCGCCAGCGCCAATCACAGAAGCGCAGACGGTTGCGCTTTCGCCGGCGCCGACCGAGACCACTGAGGCGGAGGCGCTACAGGGGCAGAGGATTGCCAATGAGGAGGCGCTGCGCGAGCGTATCCTCGGTCTTGCCGGTCATCTCGGCCGGGCCGACGAGGACAGGCTCGGCCTGCGCACGCTCACCGATATTCAGGAGGCTTTGCTGGTACGCTTCGCCCGCTCGCGCGAGGCGACGCATTTCGCAACCGCGCTTGCCGATGCGCTGTCGGCCAGCCGCTGGCTTGCCGAGCGCATCATGCTCGATCTTTCCGGCCAACAGCTGGCGACGACGCTGACGAGCCTCGGCATGGGCTTTCTGGACGCCGTCTTCGTACTCGAGAAGCTCTATCCACACCTTGCCGAACAGCAGCACAACGTCACACGCGGCTGGATGGTGCTCGATGCGCTCGATCCAGAAGAATGCCACGAACGTGTGGACGCCTGGCGCCGCGCCGATCGCTACACCTATAAGCCCGAAGTGGCTAATGCGCCGGCGCTCCAGGAAACGGAAAACCACCGCTTCATCCGACAGTCACCGCCGCAACGCGACTTGCGTGTCCTCGGACGGCGATCGCGCTGAGCTGACAGCCTCGGTCATTCGGCTCGGCTGTCAGCCATCTTTTGCAAGCGGGAGCATGTCTCCCAATTCCTCCGCCTCCAGCTCGACGATCCAGAGATCGGGGTCGAACCTGCGTTCGCGCTCCAGCATGGCACGCACCGCTTCCGGATCGCTGCGCGACAGGCGGATTTCGAACAGCCGGTCGCCGGCCTCGCTCTCGCCGAAGGCGGTCTGCGGCGCTGGCGCATAGAGCGTTTCCAGGCCATCGCGGAAGTGCTGGAGGATGAAGATCGCACCCGCCTCCTCCGCACCCTTCTTTTCGACGGCGGCAAAATCGCCGCTGGCGAAGACGCGGCGCAGGAGTGCGGAAACGAAGATGTCGGCGCGTAATCTCATCGGGGCGGTATAGACCGGGGCGCGGACGGCGGCAATGCGGCGATCGCCGCAATTGGCGGTGTTCCAGACAACATCGCCAGGCCCCTGAGGCTGCGAGAGTTTCCGGTCATGGTAAGGGCGGTTTCGAGTTTAAATCGCGCCGATTTCCTTGAGTTTTTTCAGAACCGCCTGGTTTGGCTCGCCATCTTCGAGCAGGTTGTAGTGCTTCTGGAAATGGCGGATGGCCGCGCGGGTCTGCTCGCCGGCGACGCCGTCGACGCCGACATTGGCATAGGCCATGTTGGAAAGACCCTTCTGGATCTTCAGCACCAGGTCGACATTGGTGATTTCGCTTGATGGAACCTGCTTTGCGGATGACGAAGCGGTTCTGACGGTCTTCTCGGCGCTGCGGATCGCCGCTGCCACCGGGTCTTCCGCCGCCGCCTTCGAGCTCACATCCTCGGGCGGCTTTTCCGCGGGCACGGTCGATGGGCCGGCGGCATCGGTCTTCAGCGCCGCCAGTACCCCGGGTGTCGGATCGCCGGTCTGGACCATGCCGACGGTTTCCTCGAAGAACAGGATGGCCGCACTGGTGCGGGGGCCGATGACGCCGTCGGGTATGCCGTTATAGAGGCCACGGCGCACCAGCTGCTGTTGGATGTCCATGACAAGTTGGTTCGGCTGCTGGCCGGGCGCGGCAGGCGCCGGCGTTGCGTTGGTGGTGGTCGCGGTATCCTCCGGCCGTTCGATCCGGAAGGTGGTGACGTCGCCCTGCTGCTCCTCGGCTGGGCGGCGGGCGCCGAGCACATTTGGAGACTGCGGATCGCGGGTGCGGAAAATCGGATGCGGATGCAGGCCCGGCTGATACCAGAGCGCGTTGGCGGCGACGAAGGAGAAGATGACGACGAAGGTGATCGTGCCGCCGGCAACCGAAGGATTGCGGCCGATGACGCCGCCGAGCACGGATGCGCCCTGCAGGCTGAGACCGCCCAGGGCGGCGGCACCTGACATCAGGAGGCCCGGCTGCTGCCGTCCCCTTTTTCCCTTAGGCGATTTTCGCTTGCGCGCGGCCATCGAAACGCCCCTCCCCCAGTTCTGCACCTGTATGGACCGCGCCCTTCAGCCGCGGCGGGAACTCGACAGTCGCGCCATGACCGGCGTCTTCGGCGCACACGGCGCCCGAGCCGTCCACCGCGATCTCGATGGTGATGATCGTGCCTTCGCCGGGCTGGCTGGCGATGGCGAAATGCCCGCCATGCAGCGCCACCAGCCCCTTGACCAGGGAAAGACCAAGGCCGGTGCCTTCGAAGCGGCGGGTATAGTCGTTCTGGATCTGGACGAAGGGCTGGCCGAGCAATGCCAGCTTGTCGGCCGCAATACCGATGCCGGTATCGCTGACCGTTAGCTTGAGGATGCCGTCGCGCGCCGCCGCATCGACCGAGACGACGCCGCCTGCCTCGGTGAACTTGATGGCATTGCCGACGAGATTGATCAGGATCTGCTGGATGGCGCGCTGATCGGCGACGATCTCGCCGAGACCGCGCTGGATACGGCTGGTCAGCGTCAGGCCCTTGGTCTTGGCCTGCAATGCCAGCATCGATTCGCAGGATTTGACCGAGCTTGATATATCGAAGGCATCGAGGATCAGCTCGTAACGGCCGGCTTCGATCTTGCTCATGTCGAGCATGGTGTTGACGACGGACAAGAGGTGCGCGCCGGATTCGCGCACAAGGCCGACATATTCGCGCTGGCGATCGTTTTCGAACTTGCCGAAATATTCTCCGATCAGGATGTCGGAAAAACCGAGAATAGCGTTCAGCGGCGTGCGCAGCTCGTGGCTGACGGCGGCGAGGAAGCGCGATTTGGCGTCGTTTGCCGATTCGGCATCGGCGACGCGGTTTTGAGCCTCGGCACGCAGCTGCTGTTCGACGGAGACATCGTGCAACTGGGCAATGACAGCGGCAAGTTCGCCATCGGCGTCGCGCCGGGCCGTCATGTCCATTCTGAGATAAGCGAACTGGCGTTGATCACGCGCGACCGAGGGGCGGTCGATGCGCAGATCGACGCATTGAGCATCCTCGCCCCGGCGCAGGCCATCGAGCGCCTGCAGGAAAAGGATGCGGTCGGAGACATGCACCTGTTCCAGGAAACCCCTGCCCTTGGGATCGCGCATCCAGGCGAGAAAATCGCGCCGGTCACGGCCGCCGACAGTCGCCACGCTGCCATGCGGGTCGAGGAAGAAGACGAGGCCGGGGGTGGCGGCAAGGAAGAAATCCTCGGCCGATTGCGTCGCGATACCGGCGGATGAGCCCTGACGGGCGAGCGCGATGCTGCCGACGGCGGAAAAGAGAAAGGCAGCGCAGACCATGGCGACACCTGCCGGCAAGGCGACGGCCGGACTGGTGACCGCCGAGAGGCCGACAGGAGCGGCAATAAGAGCGGCCGATGAGAACAGCACGAGGCGGCGCAGGATCGCGAGCTCGCGTTGGCGCACGGCTTCGCCGCCGCCCGTCCGGGAGAGCCAGCTTGTCGCCGCCCGGTCTACGAGGGCCGTCACCCAGCCGCCAATGTTACTCAATACACGCACGCAATACCCGCCCGAAAGGCTGTCTATCGATCCGGACAATAGGCCTTGGCGACTTAAAGAAAGGCTAAGGCAAAAGCGCTGTTCACAGCCCGAAACCCCCGAAATTCCCGTTTTGAAGCATCTGGAAGGCTCTTTGCCTTTTGTGGTTAATAGCAGGTAAGCGACGGATTTTCCTCATATTTCAGCATTGCATTAACTCCTGTGGCAAGGCGAGCCGGCAAAAGCCCTGCAATTGCAAGCAGGTGCTGCCCTGATGCTTAACGGCGATCGCTCGCATTCGACTAAAATGTCCGTCAAATACCGTTCGCTAAAATTTGAACTAAATTTGCCGCAAATGCCCGTGAGTTTCGAAAAGCGGCGTTCGCAACTTGGCGGTAGGGTGAAAACACACCGGACAACCGGCCTGATTCGGCGACAAGAACCGGACGGGAAAACAGGATGGGCAACGACAATGTGGTTTCTGATCAAAGGATCCTTCTGGTTTGGCCTTGTGCTCGTGCTTCTTTCCGTCTTCAGCACGGAGAGTTCCGACAAGCTCGCCAACGGCCCGCAATTGCAGCTTTCCGACGCGTTTACGGCGGCAAGCGGCGCCTATGACTATCTCACAGGCATGTGCTCGGAAAAGCCCGAGGTCTGCGCCAAGGGCGCCGAAACCGCCACGGCGCTCGGCTACCGGGCCCGTGAAGGCGCTCGCGTCGCCTACGAACTTCTCGACAGCCAGTTAAAGGACGAGGCGCCGGCGACCGCAAAGCGCGCCGAACCGCAGGTGCCGGTGGCGCTCAACATGCCTTCGCTGGCCGCACCTGCAATCCAGGAAAAGCTGCGTGAGGCAAAGGCCGCGCTGAACCAGCCGATGCCTTACCGGCCGCCGGTCGAGGATGACGCCTCTGCCGAGACCGTTGTCACCGGCGCGATCCCGCTACCCACGCCGAAGCCGGCGATCTGATTTTTCTGAACTTGCATCGGTGGTCCGCATGACGCGGAAATGCCCCATGCCTGACGTGCCTGCCCTGTTTAATTCAGCATGTTGCTGCGCCGTGAGGATGCCCATCCCTCGCGGCGTTTCTTTTTATCTTTGTGTACGCAATTCCGGACGAAAAACCGCTTCGCACTTTTCCCGGAATTGCTTTAACGGTTCAAATCCGCCGATCTTTCACCTATATGCACATCTAGAGCATTTCCTGACGCATTCCGGACCCGAACCGCTGCGCAGCTTTGTTGGAATTGCTTGAATCGTGAAAGGCTTCTCCATGGCATCCCTCGACCAGATCATCGACGACTTCGCCTTCCTGGACGATTGGGAAGACCGTTACCGCTATGTCATCGAACTCGGCAAGGCGCTGCCCGACCTGGCCGAGGAGAAGCGTACGTCCGAAAACAAGGTAATGGGCTGCGCCAGCCAGGTGTGGCTGGTGACGCATACGACAGGCGATCCCGACAACCCGGTGATGAGCTTCGAGGGTGATTCGGACGCCCATATCGTGCGCGGCCTCGTCGCCATCGTGCTCGCCACCTATTCCGGCAAGACGGCATCCGAGATCGCCGGGCTCGATGCCTTCGAGATTTTCTCGAAGATCGGTCTGGTGGAGAACCTGTCGTCACAGCGCTCGAACGGACTGCGGTCGATGGTCAACAGGATCCGGGAAGAAGCAACGATTCGCGCCGCGGCTTGAAGTGTTTGACGGGCTTTGCCAGATCCCGGGCCAAGCGATTCGCACAGCGCCGGCTCAGCGGATCAGTATATTAACACTTGCTGATAGTACAGGAATACAGTCTGCGGCCGCCAGCGAAGCATAGAGCAGCGCCCCCGCCTCGAGCGCATACAGAAAAGCCGGGCACAAGACCCGGCTTTTGTCGTTGGTGGCTTTCGAAAAAGCTCAGCCGCGGCCGCGCTTGCGGCGCTGACCCAGGCCCATCTCCTTTGCCAGGCGCGAACGCGCTTCGGCATAAGCGGGCGCTACCATCGGGTAGTCGGTCGGCAGGTCCCACTTCTCGCGGTAGTCTTCCGGCGAGAGGCTGTGATGCGTCATCAGGTGACGCTTGAGGGACTTGAAGTTGCCGCCGCATTCCAGACACGTGATCTGCTCGTCCTGTACGGACTTGCGGACAGAGACTGCAGGCTTCTGTTTTTCGACGATGGCCGCAGCAGGCTGCGGTACGGACGTGTTGCTCAGTGCCGAATGCACGTCGGAAATCAGATTTGCCAAGTCGCTGACCGGGACAACATGGTTGCTGACATAAGCCGCGACGATGTCGGCCGTCAGTTCCACAAGCAGCTCCGGCGCATTGCCGGTCGCCATTTCCGTCATATTTTTTCTCCTGTTAGCATGCTCAAACGGCCTTTGACTGTTACGTCAAAGACCCGCCTCGTAGAAGCGAACAGCAAAAGCACATGACCGACCTTCTGTTTCGAAAAACGCGAAATCCACCCCTAGATTCCGAAGAGCGAGACCTGTTCTTATACTGCCTGACTGCAAACCACTACGTCATGCCCCAGGCGATGGCCGCAGTTTAGACATAAAAAATCAAAACTGAGGGACTTGGAAGCAGTACGATTGTAACTCACAATCAGAACTCTACTTGCATTTTCAAATAGCATCGTTTGGCCAAAAGGCCAATTATTATTTGTCGTTTTTCTTGAGAAAAAATGACAGATGAAGAATTAAGGCACCCACGGGCAAGCTTTACTCACAGGTTCCTGTGCATAAGTTTTGCATAAATCTGGTAAAGCAGCGCACAGCATAGGCTCAGCGCTTGTGCATATCGTCGCGGACCGAAACAGCCCCGAGCTCATATCCCGAGAGGTGGGCGGCTCTGGCCAACAGATGGGCAGAGACCGGCGCCGTCAGCAACAGGAAGACGAAGCCGGCAATGGCGCGGACGAGAATCGCCAGGTCCTGCGAATAGAGACCGGCGGCAAGGAGCAGCAGCCCGGCGCCGACGGTACCCACCTTCGAGGCCGCGTGCATGCGGGTATAGAGATCGGGCAGCCTGACCAGGCCGATCGCCGCCGAAAGAGCAAAAAACGCACCGGCGATCAGCAGCAGAGCGACAATGGCAGCCAGAATATAATCGATCATCGCTTCTTTCCTCCCGCATGACGCCCTTTCGCGCCGGTCTTTACCGGAGAGGCAGATGCCGGCGATTTGATGTTGCCGCGCGACAGCACGAATCGGGCGAAGGCGACCGTCGCCAGGAAGCCGACGAGGCCGAGCGAGATGGCGATATCGATATAGAGCGAAAAGCCTGTTTTGATCGCGATGACGGCGATGAAACCGATAGCGATGCCCGTCAGCATATCGAGGGCGAGGATGCGATCCGGCAATGTCGGGCCGGCAACGACGCGCCAGACCGTCAGAATCGACGCCAGGCCGAGGATGACAAGGGCAGCCGAGGATGCGACCGCGATAATGGCGGCAGGTGTGATCACCGGAAAGCCTCCATGATCTTGCGTTCGAAACCATTGGCGATATCCCGCCTGGTTGTCTCGGGATCGGAGCAATCGAGCGCGTGGACATAGAGCGTGCGGCGATCGGTGGAGACATCGACCGAAAGCGTGCCGGGTGTCAGGGTGATGAGGTTTGCGAGCAAAGTGATCTCGAAATCACTCGTCACCGTCAGAGGGAAGGCGAAGATGCCCGGCTTCAGCTTCATATCAGGCGAGAGGATGGTGAGCGTGACTTTCCAAGCCGACAACGACAATTCCTTCAGGAACAGAGCGGCGAGCGAGAGCACCAGACGAGCGCGGCGCAGATATCCCGTGCCGCCGAAAGGTTCGCGGATGACGGCCAGCGCCAGGGCGCCAAGCAGGAAGCCGAAGACGAGATTGTGCAGCGAGCCGCTACCGGTAACGGCGACCCAGGCAATGGCAAGCAGCAGGTTGAAGAGAAAGGCGATCACCGCGCGTCTCCGGGGAAGACCGAATGGAGATAGGCCGCTGGATCGGCAAGACCGGCAGCGGCCGATTGCGACAGCGCCAGCAGCTGTTCCGGCAGGATGCCGAAGCCGATGGTGAGCGCCGTTAATGCCGCCAGTGGCAGGCCGGTGCGCCATCTGGCCTCGGACGGCATCAGTTCTACCGGCGCCGGGCGCCAATAGGCGAGCAGGAAGAGGCGGCCGAAGGCGATCGTCGTTAGAAAACCGCCGACGAGGATTACGGCCGCCAGCCACCAGTCACCGAGATCGAGCGAGGCCTTGACGAGAATGACCTTCGGCCAGAAGCCGGAAAAAGGCGGTAGGCCGCAGGCGGCAAGGAAGAGAACGAGGGAGAGCGCGGCGAAGGCGCCGCTCTGCCGATAGAGCCCGCCGAGCTCGGACAGTAAAAAGCCACCGCCACGCCGAGCGATCTCGCCGGCAGCCAGATAAAGCGCCGTCATCAGAACCATGGAATGGAGCGCATAGAAGACCGCGCCGCTGACGCCGTCAATGCCACCGCCTGGGCCACCGCCTGGGCCACCAAGGGCGACGCCGGCGAGCATGTTGCCGATGCCCGAGATGACGACATAGCCGAACAGCCTGCGGATATCGTTTTCGGCAAGGGCGCCGAGAGCGCCGACGACAATGGTCGCGGCGGCGGCAAGCGCGATCACCAGGCTCAATTCCTGTCGCTCTACCGGCAGCAGCATGACCATCACCCGGATCAGTGCGTAGATCCCGACCTTGGTGAGTAGGCCGGCAAACAGCGCGGAGACCACGATGCGCGGCGTATGGTAGGCGGCGGGCAGCCAGAAATTAACCGGGAAGGCTGCCGCCTTCATGCCGAAGGCGAGCAGGAAGAGGCTGGCCAGGGTCATCAGCGGCGCGGTACCGCGCAAATCCTTCGCCCTTGCCGCGATATCGGCCATGTTGAGCGTACCGAAGGCAGCATAGAGGATGCCGACGCCAATCAGGAACAGCGTCGTGGCGATGAGGTTCAGCACCGCATATTTCAGCGCACCGTCGATCTGTTGACGTTCGGAGCCAAGGATGATCAGGCCGAAGGAAGAGATCAGCAGAACTTCGAACCAGACATAGAGATTGAAAACATCGCCAGTGAGAAAGGCGCCGCTGACACCGGCCATCAGCAACATGAGCAGCGGAAAGAAACCGTACCGCCGGCCACTTTCGCCGATATCGGCAAGCGCATAGATGCCGGCGGCAAGCGCCACAAGGGCTGCGGTGAAGGCCATCAGCGCACCAAGGAGATCGACAGTGAAGGCGATGCCGAAGGGCGGCAGCCAGCGGCCCATGACCATGGTGAGCGGCCCTTCGGCCGAAACCTTGGCGAGCAACGCCGCATCGATCAGTGCCAGCATCGCAAGGCCTGAGATGGCGAGCCATGCCTGCAGGCGGGGATGGTTGCGCAGCATGAGCAGAACAGCACCCAGCGTGATGCAATGGGCGACCGGCAGGATCACCAGCCAATGGCCGATGGGAACCGGGGCGGTGATCAGGGCGGCGGCGAGATCGACGGTGGAGGTGGGAGCGGCCATCAAGTACGGCCCTCGGCATCGCAGGGGGCGTACCGTGGCGCACCCCCCTCTGCCCTGCCGGGCACCTCCCCCAAAAGGGGGGAGGTCGGCAAGACGCGCCCGCTTCCCGATATATTAATTGCACCCCCATCCGCTTCGCCCATCCCAGGCATCTGACCAGGGTGAGATTTCGCCCCCAGCCGATCTCCCCCCTTGTGGAGGAGATGCCCGGCAGGGCTGAGGGGGGTAATCACCGACACCGACATCCGCCTCAATACCCCAATGGCGGCAGCGGCCGGTCGTCGGGCTCGGCGGCGCGCATTTCGCTGGTGTCGTCGGTGCCGAGGTCCTGATAGGCGCGGTAGGTCAGCACCAGCAGGAAGGCGAGGAAGGAGAAGGAGATGACGATCGCCGTCAGGATGAGGGCCTGCGGCAGCGGGTTGGCCGTGCCGGCAGGCAAGGCGTCGAGACCGGCCGGGATGATCGGCGGCACCCCACGCGTCAGCCGGCCGCTGGTAAAGAGCAGAAGGTTGACGGCATTGCCGAGGATGGCGATGCCGAGCATGATGCTGATCGTGAATTTCGATAGCATCAGATAGATGGCTGCGGCGAAGAACAGGCCGACGAGGATCGCGAGAAGCGGTTCCATCATTCCATCTCCTTTTCTTCCAATGCCACTTCCTTTTCTTCCAATGTCAGGGCGATCGAGGTGATGGCGCCGAGCACGACGAGATAGACGCCGATGTCGAAGAGCATGACGCTCGACAGCGGCACTTCGAGACCGAAGAGGTTCGGATAGATCCAGAGGCCGGTCATGAAGGGAACGGCGAAGAGAATGGAGAGAAGACCTGCTACCGTCGACAGCAGCAGGCCGAAGCCGGCAAGCGACAGCAGATGGAAAAACAGCGCGCGGCGAACGGCGGCAACCCCGCGGGCAATGCCATAGATCGCCAGTCCCGAGGCGGCGATCAGCCCACCAATGAAGCCGCCGCCCGGCTCGTTGTGGCCGCGCAGCAGCACGAAGACCGAAAATAGCAGCATCAATGCCGTGAGGAACGGAGCAACCGTGCGGAAAATCAGGGTGTTCATCAGCCCTCTGTCTCCACCGCAGGGTCATTGGCCGCAAGTTTGCGCTCGGTGCCGGCGCGGATGCGGATCAGCGCAAGGATGGCAAGGCCGGTGACGGCGACGACGGCGATTTCGCCGAGCGTGTCGGTGCCGCGGAAATCGACGATGATGACATTGACGACATTGGCGCCGTGGGCAATCGTTTTCGAATAGGCGTTGAAGAATACCGTCAGCGCGTCGTTGAACGGCACCTGGGTCGCCCGCAGCAGCAGAAGCGTGAAGCCGAGGCCGCAAATGAGTGCAAGCGCACCATCGAAGACCCTGCGACCGAGCGGGCGCCCGTCGGCCGGCAAAAGACGGAGCCTGGTCATGACCAGGGCGAGAATGACCACCGACAGAGTTTCGACCATGAACTGGGTGAAGGACAGATCCGGCGCGCCGAACAGCAGGAAAATGATGGCGACGGCAAAACCCTGGATGCCGAGCGAGACGATCGCCGTCAGCCGGTCGCGGGCAACGAGCACGGCGGCAAGGCCGAAGGTGGCAATCAGCAAAACCGCCCATTCATAAAGCTCGACATCGGCCGGCCAGGCGGGAGGGTGCGGCAGCTCACCGTAGACGATAGGGGGAATGATGAGGATGGCGGCGACTGAGAGGAAGGTGCAGGCAACATAGGTCTGCAGCCGCCCCGGCTGGAGAACACGCATGGTGCGGGCGGCGAAGCGAACAAGGCCGGATATGGCAAGGTCGAAACCGTGATCCGGGCCGCTCCCGGCGGCGCGCAGGAAGACAACCATCAAAAAGCGGGCGCGATCGAGCTGCCAATAGACGCCGATACCAAGCAGCGCGGTCAGGGCGGAGAGCGCCAACGGCCCGCCGAGATGCGGCGTCAGCGAAATGTCGATCTCTACAGGGTCCTGACGGATGGCGGCGGCGATGGAAGAGGACAGGACGGCGTGAGTGAAGTCTGAAAAGATCGCGCCAAGAAAGCCGAGGGAGGCGAGAACGGCCGGGCCGAGCCAGAGCAGCACAGGCGCTTCGTGCGGATGGTTCGGCGTTTCCGCCGGTTGGCCGAGAAAGGGTTTCAGCGATACCGCGAAGGCGACGGCGAACATCAGCGCGTTGCCGAAAACGGTGATTGCGGTGAAGGTCAGCGCGCGGACATCGCCGCCGACCAGGGCCGTATAGATCTCCTCCTTGGCGAGGAAGCCGAAGAATGGCGGCAGACCGGCCATGGAGAACGCCGCCGCAAGCGCAATTACCCATGTCAGCGGCATCGCCCGCATCAGGCCGCGGAGCCTGGTGATATCACGTGTGCCGGTCTCGTGATCGATGATGCCGGCGACCATGAAGAGCGCGCCCTTGAACAGCGAATGCGCCACCAGATAGAGCGCCGCCGCCTCCACCGCATGTTCGGAGCCAAACCCGATCAGCATGACGAGCAGGCCAAGCGAAGAGACGGTGGTATAGGCGAGCTTGAGCTTCAGGTCCGTCTGGCGGATGGCAAGCGCGGTGCCGACCAACAGCGTCAGCCCGCCGAAGAAGGGCAGAAGGATTTCCCAGGCCGGCGTCGCCCCCATGACCGGGTTGAGCCGCATCAGCAGATAGACGCCGGCTTTCACCATGGTGGCCGAATGCAGGTAGGCAGACACCGGCGTCGGCGCCTCCATGGCGTTCGGCAGCCAGAAATGAAAGGGAAACTGCGCCGACTTGGTGAAGGCGCCGCCAAGGACCAGGATGAGAGTGGCGAGATAGAGCGGGCTTTCGCGCACGGCATCGCCAAATCCCATAAGCTGCGACATCTGCGTGACGCCTGAGATGTTCCAGAGCAGCAGCAGGCCGGCCAGCAGGCAGAGCCCTCCCCCGCCGGTCACCACCAGCGCCTGCAGGGCGGCGCGGCGAGCCGCCTGACGCTCGTGATCGAAGCCGATCAGCAGGAAGGAGGTGATCGATGTCAGTTCCCAGAAGATGAAGAGCATCAGGAAACTGTCGGAAACGACGACGCCAAGCATGGCGCCCATGAACAGAAAGATGAAGGAGAAGAAGCGGCCTTGATCCTTGTGTCCCTTGAGATAGCCGCCAGCATATAGCACGATCAGGGTGCCGATCCCGGTGATCAGCAGCGCGAAAGCCAGCGACAGGCCATCGAGGAACCAGGAGAAGGAGAGATTGTAGCTCGGCACCCAGGAATAGCCGCCGGTGACGACCTCGCCGCGCGCAACCTCGGGAACGAAACGCAGGAAATGCAGGAAGGCGAGCAACGGAGCGATCGCCAGGAGCCAGGCGCCGTTAGCGCCGAAGATGCGGATGACGAAGGGGGCGGCAAGAGCGCCGGCGAGCGGCAGACACAGGGCCAAAAATGTCAGAGCCGTGACATCGGCCATGTCTCCTCCTCTACCAGCAACAGACGAAAGCCGGAGAAAACCGGCTGCCCTCTGACTTAGGCGAAATGGTAGAGCGTCTCAAGCAATTTCGATCGGAGGGCGAAGGGGCGCAGCGATGGTGATGGATCAGGCCGCCGATCGAGAACGGCGCGTCAGCAGCCGGGCGACGAAACCGTGCAGGATGAAGATCAGCAGCGTTAGCGGCCAAAGCAGGCAGGCGAAAAGCCCGGCGAGACGATGGAGCGTCAAGCCGTCATGGTTGGCCCAGCCTTCCAACAGCGTGACCGCCAAGGCGGCCACGGCTACGAGGCCGTAGAGCAGGACGATTGCTGCTTCAAACACCAGTGATCCCCAATGCACGTAACATTAACCCTAACAGAAACTCCCTAACGGATGTAAAAGCAAGCGTCTTCCCCCAATTGCGGTATGCGGCCAATCTCACGGCGCGCCGCTCTAGACTTGATGAACTGACGACGGCACACCACATTTCTCGCGAAACGGAACCGCCCCTCGGCGAAAGGAGCATGGCATGTCCGAAACTGCAACCACCGCCAAGATCCATAAGACCGATGCCGAATGGAAAGAGCAGCTCACCCCCGAGCAGTACCGCATCACGCGCCAGCACGGCACCGAGCGCGCCTTCACCGGCCCCTATTGGGATTCCTTCGAGACAGGACTTTACCGCTGTGTCGGCTGTAATGCCCCGCTTTTCCGCTCCGACACGAAATTCGATGCCGGCTGCGGCTGGCCGAGCTATTTCGAAGCGGTGTCGCCGGATGCGGTGACCGAGCATCGCGATACGGCCTTTGGCATGGTGCGCACCGAAATCCGCTGCGGCAACTGCGAAGCCCATCTCGGCCACGTCTTTCCCGACGGCCCGCCGCCGACCGGCCTGCGCTACTGCATCAATGGCCATTCCATGGTGTTCGAGGCTGGGAAGTAAGCGTTCGGCGCAGAAGCCAGTCTTGCCCCTCATCCGCCTGCCGGCACCTTCTCCCCGCTTGCGGGGTGAAGGTGGTGTGCCGCACCCTCTCCGTTCCCCACAAACCTCTCGTATGGCAAGCCCCCTCGCCCCGTTTACGGGGAGAGGGTTAGGGTGAGGGGCAGCGTCCGGCGCTAACCGGCCCCCGCCCAATCACTCGTGTTCGGCAGGGCATGGCCAGGTTGTCGGCGCCGAAAGGCCGGCCGGCAGCTTGGTCGAGGCATCGCCGCAGGCGAGATCGATCTGCGCCTGTTCGAGCCCGGCTGCGGCCGAGAGGTCAAGGCCTTCGATGCGGGTCAGGAACATGAAAGCGCGCTCGAATATCGGCGGGCCTTCGAAGGTGGCGCCGGAGAGATCGGCACGGGAGAGATTGGCGAACGAGAATTTCGTGCCCGTCAGCACCGCCTTGTCGAAATCGGCGCGGCCGAGCTCGGCCTTTTCGAAGCTCGCGCCGGCAAGCGTGGCGCCGGCGAAATTGGCCCGCTGCAGTTCGGCGCCGGCGAAGGAGGCGCCGTCGGCGGCAATATTGGCGAAACTGGCGCGATAGGCCTCGATCTTGGCGAAGTTGGCGCCTTCGGCGTGGGCGCCCTCGAGTGAGGCACGCACCAAAGTTGCCTTTTCGAGATTGGCGGATTTGACGTTGGCGCCGGCGAGATCCGTCAGCGAGAAATCGGTGCCGACGAGGTCGGCGCCTTCGAGATCACTGCCCTGCAGCATCAGGTTCTTCTTGGTGCATTCCTGCCAGTCGAGCTTCGGCGAGGCCAGGCTGCCGCAATCGGCCGCCGGGGCGGCAACCGGCGCAAATGCCAGAAGGACGAGGGCAAGGAGACCGAGCGACGATCCGTGCATTGCCATTGAACTGTTCACCTCCATACCATTCTGAGGCCGCCTCGCGCGAAGCAGGCTGCCTCCACTTTCTTACACAGCTCAGACTACAATAAAAAGATGGCGCGCCCTTCACAATGGGATGCCGGATCAGTCCAGAGGCAGGCGAAGCTCCATGCAGGTGAGGTCCAGCCAGCGGCCGAACTTGGTGCCGACCTCGGAAAATCTGCCGGCAATGCGAAAACCAAGCTTTTCATGCAGCCTGATCGAAGCGGTGTTCTCCGCCTCGATGCCGGCGATCATCACGTGGATATTTCCTGCCGCAGCACGGGTGATCAGTTCCCGCATCAGGCGCTCGCCTATGCCGGCGCCGCGGCAATCCTTGTCGACATAGACGGAATGCTCGACGGTGTGGCGGTAGCCATCAAAGGAGCGCCAGTCGCCATAGGAGGCATAGCCCGCGACCCTGCCTGCCAGCTCGGCGACGATGACCGGAAACCCGCGGCCCTTGCGCGCCTTCATCCATTCCTGGCGGTTTTCGAGATCGACCAGCGTATCGTTCCAGATCGCCGTCGTGTGCTCGACGGCGTGATTGTAGATATCGCGGATGGCTGGGAGATCGGCTTCGGTGGCATCGCGGAGGAGGACAGCGTCTGTCATGATTGCCCGTTCGTATTGTCTGCGAAAGGGGCATACGCCCGGCCTCGAACGATGTAAACGGCGGATGCGAAATACCGGCGACTTTGGGCACGGCCGTGATTAGAGGCCCGGCCCCGGCAGGCTAAAACAGGTGAAGACGGCCGAATAATGCACCGCCGCGGCGGTGACGACGAAACCGTGCCAGATGGCATTCTGAAAGCGCAGCTTCTCCCAGACATGGAAAATGACGCCAAGCGAATAGATGACCCCGCCGATGACGATCAGCAGCATCGAGGTGGAGGGAATGCGCGAAGCGACAGGCCCGGCCACCAGCACGCCGCTCCAGCCCATGGCGAGATAAAGCAGGATGGCAACACGGTCGTAACGGTCGGGAAAGACGCATTTCAGGATAATGCCGGCGGCGGCGAACAGCCAGATCGCAACCAGCATGAACAAGAGCAGCGGGTCGTCGGCGCCGCGTTCGAGAAAGGGCGTGTAGGTGGCGGCGATCAACAGGAAGATCGCCGAATGATCGAAGCGGCGCAGGTACCATTTGGTGCGCGAGACCGGCCAGGCGTTGTAGGAAAAGGAAATGGCCAGCGTCAACACCAGCCCGACGCCATAGATCCAGGCGGCAGCGAGCGCGCCGTAGGAGCTCCAGAGCGTGGCGTAGAAGATCAGCATGGTGGCCCCGATCAGCGCCAGCACGAGACCGACGCCATGGACGATACCATCGGCGATTAGTTCATATCTGTCGTAAGCCCAGCGAATGCCGTTGAACTCGGCCATGCCCGCCAATCCGTTTCAGACCCCGACTGCAATCGTCGCATCGAACCGACGGGTGCGCAACTGCGGCAAAGCGCACGGGCGGTAAATCTTCGTGACAGGCTGATTGACGGCGAAGCAGCTACGCATCAAACCTTCTGCCGGTCGACCAGCACCGAGCATTTGGCGTGGCGCACGACCCGGTCGGCGGTGGCGCCGATGAAGTAATTGGAAAAGTCCGGAACATGCGAGGCGACGATAATGAGGTCGGCTCCGTGGCTTTCGGCGGTCGAAATGATCGCTTTGGCAGGTGGGCCGTTGCGGATCTCGACGGTTGCCGCAATTCCGGTTGCGGCGATCAGCGCTTTTAGCGTGTCGCGGCTGTCCTGCATGGCGTCCTCGACCATATTGGCCGGCAGTTCGATCGCGACATAGGTCGGCACATCCTCGATGACGTTGAGCGCTACGATCTCGCCGCCGTCGTCGAGCAGGGACGCGGCCTTGCGGAGGATCGTGCCTCCCTTTTCGATGCCGCCGAGCGCGATCGCCACGATGATCTTCCTGTACATGGCTTCCCTCCATGACTGAGATGCATAAGCTTCCTCTAAAGAAGATATGGACGCTTTGACCGCGATCAAGTGGACGTCATCGTCAACACCTGCTCAACGCTTCATCTTCAAAAACGGATCTTCTGTGAACAATCGGAATCCGCCATATAGGGATCAGGTACGGCAGCCCAGAGGATGCAGAGGCGGATGAATCGACGAAGCTTTCTCGGCCTTGCCATGCGCGGCACATTCGCCGCCACCGCCGGCGCGCCGTCCATTCTACAGGCCAGATCAGGAGCAGGAGAACAATCCATGACGACCGAAACTTCCTATGCGCTGACGCGGCCAGCCTATATCGACCAGTCGCATCTCGTGGTGACCGACCTCGCTGTCGTTTCCGGCTTCTATCAATCGATGCTCGGGCTGAAGGTCATCGAGAAGACGGCGAGCGGGCAAGTGCTGGGTGTCGGGGATCTGCCGCTTTTGACGCTGACGACTGCCAAGGACGCCGCAATCGCGCCGCGCAATGCCGCCGGCCTTTTCCACACCGCCTTCCTGATGCCGGATCGGGCGGAACTCGCACGCTGGCTACGCCATGCCGCCAACAATAACGTCGTGCTCGACGGCGCCTCGGACCACCTCGTCAGCGAGGCAATCTATCTGTCCGACCCCGAAGGCAACGGGATCGAAATCTATGCCGACCGGCCTCACGAACAATGGAAATTCGATCAGGACGGCATGGTCGACATGGCAACGCTGCGGCTCGACCTGCAGGCGCTCTATGACAGCGCGGCCGATGAGCACTGGAGCGGCATGGCTGTGGGAACGGCGATCGGTCACCTGCATCTGCAGGTCGGCGACATCCCTAAGGCCGACGCCTTTTACCGCGACGTCCTCGGCCTCAAGCTGATGGCGAGCCGACCCGGCGCGAGTTTCTTTGCGACCGGCGGCTACCATCATCATATCGCCGCCAATATCTGGAACAGCAGGGGTGCTGTCGCACGCGCCGACAATATGACCGGACTTTCGGACTACAAGGTCCGGTTCAACGACAAGGCGACGCTGGATGCGGCGATCTCCAAGCTCGACGCGCTGGAGATCAAGAGCGAGAAGCGCGATGGCGGCGTGTTCCTCAGGGACCCGTGGGGCATCGGCCTGACGCTTTTGGCGTAATTTCCTTGCCGTGACAGATCAGCCTTGATGCATGTCGCCCGGAAGTGCCCGGTGTTTCCGGGCGACATGCATACAAACAAAGGACTAAAGCGCGTCGCATGCATCAAATTTGATGCGACGCGCTTAGCGACTGGAGACGTTCACGCATGGAATGCTCCATGCGCGAAGACACGCGGCAAGCGCCCTGGAGGCCCCCACGGAACCGGAACCGCATCGGCGCGTTTTCGTGACGAAGCAATGAGGCTTCGGGGACCTCACCGCATGGGCATCGCCAACGGCATCCGCAAACAGGCAAAGAAGATCGCGATCGGCGAACGCCGCACCAGCGCCTGGGCGCAGACGCTGAAGGAGGCAGCCGAAGAGCTGCCGCCGCCGCCGCTGCACCGGCTGGAAAAGGACGGTCTCGATATCAGCATGGCCTGGGCGATCATTGGCATCTTCGGCATTCTCGGCCTTGCCGCCGTCTACATGATGTCGCTGATCCTCATTCCGATCACACTTGCCGTCGTCGTCGGGATGATCCTCGGCATGGCGGCGGAAAAACTCAGCAGGATGGGCGTGCCGCGACTGGCCAACGCCTTCATGCTGTCAAGCGGCGTGGCGCTGGTGATCTTCCTGGTGATCAACTCGCTCGCCGGCCCGCTGATGACGTTTGCCAATGAGGGGCCGGCCTTTGCCGAGCGGACCATGGACCGCGTCATGCCTTATCTCGAGCGCATCCAATGGCTGCATATCACGCCGGCGACATTCGAAAGCGGGCCGATGTCGATCGGTGCGCTGCTCGAAAACACCGGCAACGTGCTGCATGTGGTGACGACCAGCCTGACGCCGGCTGTCGTGCAGGGGATGATCTTCTTTGCGGCGCTGCTGCTCTTCCTGGCCAGCCGGGTCAACCTGCGCAAGACGATCATCATGACCTTCCGCACCCGCACGCAACGCCTGGCGGCAATCCGCGTCATCAATGCCGTCGAGCAGGTGCTTGGCTTCTACTTCGCCACAGCCTCGCTGATCTATATCGGGCTCGGCGTCGTCATGACTGTCATCGCTTATACGGGCGGGCTGGCGGCGCCGGTGCTCTGGGGCTTCTTCGCCTTCCTGTCGAGCTTCATTCCCTACCTCGGCATCACGCTGATGACGCTTGCCGTCGCGGTCGCCGGCATTCTCTCCCATGATGACCTCGTCATTGGCCTGATACCGGCCGCGGCCTTCTTTACCGTGCATCTTCTCATGGAAAACCTGATCTTCCCGGCAGTGATGGGACGGCGGCTGGAAATCAACCCTTTCGTCGTCTTTCTCGCCATTCTGTTCTGGACATGGATGTGGGGCGCCGTCGGCGCTATGCTGGCGCTGCCGCTGTCGCTGATCGTCATCACGATCATCGAGGAATTGCTGATCGAGGAAAAGCCGCAGCCGCAACTGCCGAAATGATCAACCGGGGAGACATGCGTGGCCTCTGATCTCGATCTCGACGAATCCGATCACGACCAGATGGTCAGCGGCCGTTCTCTCTGGGGAAAAAGCGGCGTACGGCCGGAGTGGCGGCCGATGGAGCAAAGCTTTTCCACCGACGTCGCCGTGATCGGCGGCGGCATCACTGGCGCTTTGGTCGGCGAACACCTGACGGCGCGCGGTTTTTCCGTTGTTATCATCGACCGGGAGAAGCCCGGTTTCGGCAGCACCGTGGCGAGCACGGCGATGCTGCAATGGGAAATCGACAGCACGCTCATCGAGCTTGAGGACTATTACGGCTTCGAACGCGCCGCCGGCATCTATCGCCGCAGCGGTGCTGCGGTCGCCGGCCTTTCCAAGCTGATCGCCGCAAACGGGATTGCCTGCGGCTTCCGGCCGCGCAACACGCTCTATCTCGCCGAGGGTCGCGAAGGGGCACGCAATCTCCTCGATGAGCGCCAGCTTCGCCGCCGGGCCGGCCTGCCCGGCGTCTATCTCGAACATCCCGATCTCTTCACGCAATTTGAGTTCGACCGGGATGGGGCGATCTATTCACCGGGTTCGGCGGAGTGCGACCCGCTGCTTCTGACCTGGGCGTTGATCGAAATGTCCGTCCGGCGCGGCGCGCGACTGGTGAGCGCCTCCGTCACAGCACTTCACAGCGAAGGCGATCACGTCACGGCGGAGACGGACGGAGGCCATATCATCGAGGCGCGGCGCGCCGTGCTTGCGACCGGCTATTCGATGCCGGGCATCGACATGCCGAAGCTGCACCGCACCAGCTCGAGCTGGGCGCTCGCCACCGTGCCTCAGGACCCGGCAAATTTCTGGCGCGACAGGGCGCTGATCTGGGAGGACAGTCACCCCTATCTCTACATGCGCACGACCGAGGATAATCGCATCGTCGCCGGCGGCGAGGATGACGGCACGGCCGATCCCGAAGCCCGCGACCGCAAGCTGCCGGCCAAGACCATCGCGATCCAGGAGAAAGTAAGGCGGCTATGGCCGAAGGCTGATACGCGGGTGGAACACGCCTGGTGCGGAACCTTCGGCGAAACGACCGACGGCCTGCCGCTGATCGGCCCGGTGCCTGAGATGCCGCATGTGCTCGCCGCCTACGGCTACGGCGGCAACGGCATCACCTTTTCCTATCTCGCAGCCCAGATGATCGGGGCGATGCTCGCAGGCATGCATCGCGACTGGTTCGAGGATTTCGCGCTCGACAGGGATGGGCCGGGGCTGCGGCGGTTTGGAGAGGATAGGTTGGGGGCTGGGAGTGAACTGCGGTAAAGGCTTCGGATTGACTGTTGTGCCGTGCCAGCCCCCCCCTCTGCCCTGCCGGGCATCTCCCCCACAGGTGCGGAGATTGGCTGGACGCAACGGCTTCCCCAAACAACTGGCGTTGCAGCCCGCCGGAGCGGTAAACGAGCGCGAAGGTTTGGCCACTTGTGATCTCCCCACCTGTGGGGAGATGCCCGGCAGGGCAGAGGGGGCTCACACGGCACGCCCTACAAAACTACTCCGTCGTTTTGTCGTCGCCCATATCCTCGACGTCCTCGAGACGGACGAATTGCACGCCCTTGGCTTTCAGGTCGACCAGCGCCTTGGCCACGCCCTCGCCCGCGGCATGGGTTGGCTGGTTGACGTGGGAGATGACGACATCGCCATCCTTGGCCGAGGCGATGCGCTTTTCGGTAATCGCAGCCCCAAGCAGCGAGCCGCCGTCGCCGTTTACCGAATAACCGGCGATGCGATATCCCATGGCGCGGATTTCGCCGATGGCGGAAAGGTCATATTTGGCGGTCGAGCCGCGGAACCAGCGCGGCGCCGGAATCCCGGCCGCGACCATGGCGGCAGCGCCGCCTTCGACCTCCTGCCTTACCGCCTGCGGCGAGCCCGCCGAGGCGATGCCATAGATCAGCGTCGGCGTGTCGACGGCCGGAATATGGTTCTCTCCGTGATTTTCGAGTTCGAAGAGATCGGGGTTCTGCAGGAACACGGCAACCGCGGCAGGGTTATGCTTCAGCCAGCGGGCGGTGACGAAGATCGTCACCGGGATGCGTTCGCGCACCAGCGTCGACAGGATGCGCTCATCTGCCTGCCCCATGCAGGCATCGAAGGTCAGCGCAATGCGGGCATGGCCAGCAAGGTTGGAGCGGGCGATATGCAGATGCGGCTCGACGAGCTTTGCCACCGGCGCTCTCGGGGCCGCGCTCACAGCGGCCGAGGCTGGCAGCGCTGACGGTAGCTCGTCCGCCAGTACGGGAGCGATGGTGGTCAGAAGGAACGCCGAAGCGAGCAGGATGCGGTTCATATCAGAGGCTTCTACAAGTCGGTTTCGACAGATTTTAGCGGATGCTTTTGCATGGCGCCATGTGGCCGGATGTCACCGCTGCCGCCCGAACAAAGCCAAGGGCATCAATCGTAGAGATAATACTTGTCCCACTTCTCGCGCGGCACCTTGTCGCCGATCTGGTAGTCGAGTTCGCGCACGTTGATATGCTGCGGGCCGGTGATGCAATTGTAGGAGAGATGATACCAATCGCCCTTGCTGCGGAAGACCGCGCCCGGGGCCTGCAGCGAATTATCGCCGGGGATCGGGTCCTTGAAGGTATAGGCGATCACCTTGTCGGGCTTGAAGCCGGCGCTTTCCTGGTTGATGCGGCTCATCGCCTCGGTGTCGCAGCTCTGTTCCAGACGGGTCGAGGGATCGAGTTTTTCAAGTTGCTTCTTGATGGCGGGATCGACGGCAAAGGCAGGGGCAGCAAGGCTGACGAGGGATACAAACAGGAGCAGACGTTTCGGCATTGCGGAGAAATCCCTTGCTGTTGTCCATTTTTCACCCTGCCGCAGGCAGCTTGCCGGAGGCTTGGCGCGTGCAATTTTCGCTCTGTGAGAGCGGACATTCTTAAATATTGTGGTGACATCAAGGCAAGGCGGGCGGAGCCGCCTCCTTGCTTGTGGAAGGCCACCCGCACCCTTGGCGCACCTTTGACGCTTGATCCGGGACCAGTGCGCCTCTATCTCTTGCCAACCCGACATTCCCACCGGAGCCATTCCTTGTCCGTTTTCAAAAGCCTGCCGACACCGCCTGCCGCACCGAAAAAGCCCGTTTCCGATACGCGCCACGGCATCACCCGCACGGACGACTATGCCTGGCTGCGCGCCGACAACTGGCAGGCGATGTTCAAGGATCCCTCGATCCTCGATCCCGAGATCCGCCGGCATCTCGAAGCTGAAAACGCCTATATGAATGCGGCGATGGAAGACACCAAGCCGCTGCAGAAGGTGCTGTTTTCCGAAATGCGCGGCCGCATCAAGGAAGACGACAGTTCGGTGCCGATGAAGGACGGCGCCTATGCCTACGGCACGTTTTATGTCACAGGCGGCGAACAGCCGCGCTTTTTCCGCATCGCCCGCGACGGCAACGTCGCCGACGAGACGATCCGCACCGTGCTGCTCGACGGCGACAAGGAGGCATCAGGCAAGGCCTATTTCCGTCTCGGCGGTCTCGACCATTCGAGCGACCATAGCCGCGGCATCTGGGGCTATGACGATAAGGGTTCGGAATTCTTTACGCTGAAGGTGCGCGACCTCGCGACCGGACAAGACCTCGAAGACCGGATCGAGAATACCGGCGGCGGCGGCGTCTGGGCGCCCGACGGCAAGAGCTTCTTCTATTCGGCGCTCGACGAGAACCACCGGCCTTCGAAGGTGTTCCACCATATTGTCGGCCAGCCGCAATCGGCAGACCAGCTGGTCTATGAGGAAGCCGATGCCGGCTTTTTCATGGGCGTCGGCGGCTCGCTGCTCGACGACTTCATCTATATCGATATTCACGACCACGAGACCAGCGAATACCGGCTGCTGTCGACCAAGGATCTCACCGCCGAGCCGAAGCTGGTGGCGGCGCGCGAGGAAGGCATCGAGTATTCGCTGACCGAGGGCGGCGACGTCTTTTACATCCTGACGAATGATGGCGGCGCCAAGGACTTCAAGATCATGCAAGCGCCGGCCGACAATCCGGTCAAGGAAAACTGGCGCGAAGTGGTCGCCCACAAGCCCGGCACGCTGATTATCAGCCACATGGCCTATGCCCGCCATCTTCTGTGGCTGGAGCGCAAGGACGGACTGCCGCAGATCATGATCCGCGACCGCAGGACCGGCGAGGAACATGCGATCGCCTTTGCCGAGGAAGCCTATTCGCTCGGGCTCTCGGGCGCGGCGGAATACGACACGGATGTCGTTCGTTTCTCCTATTCGTCGATGACGACGCCGTCGCAGCTTTATGATTACAACATGGTGACCCGCGAGCGCACGCTCCTGAAGACGCAGGAGGTGCCGTCGGGTCACAATCCCGACGATTACATCACCCGCCGCGTCTTCGCCCCGGCATGGGACGGCGAGACAGTGCCGGTCACCCTGCTCTATCGCAAAGACACCGCGCTCGACGGCAGCGCGCCCTGCCTGCTCTATGGCTACGGCGCCTACGGCATCACCATTCCGGCCGGTTTCAACACCAACTGCCTGTCGCTCGCCGATCGCGGCTTCGTCTATGCCATCGCCCATATCCGCGGCGGCAAGGACAAGGGGTTTTCCTGGTACGAAGACGGCAAGATGGACAAGAAGACGAATACGTTCAAGGACTTCGTCGCTGCCGCCGACTATCTGAATCAACAGAAGTTCACCTCTTACGCGAAGATCATCGCCGAGGGCGGATCGGCCGGCGGCATGCTGATGGGGGCGGTTGCCAACATGGCGCCGGAGAAGTTTGCCGGCATCATCGCCGCCGTTCCCTTCGTCGACGTGCTCAACACGATGCTCGACGATACTTTGCCGCTCACCCCGCCGGAATGGCCGGAATGGGGCAACCCGATCGACAGTCGGGAAGGATACGAGCAGATCGCCTCATACTCGCCCTACGACAATGTCGGCGCCAAAGCCTACCCGCCGATCCTGGCGCTCGGCGGCCTGACCGACCCGCGCGTCACCTATTGGGAACCCGCCAAGTGGGTGGCGAAGCTGCGTGAGGAAACGACCGGCGAGGCGCCGATCCTGCTCAAGACCAACATGGACGCCGGCCACGGCGGCGCGTCGGGGCGGTTTCAGCGGCTGGAAGAGATTGCGTTCGAGTATGCGTTTGCCATCAAGGTGGCGGGGAAGATGTGAAATCTTTAGGGAGCGCCGTGGTCGCCCCCCTCTGCCCTGCCGGGCATCTCCCCCATGGCAGAGGGGGCTGGAACGGCACGACAGTCGAGGGAGAAAGAAATGGCAGTCTACATCGCCCTCCTCCGCGCCGTAAACGTCGGGGGCACCGGGTCGCTCCCGATGGCTGAGCTCAAGGCTATCTGCGAAGGCCTCGGCTTTGCCGACGTGAAAACCTACATCCAAAGCGGCAATGTACTCTTCCGCTCGGACGAATCCGAAACGACCGTAGAGGAAAAGCTCGACGCAGCGCTCGGGCAGAAGATGGGCAAGCGGCCGGGGGTGATGGTGCGAAGCCGCAACGAGCTCGACGCCATTGCCGCCAACGCACCTTTTCCCAAGGCCAAACCGAACTTCCTGCTCGTCTATTTCCTGCCCGAAAAACCGCCTGCCGATGCGCTTGATAAAATGGTGGCGCCTGATGGCGAGGAGGCAAAGCTCGCGGCCCGCGAAATCTATGTGCATTACCCCAATGGGTCCGGCCGCTCGAAGCTGAAGCTGCCGGCGCTGAAGCCAGGAACGTCGCGCAACCTCAACACCGTGCGCAAGCTCGCGGACATGGCGGCAGCGATGGAGGGCTGAAGTCCGGCGCAGAATTTGATTCAAGCGAGGGGCTTCAAGCCTTTGTTTTTATGCATGTCGCATCAGTCTTCGTCCGTTTCACCTTGTAGCCGCTGATCTCCTCGCCGGCGGTCGGCGAGAAGCGCAGGTTCCAGAAGGTGGCGGTGATCGAGATGATCGTGACGACGATAAAGGCGGCCGAGAAATCACCAAGCGCAGGCGTTTCAGCCCCGCTAAAGGCCATGGAACCGTGCAGCGCTAAGGCCCCGATGCAGATGCCGAGCGACAGCATGAGCTGCTGGAAGGTGGTGTAGAAACTCGTGGCCGAGCTCATCCGCTCCTTGTCGATCTCGTCATAGGCAATGGTGTTGTAGGCGGTGAACTGGAACGACAGGAAGAAGGCGCTGAGGATCAGGACGAGGAAGATCAGCGGCATTGGCCAATCCGGCCGGAAGGCGGCGCAGAGGCCATAGCCGACCGTGCCGAAGATGCCGTTGAGGACCAGGCTTCGGCGGAACCCCAGCCGGCGGAAGACGAACTTCGCCATCGGTTTCATGGCGAGAGCGCCAAGTGCTGTGGCGATGACGATCTGGCCGGCCGCAGCGGCGGACAGGCCGAAGCCGATCTGGAAGAGCAGCGGCAGCAGGAAGGGCTGGGCGCCCTGGGTGATGCGCGTCAGCGACCCGGCGATCACCGACGTGCCGAAGCTCGCTACCTTCATCAGCGAGAAATCCATGATCGGCGACGGATGCTTGCGGGCGTGCCGGAGATAGGCGATGCCGAAGAGCAGGCCGATAGCGATCAGGAAGATCGAGAAGGCGCCCTCGCCTTCGTGGCTCGACATTTCGAAGCCGAAGAGCAACGAACCGAGCGAGATGCCGGAAAGGACGAAGCCGAGCGTATCGAACGGGCCGCTCGCCTTGCCCTTCACCTCGTCGATGTAGATCGACACGAAGATCATGCCGATGATGCCGATCGGCACGTTGATGTAGAAGATCCAGCGCCAGTCGAGATAGGTGACGAAGAAGCCGCCGAGCGGCGGGCCGACGATCGGCCCGATCAACGCCGGCACCAGCAGCCAGGACATGGCGCTGACCATATCCTTGCGGTCGACGCTGCGCATCAGCACGAGGCGGCCGACCGGCATCATCATCGCACCGCCTATGCCCTGAAGCAGCCGCGCCAGCACCAGGAACGACAGCGTCGGCGCCAGCGCACAAAAGATCGAGCCGATCACGAAGACGGATATGGCCGCGCGGAAGACGGTGCGAGAGCCAAAACGGTCGGCCATCCGGCCGCTCGCGGGAATGAAGATCGCCAGGCTGAGGAGATAGGAGGTCAGGGCGATCGACATGGCCGGCGCGCTGACGCTGAAATCGCGCGCCATGGTGGGCAGCGCGGTCGCAAGCACAGTCGCGTCGATATTTTCCATCAGCATCGCACTCGCGACAATCATCGCGATCACCCGGAAATTGGGCGCGGCGCGCCGAACCATCGGCGCCTGGTAAATCTGATCCGACATCGTCCGGAATCACTCGCGGTGGCGCGGCGGAGCACAGCAGGCAGCAGGGCCGCGGGGATGACATGGCGCAAAGCCAAGGGGAGACGATTTGCTATACGCTCGCGATCATGGCGGCGCTATGTCGTTTATGGCAAACCAGCTTTGACGAGAGGTAAAGGCAGATCACGATTCCTTGCATCGGCCTGTTCTTCGTGAAGGGCTTTGGGGTCTTCAACCAAACCGGCTTGCGCCAAGCGCACCCCGGCCCTACCTATGAAGCATGACCTCCACCCTGCAGAAAAACCGGGCCGCCGCGGCCTTTCCGTTCGACAACAGCTATGCCGGCTTGCCCGAGCGCTTCTTTGCGGCGCAGACGCCGACTTCGGTGGCGGAGCCCTCGCTGATCAAGCTCAACGAGCCGCTGGCTGCCGAGCTCGGGCTCGACGTCGAGGCGTTGCGGCGCGACGGCGCGGCGATCTTTTCCGGAAATCTGGTTCCCGAAGGTGCCGAACCGCTGGCGATGGCCTATGCGGGCCATCAGTTCGGCGGCTTCTCGCCGCAGCTCGGCGACGGGCGGGCGATCCTGCTCGGCGAGGTGATCGACCGCAGCGGCAGGCGCTTCGATATCCAGCTGAAGGGCGCCGGACCCACGCCTTTTTCGCGCCGCGGCGATGGGCGGGCGGCAATCGGGCCGGTGCTGCGCGAATATATCATCAGCGAAGCGATGTTTGCGCTCGGCATTCCGGCCACGCGGGCGTTGGCGGCGGTGACCACAGGCGAGCCGGTCTACCGGGAAGAGGTGCTGGCGGGCGCGGTCTTCACCCGGGTCGCGGCAAGCCATATCCGCGTCGGCACCTTCCAGTACTTCGCGGCCAGGGGCGATGCCGACGGCGTGCGAGCGCTGGCCGACTATGTGATCGACCGGCATTACCCCACCCTGAAAACGGCTGACAATCCATATCTTTCACTGTTTTCGGCGGTCTCGGAGCGGCAGGCGGCGCTGATTGCCCGTTGGCTGCATGTCGGTTTCATCCATGGGGTGATGAACACCGACAATATGACCGTTTCCGGCGAGACGATCGATTTCGGCCCCTGCGCCTTTATGGATACCTATGATCCGGCCACCGTCTTCTCATCGATCGACCAGCATGGCCGCTATGCCTATGCCAACCAGCCCGGCATCGGCCAATGGAACCTCGCAAGGCTCGGCGAAACGCTGCTGCCGCTGATCGACGAAGAGCCCGACGGCGCGGTCGACAAAGCGAATGCGGTGATCCGAGCCTATGGCGAACGGTTCCAGGCTGCGTGGCTGGCCGGCATGCGAGAGAAAATCGGTCTTGCCGGCGAAGAGGACGGAGATCTCGACCTGGTGCAGGCGCTGCTGTCATTGATGCAGGCGCAGGGCGCCGATTTCACCCTGGCTTTCCGGCGGCTGTCGGATCTTGCCGGCGACGGCGCTGTGGAACCTGCCTTTGCCGCGAGTTTTCGCGAACCGGAGGCCTGCGGCACCTGGCTCACGCAGTGGCGCGAGAGACTGTCGCGCGATCCGCAGACGGCGCCTCAGCGCACTCTGGCCATGCGCAGCGTCAATCCGGTCTTCATTCCGCGCAATCACCGGGTCGAACAGGCGATCGAGGCCGCGGTCGAGAACGGCGATTTCTCGCTGTTCGAGGCGCTGCTGACCGTGCTTTCGAAACCCTATGAAGACCAGCCGGGCTTTGCCGCTTATATGGAACCGCCGAAGCCGGACGAACGGGTGCTCGCGACCTTCTGCGGGACGTAACTGCGGTTTTGCCTTCCAGTGGCCGCCTCACAGCGATCGGCTTCATCCGGCTGGCACAACGGTTGCTGAGCCTAAAAGCGCTATGCCAGGCTGTATCGAGCCTGGTCCGTGCATGTCCAATGGCCGCCGCAGCCTGCGGCAAATATGGCCGTTGAAAGGCATTTCCTTCGCGCTATCTGCCTGATCGGCGGGACTTTTCCGCCGATCCTTCACCCCGGCTAACCTCAGCGGGAGACAGCCCTTATGGCGATCGTCATCACCTCCGTGTTCTTCATCATCATCGGGCTTACGCTTAGCGGCGGCGGGCTCTGGCTCGTCACGCTCGGCGGCAGCATATTTTATCTGTTCGCCGGGTTGATGTTCCTCATCACCGCCGGGCTGCTGTTGATGCGCAAGGCGGTGGCGCTCTGGGTCTATGCGGTGCTCGTCGTCGCAGCACTCGCCTGGGCGATCTGGGAGGTCGGCTTCGACTGGTGGCAGCTCGGCCCGCGCGGCGGCATGATCATCCTGCTCGGGCTCTGGCTGCTGACGCCGTGGATCCGCCGGCCGCTCGGCTTTCGCAGCCCGACGGGCATCACCTACGGCGCCAATCCCTGGCCGCTCGCCGTGCCTGTCATTCTCGCCATCCTCGTCGCGCTCTATTCGATGACGACAGACCCGCACGATCTTGCCGGCGAACTGCCGAAGGATCAGGTCGCCGCCAACCCCGCCTTCGGCGGCAGCGTCCCCGACGGCGAATGGCATCAATATGGGCGCACGCCCTTCGGCCAGCGTTATTCGCCGCTCGACCAGATCACCGCCGAGAACGTCTCCACCCTCAAGGAGACGTGGCGATACCAGACCGGCGACGTCAAACGCCCGGACGATGTCGGCGAGACGACCTATCAGGTGACCCCGCTCAAGGTGAAGGACACGCTCTATCTCTGCACGCCGCACAACTGGGCGATCGCGCTCGACGCCAAAACCGGCAAGGAGAAATGGAAATACGACGCCAATTCCGGGATGAACCCCAACCGGCAGCATCAGACCTGCCGCGGTGTCACCTATTATGCCGATCCCAATGTGGCCGCCGGCCAGCCCTGCGCCGAGCGCGTCTACCTGCCGACCTCCGATGCCCGGCTGATCGCGCTCGACGCGGCGGACGGCAAGGTGTGCACCAGCTTTGCGGATCAGGGCGTGCTGCATCTGGAAACCGGCATGCGCTACAACCCGGCCGGCTATTATTATTCCACCTCGCCGCCGGTAGCCGTGGCAGGCAAGATCATCGTCGGCGGCGCGGTGAACGACAACTATTCGACTGAGGAACAATCCGGCGTCATCCGCGCCTTCGACATCAATACCGGCGCGCTGCTCTGGAACTGGGATTCCGGCAATCCCGACGTGACGATGCCGATCACCGATAGCCAGACCTATACGACCAATTCGCCGAACAGCTGGTCGGTCTTCAGCGTCGACGAGGGCCTCGGCTTGGTCTACATCCCGCTCGGCAACCAGGTGCCCGACCAGATCGGCATCAACCGCAGCGACAATGTCGAGAAATTCTCCTCCTCGATCGTCGCCCTCGACATCGCCACCGGCCAATTGCGCTGGGTGCGCCAGACAGTGCATCACGATCTCTGGGACATGGACGTGCCGGCCCAGCCGGCGCTGATCGACCTGACGAAACCGGACGGCACCGTGGTTCCGGCCCTGGTCGGCCCGACCAAGCAGGGCGATCTCTATGTGCTCGACCGGCGCAGCGGCGAGCCGATCATCCCGGTCAAGGAGATTCCAGCGCCTGATGGTGCGGTCTCCGACGACCACACCTCGCCGACGCAGCCGATCTCCGATCTCACCTTCTCGCCCGACCCGCTCAAGGAGAAGGATATGTGGGGCGTGTCGCTGTTCGACCAGCTCGCCTGCCGCATCGACTTCCATCGTTACCGCTACGAGGGCCGCTATACTCCGCCGTCGCTGAAGGGCACGATCGTCTATCCCGGCAATTTCGGCACCTTCAACTGGGGCTCGGTCGCGGTCGATCCGGAGCGGCAGATCATGTTCGGCATGCCGACCTATCTCGCCTTCACCTCGCGCCTGGTGCCGGCCGCCGACATTCCGCCGCGCGGCCAGGACGAGAAGGGCAGCGAACAGGGGCTCAACCGCAATGACGGCGCGCCCTACGGCGTCTTCATGGGTCCGTTCCTCGGGCTGCTCAAAATCCCCTGCCAGGCGCCGCCATGGGGCTATGTCGCCGGCGTCGATCTGCGCACCGGCAAGATCGCCTACATGCACAAGAATGGCACGGTACATGACATGACGCCGTTGCCCCTGCCCTTCAAGGTGGGCGTGCCGGGCATCGGCGGGCCGATGCTGACCAAGGGCGGCGTCGCCTTCCTCGGGGCTGCGGTCGACAATTACCTGCGCGCCTACGACGTGACCAACGGCCGGGAGCTGTGGCAGGCCCGGCTTCCCGCCGGCGGCCAGGCGACGCCGATGACCTATACGGCCGATGACAACAAACAATATGTCGTCATGGTCGCCGGCGGTCACGGGTCGGTCGGCACCAAGCCCGGCGACTATGTGATCGCCTATACGCTGCCGTGATGGAGAGGGTGCCCTCTCCTTGCAGAAGAAAGACCCGCGAACCAGACAGCTGCCGATTATGCCCTTCGCATTTTCCCGCTCAAACCATCTCGGCGATCATCCGGCCAACCTCGGAAAAGACCGGGTTGAGATCCTTCACCGGCGCGGTCGCCTCGGCGATATAAACGGCCGCGACGATCGGGCCACGGTCGGGCGGCCAGATGACGGCGATATCGCCGAGGGAGCCGTTCGGGCCGGTACCGGTCTTGTCGCCGACTTTCCACTCCTTAGGCAAGCCAGCCCTGAGCCGCTCGCCGCCGGTGGTGCTGGCCACCAGCCAGGCGATCAACCTGTCTGAGGAGGCTTCGGTGAGGATCGAGCCGAGCGTCAGGTTGCCGAGCGTGTCGAGCATCGCATCCGGTGTCGTCGTGTCGCGCGGATCGTCCTTCCGGCCCTCGTTCAGTGTCGGTTCGGTGCGGTCGAGACGCGTCGTGCCGTCGCCGATCGAGCGCAGCCAGTCGGTCAAACCCGCCGGACCGCCAAAACTTTCGAGCAGCAGGTTGCCGGCCGTGTTGTCGCTGACGGTCACCGCCGCCTCGCAGAGTTCGGCGACCGTCATGCCATCGGTGCCGGCGTGTTTTTCGCTGAGCGGCGAATAGTCGACCAGCTTGTCCTTTCCATAGGTCACCCGGCGGTCGAGGCTTTCCTCGCCCTTGTCGGCACGGGCGAGCACGAAGCCGGCTGCCAGCGCCTTGAAGGTGCTGCACATCGGAAAGGCTTCGCTGCCGCGATAGTTGAAGGAAATGCTCGTCTCAGTGTCGAGCACCGAGACGCCGAGACGGCCGCCGGTGCGTTTTTCCAACGCGGCAAGGCGCCACTCGATGTTGTCGTTGTCTTCCTCGCTCTTCTCTTGGGCTCTGACGGGAAGCGTTAGTGCAGGCAGGCACAATGCCGAGCCTATCAGCATACGGCGGGTAAGACTGAGATCCATGATTCCTCCGGCGGTGAGGAACACAAAGCTAAGGGGCGATTGCGGCGGCATCTCGTCCCCGCGGCGACAATGTCGTCCGCCGAGCAACCTTGTTGTTCGCCGAGCGACTTTGTCGGCCGCACGCCGATCACGCGGCGCGGGTGACCTCGACCGTCACATGCGACAATTCCGTCAGCGCCGAAAGCCTGCCCTTGTAAAAGGCCGGCTCGCGCGGCTCAGAGGTGACGACCGCGACGATCGCCGCATGGTGGCCGGGGCCGACCTGCCAGACATGCAGATCGGTGATCCGGTCTTCCTCCGTCTCGATCGCCTCGCGAATCTCCGCCGGCAAAGTCTCGCCGTGCGGGACGACGTCGAGAAGGACGCCGCCCGAGGATTTCATCAGGCTCCAGGACCAATTGGCGATGACCAGGCCGCCGACGATGCCCATGATGGGATCGAGCCAGAGCCAGCCGTAGAGGCTGCCGAGCGTCAGCGCCGCGATGGCGAGCACGGAGGTTAGGGCATCGGCGATGACATGCAGATAGGCGGCGCGGATATTGTTGTCGCCCGGCTTTGCGTAGTAGTGGCCGTGGCCGTGATCACCATGACTGTGATGGGCATGGTCGCCGTGATGGTGATGGCCATGCGCGGGATGGCCGCCGCCGGAAAGCAGCCAGGCGCTGACGAGATTGACGGCAAGGCCGATCACCGCGACGGCGATCGCCTGGGCAAAGCCGATCGGCACCGGATTTGAAAGGCGCAGCAGGCTTTCCCAGGCCATCAGCAGGGCGATCAAGGCCAGGACGATCGCGCTGGCGAAGCCGGCGAGGTCGCCGAGCTTGCCGGTACCGAAGGTGAAACGCGGATTGCGCGCCTGCCGGCGGGCGAAGAGATAGGCGAGCGCCGAAATCAGCAGAGCGCTGGCATGGGTCGACATGTGCCAGCCATCGGCGACCAGGGCCATGGAGCCGTAGACGGTGCCGGCGGCGATTTCCGCCACCATCATCACCGCCGTCAGCGCGATCACCAGCCAGATGCGCCGCTCGTTGCGCTGATGATCCGCGCCGAGGAAGACATGGTCGTGTTCAAAGGTATTCATTGCAGCTTTCCCGATTCCGGCACTCATTACAGGCTCCTTCGTCTCGGCAATCAGCGGATATAGGTTCGCAAGACTTCCGATATTTCCTCGACCGCCTCCGCCCTTGCAGCGTCGTCGGCAGCATTCAGCACATGTTCGCGCAGGTGATCGTCCAAAACCTCGCCGGTCAGCCCGGTCAGAGCGCCGCGGACGGAGGCAAGCAGCTGCAGGATCTCGCCGCAGGGGCGCTCGGCCTCGAGCGCCCGCTCGACCGCCTCCATCTGCCCCTTCAGGCGGCTGACACGGGCGACGAGCTTCTTTTTCTGCAGAGTGGTGTGGGACACGGTGAGTCCTCATATAGCATAGGGGGGTATACTATCGATGGGCTTGACCGATATCAAGGCCGATGGCGTGTTTCAGCGTCCGGCTCCGACGCCATTGACAAACGCCGCGTTTCCGACGATTGATGACCCATGATCAAAAACGCGCACCAGAGCCGCTCGTATTTTTGGCTGTACCTGTAAAGGGCGGCTGGACAAGATCATATTGTCAACAAGCCGCCGTCAGGCGGCTTTGTTGTATCGGCAGCGTCCTGACGGCAGACTATCAAAGGACGCGAAGACCATGACCGAAATCGAAGACAGCGAAATTTCATTGATGCGCCCATCGGTGGTGACGATCCGCGCCGCCAAGCCGCGCGACCTGCCCGAACTCAACGCGATGATTGCCCTGCTTGCCGCCCATCACGGCGATGCGGCGGGAACGACGCCGGAGCAGTTGGAGCGCGACCTCTTCGGCCCGCTGCCGTGGATCACGGCGCTCGTTGCCGAAACCGACGGAGGGCTGATCGGCTACGCCATTCTGGTGCCGCTCTACAGAGCGCAAGAGGGAAAGCGCGGCATGGACCTGCACCATCTCTTCGTGCGCGACGGCCATCGCGGTCATGGCACCGGCCAGCTGCTCGTCGACCGGGCCCGCGAGACCGCGCGCAATGCCGGCTGCGGCTACCTCTCCGTCAGCGCCGCGACCGGAAACGTGCTGGCGCACCGCTTCTACGAACAGATGGATTTCACCCCGCGTCCGGTGACCGGCATGCGCTATATGCAGTCGATCGCTTAAACAGCGACATGCTCTAACGGCCCGGCACGGCCTTCAGATAGGCGGCGATCGCCTCGCGGTCGGCGGGCGGCAGACGGGCAATGTTCTGCTGCACATCGACCATCGAGCCGCCGGCGGTATCGAAATCGGGCGTGAAGCCGGTTTCAAGGTAGCTGGCGATATCGGCCTCGCTCCAGCCGCCGATGCTCTTGGAGGCCGGGGTGATATCAGGTATGCGGCCCTTGCCTTCCGGATTGGGGGCGCCGGCGAGCCACTGATCTGCCTGGAAGCCGCCGAGCGCATCGCGCGGCGTATGGCATTCGCCGCAATGGCCGGGACCTTCGACGAGATATTGGCCGCGCTTGATCTTGTCGTCGCTCTTTGCCAGGGCGACGCGCTGCTGGTCGTTGAAATAGAGAAATTTCCAGCCGCCGAGCGCCAACCGGATATTGAAGGGGAACGGCAGCTCATGCGGGGCCGCGACGTTTGCGCTCTTCGGCAGGCTTTTCAGGAAGGCGAAGAGATCGTTGACGTCCTTGTCGCTCATGCGGGCATAGGAGCCATAGGGAAAGGAAGGGTAGAGATGCTGACCGCCCGGTCCGACGCCCCGCTTCATCGCATTGCCGAACTCGGCCAGCGTCCAGCCGCCGATGCCGGCCTTTTCATCGGGTGAGATATTCGGCACGTGGAATGTGCCGAACGGGCTCTTCAACGCCAGCCCGCCTGACAGCGTCAGCCTGGCATCGCCTTCGGAACCGGGGGCTGAATGACAGCTGACGCAGCCGCCGGCCCAGAAAACCATCTGGCCGTTGGCCGGATCCGGGGCGCCGAGACCCGCCCAATGGCTTTCCGGCAGAGGATCGGGCGCGGTCACCAGATAGAAGGCGCCACCGCCGAGCACGGCGACGCCGATCAGACAGAGCAGCAACCGGATGAACCTGCGGATCATGCTCCGCCTCCCCTTTTTGTCGAATTTTTCCCGCGCCGAGAATAAGACGACCCGCACTGGCGGCAAAGCCAGCGCGGATCGAGGATCGGGTATCTTCTGCTTACGCAATTCCGGACGCAAAACCGCTGCACACTTTTGCTGGAATTGCTCTTGATCAAAACGACCTATCGCTCACTTCTTGAGGCGATAGGCCTTGTGACAGCCGCCGCAACTGGCGCCGAGCGTGTCGACCGTGGCGCCGACAGCCGCTTCATCGGCCGGAAGCTGGGCGAGCGCGGTTTCGGCATCGGCGGAGAGCTTCGCGGCGCGCGCCTTGAAATCATCCATGTTTTCCCAAATCTTCGGGCTCGCTTCTTCGTCGCCCGTTTCCGTGCCCGGCTTGAACTGATCGGGGAAAACCTTGGCCGTTGCGGCAATCGTCGTCAGCGCCGCCTTCACCGCTTCGGCGTCATAGGGCTTGGTGCCCTTGGCGATAGCTCCCAAGGCGCCTGCCGCCCCGCCGATCTGCTTCATCAGGGCAATGCGCGAATCATGGGTGCCGTCGGCGGCGCTCACCGAACCGAAGGCTATGCCGGCCATCGCCGCGGCGGCAGCTACTGCTTTCCAATTCATATTCCTCTCCATTTCTCTTCTGCATTTTCTGGGGCCAAGGTGGCCATGGCCAATCTGCACCGGGAGGATGACAAAATCCATGCCATTCGGGCAGTCACGTTTTGCCGGATCATCATAAAAACAATGTGATAGGTACAGGTGTCTCAAGCGCTTTTCCACCCCTGCCAGAGGCTGAGCGCGGAGACCGCAACCAGCAGCAGCCCGGCGAAGCGGCCGACGAAGGCCGTGACGTCGGGATTTGCGACAAGCAGGTCGCGGCTGCGGCCGGCCGTCATCGCCAGCGTGCCGTAGATGGCGAACTGGGTGGCGACGGTCATGGCGCCCATGATCAGGCCCTGCATCCAGACCGGGCCGTATTCCGGCTTGAGGAACTGCGGATAGACGGCGAACATGAAAATATAGGCTTTGGGATTGACCAGACAGGTGACGGCCCCCTGGCGGAAGGCGCGCCAGCCGGAGCGTGCCGTCCCCGGCCCGACCGCCTCGACGGTGATCGAACTGCGGATCAAGGAAATGCCGATCCAGATCATATAGGCGACGCCGGCAACAAGCAGCACGTTGAAAAGCTGCGGCAGCATGGTGACGAGCACGCCGACGCCGGCCGCACCATAGGCCGAATGCACGGCGCCGCCGGCCATGATGCCGCCGGTTGCCGCGAGCCCCCGCCTGACGCCGCCGGTCAGCGAATTGGCGAGCACTAAGAGCATGTCCATGCCCGGCACGATGATGATGCCGAAGAGAAGGACGAAGAAAAGCCAGAGGTTTTCGTGGTAGTTCATGTCAGTTACCGCCTTGAGTTCTGCGGGCCGTTTTCAGAGACCCTAATTGATTTCAATCTGATAGGCGGCTCTATACGGGAACCCAACTGACAGTGTATTGTCAGGAGCGTAAGGGATGGGAGAGGCAAAATGCGCAAGGCCTCGCGGCTTTTCGAGATCATTCAGATCCTGAGGCTCGCCAGAAAACCGATGACGGCGGCTGTTATCGCCGAGACGCTTGAGGTGACCGTGCGTTCGATCTATCGCGACATCGCCGCCCTTCAGGCGATGCGCGTGCCGATCGAGGGCGGGCGCGGCATCGGCTATATCATGCGGCCGGGCTTCGACCTGCCGCCGCTGATGTTCTCGATCGAAGAGATGGAGGCGATCGTGCTGTCGCTGGCGCTGCTCGAACGGACGGCCGACGAGGAGCTGAAGCAGGCCGCGCGCCGGGTCAACCAGAAGATTGCCGGCGCTGTGCCGGCACCGCTGCGCCAGGCAATGGACAGCAAAGCGCTCTATGCCTGGGGCTCGATCGCCCAGCCGGCTGGCTTCGATCTTGCGATCGTGCGCCGGGCGATCCGCGACGAACGCAAGCTGATGCTCGACTACCGCGACGAGGTTGGTCGGGCCAGCGAACGGACGATCCGGCCGATCGCGCTGATCTATTATTCGCAGACCGCCAATATCGTCGCCTGGTGCGAGTTGCGCCAGGCGATTCGCAATTTTCGCAGCGACCGGGTGGAGTACTGCGCGGCAAGCGAGGATTTCTTCAAGGGGGACGGCGACCGACTGCGGGAGTTGTGGACCAGCGGCTGGACGGAGAAGGCAGTGCCTGTGTAATAGCCGGGCGTTTGTGCGAACACGTTTGGCGGCGTTTGAGCCACGAGCAGGGGTCAGTGTCATGAGCCTGGTGAAGCGCCTTTCGTGCCTGGCACATCTTCGACGCCGCCAAAGGACTGCCGACATTTATCCCTCCTCCGTCATCCTCGGCCTTGAGCCGAGGATCCACGTTGGCCTCTATCAGCAGCGCGCATGGATCCTCGGCTCAAGGCCGAGGATGACGGAGGGTGTGGGCGCGCTGCACCAGACTCGCACTGGCGCCTTAGGTGCTCCATCGAGGGCGCACCCGGCTTACCTCTGACGATCCCTGCGCAGGATAAACCGAGCAGCACAAAAGAGCCGTACAGCCGTCCCAGCCTAAAAAGCCAACGTCCGGCTCTCCTCGCGGCCGAAGCCGCGGATTTCAATCTGGTCGGGGTAGACTTCGACGATGGCGAAGGCGTTTTCGGTCTCGGTGTCGACCACGCCCTTGAAATTGACGAAGTGGCAGGCGCCGGCTTTGCCGTAATTGCCGACGTGGTTGTGACCGTTGAGATAGGCGACGACATTGTCGTGCGAGGCGAGCAGCGCGACGATGCGGTCGCAATCCCACATGTCGTGCTCACCGGGAGGATGCACGGGATAGTGATTCATGACGATCACCTTCTCGCCGGCTGCGGCTGCGCTTGATATTTCATCGCCGAGCCAGGTGAACTGCTCGTCGCTCAGCGCAGCATTCCAGCGATGGGCATTTCTGGCGCCTTGCTCCTGCAGCACGGTCAGCATCCGTGCGGCCAGCGCCCGATGCGGATGGCCTTCGGGCGGCGCGAAGGTGCTGACTTCGTTGCCGTCGAGCACGATGAAACGCCAGCCGTGGCGCGAGACGCTGTAATAGGGCGATGGCATGCCGAGACGGGCGGCGATTTCGGAGAGATGGCCGGAGGAGACCGAGAAATCGTGATTGCCGAGCAGGAAGAGCGCCTCATGCCTCAGCTTGCCGTAGACCGGCAGGATATCGTCGAAGCTTGCGAAGCTGCGGTCGATGATATCGCCGAGCGTCATGACGAAGCTCAATTCCTCGCCGTTGAAGACCTCGATCGCCTCGGCAACTTTGGCGAGGCTGTTGGCGTAATAGCGGTCCATGGCCGCATGCGGCTGGATTGCCGCATATTGCGGGTCGGCGATGATGCCGAAGCGGAACAGGGGAAGAGCAGAAAAAGACATGGGGCGTGATTAGGAGCGGCCGATGACAGGGATGTGACGGCTTGTCTTTCAAAACGAAACACCCGGCGTTTGAGGCGCCGGGTGCCAAGTTCGAAGAGGCTGACTGACATCGCCGCCCGTGGGCTGCGAGTCCGGGGCCGCTTACTTCGTGGCTGCTTCGTAGCGTTCCAGGACGTAGTCCCAGTTGATCAGGCTATCGACGAAGGCCTCGAGATATTTCGGGCGGGCGTTGCGATAGTCGATGTAGTAGGAGTGTTCCCAGACGTCGACGCCGAGGATCGGGGTGGCGCCGTGAACCAGCGGATTTTCGCCGTTCGGGGTCTTGGAGATTTCGAGCTTGCCGTTCTTGACGGAAACCCAGGCCCAGCCGGAGCCGAACTGGGTGGCGCCGGCAGTGGCGAAATCGGCCTTGAACTTGTCGTAGCCGCCGAGATCGGACGTAAAGGCCGCTTCGAGCTTGCCCGGCAGCTTGTTGCCGCCGCCGCCCTTCTTCATCCACTTCCAGAAATGGATGTGGTTGTAGTGCTGGGCAGCGTTGTTGAAGAGGCCGGCATTGGTGCCGAACGACTTCTTCACCACGTCTTCGAGCGAGAGATCCGAAAGACCGGCTTCGGCGGCAAGCTTGTTGCCGTTGTCCACATAGGCCTTATGGTGCTTGTCGTGGTGAAACTCCAGCGTTTCCTTCGACATGAAGGGAGCAAGCGCTTCGTAATCATAGGGAAGTTCAGGCAATTCGAAAGCCATATCAGATCTCCTTGCAATAGATTGCGTCATCGGCAGGTGAGGCGGAACATAGGAGGGGAAAGGGGGAGAGGCAACCGGCGAAATATCAAAAAACGATCCGTCGGAGGAAAATTTGCCTCAGTTGCCGCGATGGAATCGCGCCTGCAAATTGCTTGGGATATCCGCACCGAAAACCGCTTCCCCGCGATTGACCTCAATGGAGACCCGATATGAACAGGAATATAATCCCGCTGCTGGCGATGGCCACGTTTCCCTTGCTCTCAGCTGCGGCGCACGCATCCTCGGATGAGGCCTGGAAACAGATGGCGGCTGACGTGGAGGCCAAGTGCAAGACGGCGGCTGTCGCCATCGACAATCCGAATGCCGCCGTCGATCCCTTCGGCACTTCCCATTACGGGCTTGCCCTGCTGACGGGGAAACCGAAGGGCGCCAAGGGGCTGATCGCCCAGATCTGCGTCTACGACAAACAAAAGAAAACCGTCGAGATCGGCAGCGAGCTGGACGCCAAAGAGCTTGGGCTCATGCCGGCAAAATAGGCAGCCGCGGGTCGGCCTGCCAGGCGATTTTGTGCCTTCGGTCACAATCCGAGCGGAACCGGAACCTACCCTTAGGAGTTGAGGCCTGGGCTTCAGGGAGGTGCGGCATGTCGGAGCTTCGCAGCAGCGCGGAAGATCAACAGAAAATCTATCAGCGCTGGGCACCGGTCTATGACCGCGTCTGTCGCGGCATTCTCCGTGATGGCCACCGCAAGCTGGCGGCGCTTGCCGCCGCAGCCGGCAGCGATGTTCTGGAGGTCGGCGTCGGCACCGGCCTGACGCTCGGGCACTATGCCAGCCGCTGCCGGGTGACCGGCATCGACATTTCCGAACACATGCTCGCCCGGGCGCGCGAAAAGGCGAAACGCGAGGATCTGCAGCACGTCCAGGCGCTTGACGTGATGGATGCGCATGCGCTGAGCTTTGCCGACAGGTCTTTCGATGCGGTTTGCCTGCCCTTCGTCATCACCCTGATCCCCGAGCCCGAGCGGGCGCTCGACGAATGCGCCAGGGTGCTGCGGCCGGGCGGCGAAATCATCCTGGCCAGCAAGCTTGGAGACGGCGCCGGTCTGCAGGGCGCGATCGAGGCGGCGGTGGCGCCGCTGGTGCGTCACATCGGCTGGTCCTCCGCCTTCCGCATCCACCGTATCCTCGCCTGGGCCGAGCGGCGTGGCGATTTTTCCGCCGTCGAAATCCTGCCGGTCTTTCCGAACGGCTTCTTCAAAATTGTTCGGCTGAAACAGCGCGGACTTTCCGCTTGAATTAAGATTTTTTCCGCATCGCGGATTCTGATGCTACCGTTCGTCTGAGGGGACCGCATGACATCGGATATCTTCTTCTTCATCGTGGTGGGCTTCTGCGCGCAGATCGTCGACGGAGCACTCGGCATGGCCTTCGGCGTGCTGTCGACGACGAGTCTTCTTGCCTTCGGGGTGCCGGCGGCCAATGCCAGCGCGATGACGCATGTGGCTGAGATGTTCACCACGGCCGCGTCGGGCATTTCGCATGCCTATCATCGCAATGTCGACTGGCGCCTGGTGGGGCGGCTGGCACCGGCCGGCATGATCGGCGGCGCGATCGGCGCCTATCTGCTGGCCAATATCGACGGCAGGGTGATCGCACCGTTCGTGTCGGCCTACCTGATCGCGATCGGCTTGCTAATTCTCTACAAGGCCTTTCGGCCACCGGCAAAACGCGAGGTGCGCGACTGGGCCGTGCCGCCCGTCGGGTTTTGCGGCGGCGTGCTCGATGCGATCGGCGGCGGCGGATGGGGACCTGTCGTCACCAGCACGCTGATCGGGCGCGGCCATGACCTGAAGCGGGTGATCGGCTCGACCAATTTCACCGAATTCGCGGTAACGCTGACGATTTCGCTGACCTTCATCCTGACGCTCGGCTGGTCGGAGCTCAATTCGGCGATCGGCCTGATCATCGGCGGCGTCATTGCCGCGCCCTTTGGCGCCGTCCTCGTCAAGCGGCTGCCGGTGCGGCCGCTGATGGTGGCGGTCTCGATGGTCATCATCGTCACGTCGGCAATTCGGATCCTGTAAACCGCGCCAGCCGCGATCAGAGATTGCGGCCGAAATAGACTTCCACGGCGGCGATCTTGTCGCCGCGGAAACGAAGGCTTTCTATGTTGCAGAAGCTGCCGCCGTCGAGTTTTTCGGCGCGGTAGCGAACAACAGCCTCGTCGCCGTCGACCGCCAGGAACTCGATGTGGATAGCACGGAAGAACGGCTCCTTCGGCCAGCAGCGCTCGAAATACGTGGCCCGGTCGATATGGTCGTCACGCGGACTGGAGAAGGTGAAATCTTCCGCCAGCATGGCGTCGACTTTATCCTTGCGGTCTTCGAGATAGGCGGCGTAGAGATCGCGGACTGTCTGTTGCCTCGTGCGCATATCGTTCATGGCAATATCCTCCGATTATCCGATTGCGTTATGCAATCAGTTATATCTAACACTTTTATCCGAGATGATCCAGATTGCCGCGCAACTGCGCCTTCATGATCGACGCCGAGGCAAGGAATGACCGATACTCAATTGGACGCGGCGAGCGCTAGGGCAGGCTCGATCTACTGGAAGCGCAACCTCGCGATCTCGCTGGTCGGCTCTTTCACGACGATCGTGGCGATGACGCTGTTGCTGCCCTTCCTGCCGCTCTATGTCGAGGAACTCGGCGTCAGCGACCATGCGGCGATCGTGCAATGGTCTGGTATCGCCTATGGTGCCACCTTCCTGGCCGCGGCTCTCGTCGCGCCGATCTGGGGACGGCTCGGTGATATTTACGGTCGCAAGCTGATGCTGGTGCGCGCCAGCCTCGGCATGACGGTGGCGATCTCGCTGATGGGCATGGCCGGTAATGTCTGGCAGCTGGTGGCGCTGCGCCTCTTCGTCGGCCTTGCTGGCGGTTATGCCTCCGGCTCGATGGTGCTGGTGGCGACGCAGACGCCGAAGGACCGCTCGGCCTGGGCGCTCGGCGTTCTCTCTTCCGGCATCATGGCCGGCAATCTCGTCGGGCCGCTGATTGGCGGGGCGCTGCCGCCGGTCATCGGCATCCGCGCCACGTTTCTGGCGGCCGGCGGCATGATCTTCCTCGCCTTTCTCGCCACGATCCTGCTGATCAAGGAGGAGAAGTCGCCGGCCCGCAAACAGGCGGCCAAGGCCAGCGGCGGCTGGAAATCCATCGGCGACAAACGGCCTGTCATCGCCATGCTGGCAACCGGCATGCTGTTGATGTTCGCCAATATGTCGATCGAGCCGATCATCACCGTTTATGTCGCGCAGATCGTGCCGGTCGCGGACCAAGTCACGATGATTTCGGGCATCGTCATGTCGGCCGCCGCCCTCGGCAGCATTCTTTCCGCCTCGCGGCTCGGCAAGCTTGCCGACCGGATCGGCCATTGGCCGGTGATTTCAGGCGCGCTCGCCGTCGCCGGACTGCTGCTGATCCCGCAGGCCTTCGTCACCAGTTCCTGGCAGCTGATCGTCCTGCGTTTCCTGATGGGCGCAGCACTCGGCGGGCTCCTGCCCTGCATCGCCGCCGTCATCCGCCACAGCGTGCCGGATAGCGCGGCCGGCAGCATTCTCGGGCTTTCCATCTCCTCGCAATATATCGGCCAGGTGGCCGGTCCGGTCCTCGGCGGCTTTGTCGGCGGCCATATCGGCATGCGGGCGGTTTTCCTCGGCACCTCGGTGCTGCTTCTCGGCGGTGCTGCCTATGCCTGGATGGTGCGGCCGCGGGATGCCGAGACGGACCCCCAGTCAGCTTCGCTGGACGCTCCCGCAGATCAGCTCGACGCCTGAGCTGGCGATCGCTTCCAGCGTCTCGCGGCTGTCGCCGGCGCGGGCGCGGACTGCGAGTGAATGCATGACGGCGGAGGCGAGCATTGCCAGCATCTGCGGATCGGCGCCTTGCGGAAGCTCGCCGCTTTGAACCGCAAGGCGCATGCGCTTTTCGATCTCGCCGTCGAAATCGCTGAGGCTGCGGCCAAGCACCTCGCGGACCCGCTCATGCTCGACCGCCTCGACCGTTGCCGTGCCGATCAGGAGACAGCCGCGCGCGGCGGTTTCACCATGCAGATACACCGCCAACGCGCCGGCATAGACGCGTGCGAGATTGTCGCGCAGCTGAAGTGACGGATCGAGCGCCTCAGCCAGCGCATCCATGCCGTCCTGCCGGTAACCCTCCAGCGTATCGAGATAGAGATCCTCCTTGTCGCCGAAGGCGCCATAGAGGCTCGGACGATTGAGCTTGGTCGCGGCACTCAGATTGTCGAGCGAGGCGGCGGTAAAGCCCCTGTCCCAGAAGACATCCCGCGCCTTGGCGAGTGCGGCCTTGGCGTCGAAACCCCTCGGGCGGCCGCGCTTCTTTTCATCCTTCATATTTTGTACCGTTTCGCATTAAATTCTTGACGAACGTTATTTTATGCGAAACAGTACAAATGTTCAATGGCATGAACAGCCGGCATCGACCGGCTGCGCCAAGAGAGGAACTGAGAGAGGAAATCGCCATGAAACTCTATATGAACGCCGCTGCCTGCTCGCTGTCGCCGCATATCGTCTGCCGGGAGCTGGGGCTCGATATCGAACTGGTCGAGGTCGACCGGCAAACCAACAGAACGAGCGACGGGCAGGACTACCTTTCGATCAACGGCAACGGTTATGTCCCGGCGCTGCTGCTCGACGACGGCAAAGTGCTGACCGAGGGGCCGGCGATCGTGCAATTCCTCGCCGACAGCGTGCCGCAGGGATCAGCCATGCTGCCCGAGGTCGGCAATATCAGCCGCAACGAGGTGCAATCCTATCTGAATTTCATCACCGCCGAACTGCACAAGCCGATGGTAATGCTGTTCAACCCGCTTTATGCCAGCGTCCATGCGGAGATCCGCGCGCTAATCTCAAAGCGGCTCGCCTGGCTGAACGGCCGCATTGCCGGACCCTATCTCACCGGCGATGCCTTCACGGTGGCGGACGCCTATCTCTTCGTCTGCCTGAACTGGTCGCCCTGGATCGATGTCGATCTCAGAAAATGGCCGGCGCTGCTTGGCTTCCTCGGCCGCGTGGCGGAACGCCCGAAGGTGCGCGAGGCGATGCAGGCCGAAGATCTCGAAGCCTTCGATGCCGACGGCGTCTATTTCGCGCCGCATGCCTATGTCGCCTCGTCGGGGCGAACGGGCTCGCCGGTGCGGCCATGAACGCGGCTTCGACCGAGACGATCCTGCGGCGGTTCAACAATGTGTTCCTGTCGCACAATCCCGCAGCACTCGATGAACTTGTCGGCGAAGACTGCATCGTCGAGAACACGCAGCCGGCGCCGAACGGATCCCGCCATGTCGGGCGGGCGGCCTGCATCGAACTCTGGAGCGGGATCGCAACCACCCCCGGCACCTGGTTCGTTTCCGAGGACATGATCGTCACCGGCGAACGCGGTATCCTCCTCTGGCGCTTCTGCTGGGGAGAGAACGAAGGGCAATCGGTGCGCGGCGTCAACCTGATGCGGGTGACGGACGGCAGGATCATCGAGGCGCTCGGCTACGTGAAAGGCAATTGACGGCATTGCCGGCGCCGGCGATTATCCGCCGGCGCCGGATGATCCTTCCCGAACTTCCCGGAATATCGAAAGGCTGCGCCGACCGCATCTTGCCTCCCGTGAAAGCCGAAGAGCCGGCTCCCCAACGACAGGAGATGACAATGCGCCAGACGATGACAGCCTATAGAGTGCATGCCGTGTCAATCTCCCGGATGGGGCTTGCCGGCGGGGGCCCGCCCTCACAGCGCGTTGACGGCAACCGGCAGAGCGCGCTTGTGGGCGGTTGCGCGATAGGCGGCGAGGATGCGGCGGCGGGCGATCTCGCCGACCGGCTTGCCCTCTAGAAAATCGTCGATCTCGTCATAGCTGACGCCATAGGCCTCCTCGTCGGGGCGCAACGGCCGCTGGTCCTCGAGATCGGCGGTCGGCACTTTGAACACCAGCTCATCCGGCGCGCCGAGCCGCTTTGCCAGCAGGCGCACCCGGCGCTTGTTGAGGCCGGCGAGCGGCAGGATATCGGCTGCGCCATCACCGAACTTGGTGAAAAAGCCCATGACCGCCTCGGCGGCATGATCGGTGCCGATGACGAGACTGCCGAGCGCGCCGGCAAGGGCGAACTGGGCGATCATGCGCTGACGGGCCTTGATGTTGCCGAGAATGAAATCCTGGCGACCGGCATCGGCAAGAGCAAGGCCGCCGCTGCGGGCCGCGGCAAGCATCGCATCGGCCGGCTCTTTGATGTTGACCACCATCGAACGATCGGCGCCGATCGTGGCAAGCGCCCTCTCCGCATCGGCCTCGTCCGCCTGGACACCATAGGGAAGGCGCACGGCAATGAACTCGGCCTTATGGCCGCTGTCACGCAGCTCGCGCACGGCCTTCTGGGCGATCAGCGCCGCCGTCAGCGAATCGACGCCGCCGCTGATGCCGAGGACATAGCCGCGCAGGCCCGAGGCCACGAGATAATCCTTGAGGAAATCGGTTCGCCGCTCGATCTCGTGATCGGGATCGATATCGGCGGCGACGCCCAACTCGCGGATAATCTCGCCTTGTTCGTCGGACAGTACTGTCATGGGATTCTTCCTCGGTGTTGTGGGGTTGGCGCAGTATGGGAGGAAGATAGCGGAAGGGTGAGAGGTGTGGCACCCCCTCTGCCCTGGGGTCCTACCACACACCTACCGCACGATCGTGAACAACTCCACCGGCTCCGCAAACCCCTTCAGCCCATGCGCCCCGACGGACACCACATCCCCTGCCCCCGCCTCTTGGCGGAACGGCTCCGACATCAGCAAAACCTCTCCCAACTCGCTGCAGGCGGTCTGGATGCGGCTGACCAGGTTGACGTCGCGGCCGATCAGGGTGAAGTCGAGGCGGCGGCCGGAGCCGATATTGCCGTAGCTGACCTCACCGTAATGCAGGGCGATGCCGGCCTTTACGGCGATGCCCTCATACTGGAAATGGTCGATCTCATTGAGGATGGCACGGGCCGCGGCAAGAGCGGCGCCGCAGGAATTGGCCGCGTCGCAACCCGGGAAAAAGGCGAGCACGGCATCACCCATGAATTTCAGCAGTTCGCCGCCCTCGCGGGTGATGGCCGGCACGATCCTGTCGAAATAGGCGTTGAGCAGGCCGAGCACGGTGCTGCCGGGCAGCCGATTCGACAGTTCGGTAAAGCCGCGCAGATCGCAGAGCAGCAGGGCCGCCTCCATCGATTCGATCTCGTCGCGGCGGATGCGGCCGGCAAGAATGCGGCTGGCCGTCAGCGGGCCGATATAGGTATCGAGCAGGCTGAGCTCGACCTGGCGAAGGATGCGCAGCTCGCTGGTGTTGCGCAGCGCCGGCAGGATGCGCTCTATCAGCTGCCGCTCCGAGGCGGTGAAGCCGCCCGGTCGCCTGGTGCCGAAGACGGCGGCACTAACCGGACCGTCGACATTGCAGAGCGGCGCGATGACAAGCTGCATCAGGCCGCGATCGGCGAAAACATCGATATGCTGCCAGCGGCCATGCACGCTGTCTCTTGTATCGACGACCAGCGGTTCGCGGGTTTCCATGACCTTGCGCAGCGGTGTATTGGCGATGGCGACCCGCGCGCCGTGTTCCCGGTCGTGGATCTCGACCGGCTCGCCCGGCGCCCAGGCGATGGTGCGGCCGATGAACTCGGGATGCAGCGTCATCAGATGCAGGGTCAACCGGTCGACCGGCAGGCCGAGCGCCTGAAGCCTGCGGCCGAGGCCGGAGACGAGGCCCGCTTCGTCGAGCGCATGGCACTCATCGCCGGAAAGCCACTCGATGATCGAGAGCAGCGCCCCGGCGCTGACGGCATGGCCGGCGGCCTTTGGCTGAAACCGATCGAGATCGGGAGCATGGATCGCTGATATCATGGCGTTGTCCTCCTTAAGGGCGCGCGGGGTTAGTGAGCACCGCCACCTGAGAGCTGACCGGGTTTCCTGAGCAGCAGGCTTGCAACCAGGGCGACGACGAGGGCGACGCCGAGCAGGAAGAAGGTGTCGCTGAAGGCCATGATATTGGCCTGCTTGCGTATTTTGAGCGCGATGGCGACGACGGCCTTGTGGCCGGCGAGCGCCTGGTCGCTGACGCCGTGGCTCATGAAGTAGCCGGTGAGCCTGGCGATACGATCGCGGGTGGCTTCCTCGAAGACCGAGACCGAGTTGGTCAGAATGTTCGAGTGGAACTGTTCGCGCTTCGACAGGAAGGTCTGCAGCGAGGCGATGCCGACGGCGCCGCCGAGATTGCGCATCATGTTGAAGAGCGCCGAAGCCGAACCGGCATTCTCCTGTTCGATGCCTGATGTGGCGATCGCCGAGAGCGGGGTGAAGACCAGCGCCTGGCCGATGGCGCGGACGATATTCGGCCAGAACAGCTGGTCGCTCGCATAGTCGCCGGTCATATGCACGTTCATGAAGTTCGAGGCGGCAAAGAGGGCAAAGCCGACGATGATCAGCAGCCGAACGTCGAACCGTTTCATCAGCTGCGGCACCAGCGGGATCAGCAGCAGCTGCGGGATGCCTGTCCAGGCGAGCACCATGCCGATCTGCTCGGAATTATAGCCCTGGATGCGGGTCAGATAGATCGGCAGCACGAAGACCGAACCATAGAGCGCGATGCCGAGCAGGAAGTTGGCGACGATGCCGAAGCCGAAGTTGCGGCGCAGCAGCAGGCGCAGGTTGAGGAGCGGATGGGCCGCCCTTAGCTCGATGACGATGAACAGGGTCAGCGACACGGCGGCGATAACCGACAGGCGGAGGATGAAATCGGAGCCGAACCAGTCTTCCTTGTTGCCTTCTTCCAGCACGGTCTGCAGGGCTGCGAGCCCGATCGCCATGGTGGCGATGCCGGGCCAGTCACCCTTGGCAAGCAGCTTCAGGTTCATCGGCGCCCGGTCGAGCGAGGCCCACAGCATGGCGACCATCAGCGCGCCCGGCACCAGGTTGACGTAGAAGATATATTCCCAGCCCCAGTTCTCGGTGAGGTAACCGCCGATCGTCGGGCCGATCGCCGGCGCGAAGGTGGCCGACAGGGCAAAGAGGGCAAGGCCGATCGGCTGCTTGGCCTTGGGCAGCAGCGTGATGATGATGGTGAAGGCCATCGGGATCAGCACGCCGCCGGAAAAGCCCTGAATGGCGCGCAGGATGATCATCTGCTGCAGGTTGGCCGCAAAGGCGCAGGCGATGGAGAAGATCAGGAAGAGGATGGCGTTGACAAGCAGATAGTTGCGCAGGGAAAAGACCCGCGCCAGCCAGGCGCTCAAGGGGATGACGACGATCTCGGCAATCAGATAGGAGGTCGAGATCCAGCCGCCGTCATCGCTGCCGGCGCCGATGGCGCCCTGAATATCGGCAAGCGAGGCATTGACGATCTGGATGTTGAGCACCGCCATGAAGGCGCCGAGCGTCGAGCCGACAACGGCCGTCCACATGCGAAGCGGGCTCAGGGCTGCGGGCACGGGCGCTGCAGCGGCGGGCTTGCGCGAATTGCTGTTGGCGGCGATCTGAAGAGTGGCCATGACGTATCTCCTTCCGGCTCTTGCGGAAAACTGTCTCATGACGAGGTTCGGGTGATAATTCGGGAATTTGGAGAAGGATCATCCAGCGTGGCTGGATAATCCCCCCTCGGCTGCCTTGGACGCCTGAACAGCCCCGCTCTGGGCAGCCTTGGTATCGATTTCGGGCTCGACCGACATGCCGGAGCGCAACAGGCCGCTCAGCGCCTGGTCGTCGATGACGATCTTGACCGGGATGCGCTGGACGATCTTGGTGAAGTTGCCGGTGGCATTGTCCGGTGGCAGCAGCGAGAATTCCAGGCCGCTTGCCGGCGAAACGCTGTCGACATGACCTTTGATCGATATATCGGGAAAGCTGTCGACCTTGATCTCGACCGACTGGCCGGGACGGACATAGGTCAGCTGCGTTTCCTTGAAATTGGCGACGACATAGACGGCATGCAGCGGCACCACCGCCATCAGCTGCGTGCCCGAGGTGACATACTGGCCGACACGGATCGACCGGGCGCCGACCGTGCCGTCGACGGCGGCGACGATATCAGTATAGGACAGATTGAGTTCGGCCTGCTGGGCCGCCGCAGCTGCCCGGTCGCGCTCGGCGACCGTCTGTTCGCGCTGGCTCTGGAGCACCGGCACCTTGTTCTCCGCCGCAACGAGCGCCGCCCGGTCGCGCTCGACGGCGGCAGCTGCCTGGTCGCGGGCCGACTGGGTCTGTTCGGCGCGCGACTGGGTGCCGGCGCCATTGCTGATGAGGCGGGCCGAGCGGGCGGCGTCGGAGACGGCAAAATCCAGCGAGGCCTGCGAAGCATCGATCGTCGCGCTCGCCTGCCCGATGACCGACTGCTGCAGGGCGATCTGGGCATCGATATTGGTGATGGCGGCTTCGGCCGCCTTCAGATTGGCTCTCGCCTGGGAAAGTGCGGCCTGGAAATCACGATCGTCGATGCTGGCAAGAACCTGGCCTGCCTTGACCGCGTCGTTGTCGTTGACCAGAACCTGCCTGATATAGCCGGCGACCTTCGGGGCGACGGTGGTGTAATCGGCCTTCACATAGGCATCGTCTGTGGATTCGATGAAGCGGCCGACCGTCCAGTAGCGGTAGCCGAAATCGCCTGATAAGGCGACGCCGGCAAGCAGCGCGGCGGCAACGACGGCGCGCTTGAATATCGCGCGGCCGGCCTTTTTGGGAGCGTCGGAAACCGGCGCTTCGGCGACCGGCATGGGAGCCGCCTCGGCGACGGGCGCCCGGGCGGTTTCGTCAGCCAAGATCAACTCGGCCTGTCCGGCAGTTTCGAAAACATCCTTGCGGGGTAACTCGACCATCGTCCTTCTCCTTCGTCTGTCGCCCCGTCTCTGCGGGGCCCTGTTCGATGCGAAGGAAAATGCACCCTGCCAATCATTCTGATAATCTGCTTATATCGGGAAGGATCATCAACTCTCAGCGGATAATCCGGAGACAATATGGATCGACTGACAAGCCTCGCCGTCTTTGGCCGCGTGGTGGAATGCGGCGGGTTTTCCGCTGCCGCGCGCCGGCTCAACATGTCCGTGACCATGGTCGGCAATCACGTGCAATCGCTGGAGGACCGGCTCGGCGTCAGGCTGCTCAACCGCACGACACGCAAGGTCAGCCTGACGGAAACCGGCAAATATTACTATGAGCGCTCGTCGCAGATCCTCGCCGAACTCGACGAGGCGGATCGGACGGCTGGGGCGCTGAACACGACGCCGCGCGGCACGCTGAAGGTCTATACCAGCAGCGCCATCGTGCGGTTCCTGCTGCCTGTCGTCAGCGAATATATGGAGCTTTACCCGTCGATCGCGCTCGATTTCAGCGTCGGCGAGCGGATGGTCGACATGATCGAAGACGGCTACGACCTGGTGATGCGCACCGTGCCGCCGCCGGATTCGTCGCTGGTCGCCCGCAAGCTGACGCCTTGGCGCCATATGCTGGTCTGCTCGCCGGCCTATTTCGAGAGCCACCCGATGCCGAAAAGCCCGGCCGAGGTCGCCGATCACAATTGCCTGCAATATGCCTATTACCCCTATGGCGACGAATGGCGCTTCGAGGATGGCGAGGGTAAGCAGGAGAGTGTCAAGATCGGCGGCAACGTCGTCTCCAACAGCGCCGAAATGCTGCGTTTCCTGACGCTGAATGGGCAGGGCATCTTCCTGGCGCCGAGCTTCGTGGTGTTCGACGACATCGCCGAAGGGCGGCTGGTGAAGATCATGCCTGACTACCGGCCGGTGGAATTCAACATCAACGCCGTCTACCCCAACCGCAGCCACCTGCCGACCAAGGTCCGGCTGTTCATCGATCTGTTGGCGGAGAGATTTGCGGAGCATCGGAAGTGGATGACGTGAGGGCCTGAAGCAGGCCTGCTCTCACATTTTTTTAGAATGGGCTCGGGGGTCGATGGCACCCCCTCCGCCCTGCCGGGCATCTCCCCACAAGGGGAGAGATCGGATGGGGCGATGGTTTCCCCAGACAACGGGCCTTACAGACGTCGTCATTTTAGAGCGAGGCATGACCTCCTGCCGATCTCCCCACCTGTGGGGGAGATGCCCGGCAGGGCAGAGGGGGGGTGGACGCAGGCTGGGATTTGCCGGCGGGATAGCGCCAGCCCTTCGCTTGCGCTTCGGGCGTTCGTCGCTGCAATCGATTGACTGGATCGATTGCAGCGGCTTCTCACTCTTCACTCTCGCTTCGTCCGTGGGCCCAGTCCATGTAGAGGTCCAGCGCCTTGCGGGTGACCGGGCCTTCCTGAAAATCGCGGCTGTCGAGGCGGGTGACGCCGACGACTTTGGAATAGTTGCCGGTGGTGAAGATTTCGTCGGCTGCGAGGAAGTCCTCGACCGACAGCGTTGCTTCGACGACGTCGAAACCGGCCTTGCGCAAAAGGCCCATGACTCGGGCGCGAGTGATGCCGGCCAGGAAGGTGCGGTTGGCGGCCGGCGTCATCACGACGCCGTCACGCAACAGGAAGACATTCGAGGAGGCGGTCTCGACGACGTTGCCGTTGAGATCGCGCACCAGCGCATTGTCGAAGCCGCGGCTGCGGGCCTCGGCGATCATCCGGCCGCTGTTCGGATAGAGCGAGCCGGTCTTCGCCTCGGTCATCGCCGTTTCCGGCGACGGGCGGCGATAGGGCGAGACGGTGAGGCTGGTGCCGCCATGGCCGCCCATCGGCGCCTCGAACAGGCAGAGTGCGAAGCGGGTCGATTCCGCATCGACGGAAACGACGCTGCCCGGCGAACCATGTTCGCCCCAATACATCGGCTTGATGTAGATCGGCGTCGCGCCCTCGAATTTGGCAACACCCTCCCAGGCGAGTGCGGCGATTTCCTCAGCCGATTTCACCGGTTTCAGGCCCATGGCCAGCGCCGAGCGGTTGATGCGCTGGCAGTGCAGGTCGAGATCCGGCGCAATGCCGTCGAACCAGCGGGCGCCGTCGAAGACCGTCGAGCCCAGCCACATGGCATGCGAGGTCGGCCCGATCAGCGGCGGATTGCCGGGGAGCCATTCCCCGTCGACGTGAGTCCAGGTGGTTGAACGCGGTGATGTATCGACGGCCATGCTGCCCTCCCTAAAAAGCTGGTTGAGCAAAAACCCCGTCGGCAAGCCGGGTCAAGGATAAATCCAGACCGGAAACATGGAAGCAAGAAAATGCCGGAGGATGACGCCTGGCCGCAATTTTCGTGCGCGACAACGGTGACTTGAGCGATGGGTGCATCAGCAAAAGTGATGGGAATGGATGTTGGAATGGCAGCTTGGCGGATGCATCATGGGCGCAATCACTGAACAAGGAAGACACCGATGAAAGCCATGTTCTACGAAGCCTTTGAACAGGCGCCCGAGATTCGCATCCTGCCCGATCCGACGCCTTCCGAGGACGGCGTCGTCATATCGGTCGGCGCCAGCGGGCTCTGCCGCAGCGATTGGCACGGCTGGATGGGACACGACCCCGATATCCGCCTGCCGCATGTGCCGGGGCACGAGCTTGCCGGAAAGATCGTCGCCACCGGCCGCGGCGTGATGCGTTTCAAGATGGGCGACCGGGTGACCGTGCCGTTCGTTTCCGGCTGCGGCCATTGCAGCGAATGCCATTCCGGCAACCAGCAGGTCTGCCCCAACCAGTTCCAGCCGGGCTTCACCCATTGGGGATCGTTCGCCGAATATGTGGCGATCGATTATGCCGACACCAATCTGGTGCATCTGCCCGATACGATCGACGATGCGACGGCGGCAAGCCTCGGCTGCCGCTTCGCCACCTCGTTTCGAGCCGTCGCCGACCAGGCGAGGACCGGACCCGGCGAATGGATCGCCGTGCATGGCTGCGGCGGCGTCGGCCTGTCGGCGATCATGATCGCCACCGCACTCGGGGCGAATGCGATCGGCATCGATATCTCCGAGGAGAAACTTGCCTTCGCCAGAGAATGCGGGGCAGTGGCAACGGTCGATGCCTCAGGCGTCGCCGACGTGGCGGAGGCGGTGCGCGAGATCACCAAGGGTGGCGCGCATGTCTCGATCGACGCGCTCGGCCATCCCGCCACCTGTTTCAACTCGATCAAGAATCTTCGCCGGCGCGGCCGGCATGTGCAGGTGGGGCTGATGCTCGGCGAACATGCCACGCCGCAGATTCCGATGGCGCAGGTGATCGGCCACGAATTGGAGATCTACGGCAGCCACGGCATGCAGGCCTGGCGCTACGACGCCATGCTGTCGATGCTCGCCGCCGGCAAGATCGCGCCGCAGAAGCTGATCGGACGTCGGGTCAGCCTGGAGGAGGCCGTGCCGGCGCTGATGGCGCTCGACAAGGCAGAGGCGACGGGGATCAGTGTGATCACCCGGTTTTCATGAGGGAATTCCACCCTCTCGCCTGTGGCAAGCACAGGAGGGAGTAAGGTGCCGCCACGATTGCCTTCTGCCCAACGGGGAGAAGATGCCGGCAGGCAGATGAGGGGGTGAGCGGCGAAGCCGCGAATGCACGGAGCGGATGCGAAGGGCAATCATGAATGGCGTGCCGTGCGGCCCCCTCATCCGACCCTTCGGGCCACCTTCTCCCCGCTGGGGAGAAGAGGGAATGGGCGGACAACGAACCCTATTCGGCCAAGCCGATCGAGGCGAGATAGGCCGCGGAAGCCGGGATCTTCGACTTGTCCTTGATCTCGATGATCAGGCGCGGATTGCTTTCGAGCTTGGCGAGGGCTGCGAAGACGGCGTGCCAGTGGATCGAGCCTTCACCGAGGCTCCAGTGGCGGTCGGCATAGCCGTCGGCATCCTGCAGATGGACATGCTGCAGGCGGTTGCCGGCGGCCTTGACGTAATAATCCACAGGCGGCGCGCCGGTATAACCATGGGCATAATGGGCGTGGCCGGTATCGATCGAGACGGCGACGGCGGGCGAATTGAAGCTTTCGGCCAGCGCCACGCGGATGCTGGGATCCTTGTCCTCGATGTTTTCGATGACCATGGTGCAGCCGATATCCTCGGCGCGTCTGACGGCGTCACGCAGCGTCAGATGCACGCGCTCGACCAGATCCCCTCGGGCACCGTCATTGTTGTCGAGATTGTTGTAAGACCACGAGGTGTAAGGGCTGTGGACGACCATCTGCGTCGCGCCGATGGCGGTGCAGACGTCGAGGCCCTGCAGCAGCCGCCGGGTGACGACAGCGCGGATATCCGGATCTTCCGAGGCGATGGTAAAACCCCAGAACGGGCCGTGAATGCCGAGGCGGCCGGTATGGCCGTCGAGAAGCCTGCGGGCGCGCGCAGCGAGCGGCGCCCAGTCGCCGTTCAGAACCTCGGCATCGACGAAACTCTGCAATTCGAGATCGCGGGACTTTTCGAAGAGCCAGCTTCGGTGAAGCTCGAGCTCAACGAGCGTCATGGCGGCGCCGACGACGGGAAGAGAAGACATGGATGCGCTCCATCGATGACGCCGTGACGGCGTGAAGGGACGGCCGGAACAGCCGCCGCGTTCTATGCGCCCCTTCTGTGTCGGCGGTATTACAGGCGCGGAGCCTTTCGAAACGCCGCAGCCCTGTCATTTCCGCACGGCTGGCACAGCGCTGGCGGACCTTGCGAAATAGATCCGTCGCACCGATATCAGCCTCTCAGCTTCGTGAGGCATGTCCCATGCCCGAGCTATGTGGCGACGGTGCCTTCGGTAACAAGGCTGTTGTCAAAGGCGGTGCAAAGGTCTAACGGCTGCGCCCGCAAGAAAAAGCCCCGGGAGAAAAGCCCGAAAAAAGAAAGGGACATGATGTCCAACTCATTTGTGACAATGCCTGCCGGCGAAGGCGCGAAGCGCTTTTTCGTCCTCGGCGACCGGATCGAGCGACAGGTCCGTATCCGCGGAACCTGGCTCAACATCTTCGACGTCACCGTGCCGCCCGGCAGCCGCACCCCGAAACACGCGCATGCGAGCCCGGAAGTGTTTCGCATCCTCGCGGGACGTTTGACGATCTGGCGGCTCACCGACGACGGCCCCGAAGAGATCGAGGCCGGCGCGGGCGATATCGTCACCATTCCGCCCTTCATGGTGCACGGCTATTCCAACCGCGGGACAGCCCCGGCTGTCTTTTCCGCGATCGTCGATCGCGACATGGCCGAATTCATCGAAGCGGAAGGCACGACCGAGCCGCTGAAAGCCCCCTCGCCTGAGACCATCGCCCGCATGACCGCGGCGGCCAATGCTTACGGGATCACCATTCTGGCGGCTTGATGGCGCGAGCGCGTGATGCCGGGCCGCTTCGAGCGGCTTTCGGCATCATGCGGAAACACGAACAATACTTTTAAAACCTTCAATCAGAACGCGGTACTGCCGCCGTTTTCAAAACTGTCACATCAGTAGGCTATGAGGATTTTTGCCCGGTGCCTCTTGCGCCGGCACCGTTTCACCGCCAAAATTGCGACATGCCTGACAGCGACCCATCCAGTACAAGTTCCGCCCGTTCCAGCCGAGATCTTCCGGCCGAGGAAGCTGGCGACCACTGTAGGCGGCTTCGTGTCCGCCCCGCCCAGGGTACATCCCGCAGAGAGCGGCCTGCTTCCAGATCATTGCGAACGACGCGCCGCCGCATAGCCGGCTCTTGCCGAATCACGGATGTTTTTCGACCGCATTTCCGACCCTTCCACCCGGGTCGGGCTTGCCGCCTCACGGAATTCTGAGGACCGATGGAAGCGACACTGATGTAATACGACGACGGAATGACGATGGGCGACGCGTATGTAGCGCCTCGTCGAACACCTCGCTGCGTCGCCTTGTCGATGCGGCATTGAAACCTCAACGAATAGGGTCCCTGTGTTTCTGGAAATTGGAATTGTGGCGTTTCTCACCATCGTCAATGGTGTGCTCGCCATGTCGGAGTTGGCTGTTGTGTCTTCTCGAACAGCCCGCCTCAAGGTTCTCTCTGACCATGGGAGCAAGGGTGCAGCGCAAGCAATCAAACTTGCCGAAAACCCCGGTCGTTTTCTCTCTACGGTTCAGATTGGCATCACACTGGTCGGTGTTCTCTCGGGCGCCTTCTCAGGGGCCACGCTCGGCAGCCGCTTGACCGGATGGCTGGAGACACAGGGAATGTCATCGACGGTCGCCGACGCGATTGGCGTCGGTTCAGTCGTCGTGGCAATCACCTATCTTTCTTTGATTGTCGGCGAACTTGTTCCAAAGCAGATCGCGTTGCGAGAACCCGAAGCCGTTGCAGCGAAGGTCGCACCGGCTATGGCGGTGCTTTCAAAAATCGCGCTGCCGCTCGTGTGGCTTCTGAACGCCTCCGGAAATCTTGTGCTCAAGCTCTTGGGCCAAGCCGGAAAAGGTGGCGATAACGTCTCTGACGAAGAGATCAAAACTGTTCTGGCCGAGGCGCAGTCGGCCGGCGTTATCGAAAGCGAAGAGTCCGCGATGATATCCGGCGTTATGCGCCTGGCGGACCGCACCGCCCGAGCGCTTATGACGCCGCGACGAGACGTCGAAATTATCGATATCGACGACAGCCTTGATGAAATTCGAACTCAGTTGCACCGGACGAAACGGTCTCGGCTGCCGGTTCGGAAAGGCAGTTCGGACGAGGTGATCGGCATCCTTCCGGTCAAGGACTTTTACGACTCGATGTCGGAACACGGCACTGCCGATATCAAGGCTCTGACGCAAGACGTCCCGGTGGTTTCAGACCTTTCAACGGCGATCAATGTGATTGAAGCCATCAGGAAATCGCCAGTCCACATGGTGCTGGTTTTTGACGAGTACGGCCATTTCGAGGGGATTGTCTCGTCGGGTGACATTTTGGAAGCGATCATGGGGGCGCTCCAGGAGGGACCTATCGACGAGCAGGCCATCGCTCGTCGAGACGACGGTTCGTACCTGGTGTCCGGCTGGACGCCGATCGACGAATTCGCCGAGTTCTTGAATCTCAAGCTCGATGACGATCTCGAATATCAGACCGTGGCTGGCCTGGTGTTGGAAGAGTTGAAACATCTGCCGGAGCTGGGTGAGAGCTTCACGAGAGGCGGATGGCGCTTCGAAGTCGTCGATCTCGACGGAAGGCGCGTGGACAAAATACTTGTGTCTGCGGAGTGAAGGTCGGCGGGCGCTTGCATCGCCTATAAGATCGTCAAGCTCGACGGCCACAACATCAGGAGGTACCGCCCATGGCATGGTCCGCCCATCAATATGTGAAATTCGAGGATGAGCGCACACGACCGGCGCGCGATCTTCTGGCGCAGGTGCCTTTGCAAAGCCTTCGCCGCGCTGTCGACCTCGGTTGCGGGCCGGGCAATTCGACAGAACTGATCATCGAGCGCTATGGGGCCGACGGCGTCTCCGGTCTCGATAGCGACATGAACATGCTGGAGGCGGCCCGCAAGCGGCTTCCAGGCACGGCCTTCGTCGAAGCCGATCTCGGCAGCTGGCAGCCGACGGAGCCGGCCGACCTGCTGTTTGCCAATGCGGTCTTCCAATGGCTGCCCGATCATCTCGATATTTTCGACCGGCTGATGGACGGGCTTTCCGCAGGCGGCGTGCTGGCGGTGCAGATGCCCGACAATCTTGGCGAACCCTCGCATCTGATGATGGAGGAGACGGCGCATGCGGGGGCCTGGAAGGCCGCCTTCGAGGAAAAGAGCGTGCGCCGCCAGGCGTTGGCCCCGCCTTCGGCCTATTATTCCAGGCTGATCGCCAAAGCCGCGCGCGTCGATATCTGGCACACCATCTACAATCATCCGATGGCGGATGGCGCGGCGATCGTCGAATGGGTGAAGGGCACCGGGCTGATGCCCTATCTCACCCATGCCGGCGAAAAGCATCGCCAGGCCTTCCTGACGGATTATCTCGCGCGGGTGGAAAAGGCCTATCCGAAGATGTCGGATGGGCGGGTGCTGCTGCGGTTTCCGCGGATTTTCATGGTGGCGGTGAAGGGATAACCGGAGGCTAATCACTGCTCTCCGGTTCTGACCGCAGCCCAGACCCCTCCCCACAAGGGGGAAGGGCTGAAATGCCGCACCGCTTCACATAACCTCCATCGCAGCAATCCGCAGAACGGTAACAGCCAGCAAGACTTCTCGTTTTGGTCACCGCCAGGGACCACAGCTTAGTCCCTCCCTCTTGTGGGGTCTTCATGGGTCTTCATGCAGCCGAATGAGGAGCCTCGGCACCCAGGCCGCCTCAGATAATGTCAAATGCCTGTTATCCCCGCCCGCATATGTTGCGGCGAAACCGATGCGGATTATAGTCGGCCGGAAAATCTCAGGAGATGACACACATGAACGCTGCCCCTACCCCGCCGGTCACCCTCGTCATCTTCGGCGCCACGGGAGACCTGACGCGCCGCCTGCTGGTGCCGGCGATCATCAACCTGACGCGTGAGCGCCTCGTCGGCGACGATCTTCATATTCTCGGCGTCGGCATCGAACCGGGCGACGACGCGTTTCTGCGCGGGCGGCTCGACGAATTTCTCAATCATCTCAGTGGCGAACAGCCGACGGTGAAAGACGAGGCCTGGCAAAGCCTGCGCCGGCGCATTTCCTATATGGCGGGCGATTTCACCAAGGTCGAAATTTTCACCGAGATCGGCAAGCGGCTGGGGCCGGATGCCAATGCCGCCTTCTATCTGGCGGTGCCGCCATCCTTTTTCGGCTCGATCGTCGAAAAGCTCGCCGCCCATGGCCTGACCGATGAAAAGGACGGCACCTTCCGTCGCGTCGCCATCGAAAAGCCATTCGGTACCGATCTCGCCTCCGCCAAGGCGCTCAATGCGCAAATCCTCGCCCAGATCGCGGAAAGCCAAGTCTACCGGCTCGACCATTTCCTCGGCAAGGAGACGGTGCAGAACCTGATGACGGCGCGTTTTGCCAATATGATGATCGAGTCTTTGTGGAACAGCCGCTACATCGACCATGTGCAGATCACTGCCGCCGAGATCGTCGATGTCGGCAGCCGCGGCAAATTCTACGATGCGACCGGCGCGCTGCGCGACATGGTGCCGAACCATCTGTTCCAGCTCCTGGCGATGATCGCCATGGAACCGCCGAACAGCTTCGATGCCGAAGCGATCCGCAACGAGAAGAGCAAGGTGTTGAAGGCGCTGCGCATCTATACGCCCGAGGAGGCAAAGACACATGGCGTTCGCGGCGCCTATGCCGCCGGCCCGCTCAACGGTGCTGCGCTTCCGGCCTATCGCGATAGCAAGGACGTTTCGCCCGACAGCCGGACCGAGACCTATGTGGCGCTGAAGCTCTATGCCGATACCTGGCGCTGGGCGGGTGTGCCCTTCTACCTCAGGACCGGCAAGGCGCTGACGGCGCGCGACACCGAGATCGTCATCACCTTCCAGCCGGTGCCCTTCGCGCAGTTTCGCGAGACCGACGTCCAGAGCCGCCTGCCGCGGAACCGGCTGGTGATCCAGGTGCAGCCGGACGAGGGCATGAGCATGGAAATCTCGATCAAGTCGCCGGGGCTTTCGGTCGATACGACGCCGGTCTCTCTCGACTTCCGCTATGCCGACAAGTTCGATATCGGCAAGACCACCGGCTATGAATCGCTGCTCTACGATCTCTTCATCGGCGACCAGACGCTGTTTCAGCGCGCCGACGGCATCGAGGCCGGCTGGGCGGCGGTGCAGCCCTTCCTCGACATCTGGGAGACGGATGAGAGCGTGCCCGAGGCCTACGCGCCGGGCAGCATGGGACCGGCCTGCGCCGACCAGCTTATCCAGCGTGACGGGCGGCGGTGGCATGAACTCGGTGTCATCCTGAACCATGACAAGAAGGACGGTAAATAGCGCCCTTCCCCAACGCTAAAGCGCGTCGCAGTTAACGTGATTCATGCGACGCGCTTTAGCTCTTTGTTTTACGCAATTCCGAACGCAAAACCGCTTCACACTTTTGCTGGAATTTCTCTATTGCTTTCCGTTGTCACGGCAGGCGGCGCTGGTGGAGGCGCCACTGTTGCCGCCCTCGGTCGCAAGCGCTCCACGGGTCTTGCGCGGCGGGCAGCGCGCCCAGTCGACGCGACCGCTCGACGTTCCATTGTCGTTAATGCTGCCGGTTTCCATCGAGTCGAGCGGGATGATCAGTCCGCTTTGTGTTTCGACGCCCGGCGCGGTGCCGAGCGGCGGCGTGCCGTCGATCCGGCCGCTGGCGTCCATGCCCATGTTCGACTGGGCAAGACCCGGGGCGGAGAGGCTGAGGAGAGCGATCGTCGTTGCTGCAATAAACCTGCGCATGATGCTATTCCTTCTGATTTCAGCGATGCTGATAGAACAGCGAATACGACCTCGTTGTTCCTTCGTTACCGTCACTGACGATCAAAGTTTGGCGCGCTGTATGGGAGCCTTGCACCGGCGGTGTTTCCAGCTCAATCGCGCCAGCGTGACAACAGTCTGTCGAGGCCTGTCGGATAGAGATCGATGCCAGCGTCACGCAGTGTATCGCGGCCGAACCAGCGCGCCGTCGCCGCCGTCTCGTCAAGTTCGGAATAGCGGATTTCGTCGCGCTCATAGAGCGATGCATCCGCCAGTTCGATTTCGGCGGCGAAGATGAATTCGTGACCGGTCTCGCCATGATGCTCGTAGATGTTTTCAAGCAGGAGCCAGGGACCGACGATGCGGATCGCCGTCTCAAGTTCCTCGCTAAATTCGCGGTGCAGCGCTTCTTCGCGGCTTTCGCCGAATTCGATCGCGCCGCCGAGCGGGCGAACACCCTTGATGCGGCCGCTATCTTCCTCGACCTCCGCGGCGAGCAACCGGTCTTCCCGCCAGGCGAGGCCGATCACCTTCACCCTGATCTGCTGCGACGGGCGCCAGACGGTCATCCGGCTCTCCTTCCATTCGAGAGGCAACGTTGCTGTTCACCCCGGTTTTTCCGGCACGAGAGCAATGAGCCCCGCAACGAAGCGAGGCTCCTGCCGATCTCTCGTCTCAGACGAACTGGCTGAGGCCCGGGACGGAGGCAACGACTTCGTCGACCACCTCTTCGCCGGCATATTGCTTGGCGATGGCGATGGTTTCCTTGGCGAGCGAGGTGATCTCGCCCATGCCGAGGCCTTCGCCCATCAGCTGCTGGCCGAGACCCATGATGCCGCCGCCGCCGAGCGAGCTCATCAGCCCGCCGAGCAGACCGCCACCGCCAGCACTTGCGCCATTGTACTGGGCGACGAGATCGGCGCCGCCGGGGATTGCTTCGATCATCCGGGCGACAGGGCCATCAGCGGCCTCGCGTTGCAGGAAGCCGAGCATCATGCCGAGCGCCTTTTCGGCCAGATCAGGCGCAATGCCCACACGATCGGCGATCTGGGTCACAATTTCATTCATCGTCAGCCTCCTGTTATTTTGACGTTAACGTCAACGTTATTCGAGATTCGAGCGCAACTCAAGCCGGGCGCGCACGGCGGCACATTGTCCAGTTTTGCTTTCGATGCAAACAGTTGTCCGCATCCGCCAGCCTGCTTATAACAGGGAAACGATGGTTCGATGAAGGCGGCAGGAGCCAGCCTTCTCAACAAAGACCGGCATAGCCGAAGGGAGCATTTGCGGATGATCGAGGATGGCAAGATTTTCATCGGCGCGAGCCGCAATCCCGACGACAGCATCAACAAGCCGGAATATCTCGACTTGAAGTTCGGCAACCGCCACGGCCTCGTCACCGGCGCCACCGGTACCGGCAAGACGGTGACGCTGCAGGTGCTGGCCGAGGGCTTCTCGCGGGCCGGCGTGCCGGTCTTCGCCGCCGATATCAAGGGCGACCTTTCCGGCATTGCCGCCAAGGGCGAGCCCAAGGATTTCCTCACCAAGCGGGCCGAGCAGATCGGCTTCACCGACTATGAATTCGATCAGTTTCCGGTGATTTTCTGGGATCTGTTCGGTGAGAAGGGCCACCGGGTGCGCACCACGATCGCCGAGATGGGGCCACTGCTGCTCGCCCGGCTGATGGATGCTTCCGAACCGCAGGAAGGCGTCATCAACATCGCCTTCAAGATCGCCGACCAGGGCGGGTTGCCGCTGCTCGACCTCAAGGATTTCACCTCGCTGCTGAATTATATGGGCGAGAATGCCACCGAGCTTTCCAATCAGTACGGGCTGATCTCCAAGGCCTCGGTCGGCTCGATCCAGCGGGCGCTGCTCGTTCTCGAACAGCAGGGCGCCGAGCATTTTTTCGGCGAACCGGCGCTGAAGATCTCCGACATCATGCGCACCAGCAATAACGGCTACGGCCAGATCTCCGTGCTGGCCGCCGACAAGCTGATGATGAACCCGCGACTCTACGCCACCTTCCTGCTCTGGCTGCTATCGGAATTGTTCGAGGAACTGCCCGAAGTCGGCGACCCGGACAAGCCGAAGCTGGTCTTCTTTTTCGACGAGGCGCATCTGCTCTTCAACGACGCGCCGAAGGTGCTGACCGAACGGGTCGAGCAGGTGGTGCGGCTGATCCGCTCCAAGGGCGTCGGCGTTTATTTCGTGACGCAGAACCCGCTCGACGTGCCGGAAACGGTGCTCGCCCAGCTCGGCAACCGCGCCCAGCATGCGTTGCGCGCCTATTCGCCGCGCGAGCAGAAGGCGGTGAGAACGGCGGCCGATACCTTCCGCCCCAACCCGGCCTTCGATTGCGCCACCGTCATCACCAATCTCGGCACCGGCGAGGCGCTGGTCTCGACGCTGGAGGCCAAGGGCGCCCCCTCGATCGTCGAGCGCACGCTGATCCGCCCGCCATCCGGCCGCGTCGGGCCGGTAACGGATGCCGAGCGCCAGCAGATCATGGACCGGAGCCCGGTCCTTGGCGTCTATGACGAGGACATCGATCGCGAATCCGCCTTCGAGCTACTGGCCGCGCGCGCCAGGAAAGCGGCCGATGCCGATGCCGCCAAGCGGGCGCAAGACGACGCCGCCCATGAGCAGCCGGGCACCACCACCTCCGGCTGGACCTTGCCGGGCTTCGGCGGCAGCAATGACGACGACAAGGACCGCGGCCAATCGCGCGGCCGAGCCTCCGGTTACCAACGCGAAACGGTGGTGGAAGCGGCAATGAAGAGCGTGGCCCGCACGGTGGCGACGCAAGTCGGCCGGGCGCTGGTGCGCGGGATATTGGGGAGCCTGAAGCGGTAGGGTTTTCGCGGGCGACATGGCCCTCATCCACCTGCCGGCACCGACCGGGGTCGAGCCACGGGTCTCGACCCGTCCTTCGGACGCCCGCCAGCAGGGAGGCAAGATCGTTCCCCGCCTTGATTCGGAAGCGTTTATTCCCTAGATTACCTGCCATCGACCATTTCAACAGGATGTGTGCCGCAATGGATTTCAACCCGATCGCAACGCCAGTTCGCCTTGCCAACGGAGAAATCCATATCCATGCCTGCATCAATCACCCTCTCCCAAGTCTCATGGTCCGCGCCTGACGGGCGGCCGCTTTTTTCCGATCTCGATCTAAGTTTCGGGGCGGAGCGCATCGGTCTCGTCGGGCGCAACGGCGTCGGCAAGACGACGCTGCTAAAGCTCGTCTCCGGTGAGATCAAGCCGCATTCGGGAACCGTATCGGTCGGCGGCAGCCTCGGCATCCTGCGCCAAAGCGTGCAGGTGGCGGCCGATGAATCCATAGCCGATCTCTTCGGCGTGACGGATGCGCTTGGCGTTCTCCAGCGCGCCGAAGCCGGTGAGGCAACGGCCGACGAGCTTGTATCGGCGGACTGGATGCTCCCAGCGCGCATTGCCGCAGCACTCAATCGCACCGGGCTCGACGCGCCACCGCAGACGTTGCTTGCCGCGCTTTCCGGCGGGCAGCGCACGCGGGCCGGGCTTGCCGCGCTTGTTTTCACCGAACCGGATTTTCTGCTGCTCGACGAGCCGACAAACAATCTCGATCGCGATGGCCGCGAGGCGGTGATCGCGCTGATTTCGAGCTTGCGGGCCGGCGCGATCATCGTCAGCCATGACCGGGAACTGCTTGAAAGCGTCGATGCGATCGTCGAACTGACATCGCTTAGTGCCACGCGCTACGGCGGCAATTGGAGCCATTATCGCCAGCGCAAAGCGCTGGAGCTTGCGGCGGCGGAGCACGATCTCGCCGATGCCGAGAAACGCATGGCCGAGGTCGCGAGGAAGGCGCAGGCGACGGTGGAACGTCAGGCGCATCGGGACAGCACGGGGCGGAAAATGGCCGCCAAGGGCGGCATCCCGCGCATTATGCTCGGCGGCATGAAGGAGCGCAGCGAAACGACGGGTGGCGACAATGTCCGCCTTGCCGAGCGCCGACGCGCCCAAGCGCTGGACGAGGGAAAGGCTGCGCGCGAGAAAATCGAGATCCTGCAGCCCCTGTCGGTGACCCTGCCGCCGACCGGACTGGCGGCCGGCAAGATGGTGCTGAGGGTGGATCGTGTGACATCCGGCTATCGGCCGGGCGACCCCGTCATCCGCGATCTCTCCTTCGATGTGACGGGGCCTGAACGGAACGCCGTCACCGGCCGCAACGGCTCGGGCAAGACGACGCTGCTTTCGCTTATCACCGGCGAACTCAAGCCCTGGGCCGGCACGGTCACCGTGCTGACCGACTTTGCGATGCTCGATCAGAAGGTCAGCCTTCTCGATCCCTCAGCCTCGATCCGCGATAATTTCCGCCGGATCAATCCGCATTCCGATGAAAACACCTGCCGAGCCGCCCTTGCCCGCTTCATGTTCCGGGCCGATGCGGCGCTGCAGGCCGTTTCGACGCTCAGCGGCGGGCAATTGCTGCGCGCCGGCCTTGCCTGCGTTCTCGGTTCAGCACCGCCGCCGCTGCTGATCCTCGACGAGCCGACCAACCATCTCGACACCGACTCGATATCAGCGGTCGAAGCCGGACTGCGCGCCTATGACGGCGCCCTGCTGGTCGTCAGCCATGACGAAACGTTTCTCGAGAGCATCGGGATAGAACGGCGGCTGGAGCTGGCGGGCGGTGATCTGGTGGGGTAGTCGCAGAGAGACAGCCACTTGCGCCCACCTAACAGAGGCGCGGCACCCTCCAACCTCCCTCATCCTGAGGCGCGCAGGCCGAAGGCCGAAGCCTCGAAGGACGCGCTCGCCGCTGCTCCTTGTGTCCACAACCGCCAGTGCACCCGCCTCGTCCTTCGAGGCCCCTGCGGGGCACCTCAGGATGAGGCTCGCGTTGGCGTCGATCACCGACGCCGCCAGCGCCACCGGAAATCCCGGCTGCTGCGGTTCTCTTGCCTCTTTCTGCGGGCGATGTTATTTCAATCCTGCAACCGTTCGAGAAAGGAGGATCACGTAATGCAATATTATTTTCGGTTTAATCGCCAGCGTGGTCCCGTCAACGCCCTGCAAATGCGTTTGCAGGGCTGACCAGAGACCGTTTCTCGACATCTCCTCGTGGTCTGCCCTTCGTGGCCAATACGGCGCCGTATCCTAAGGTTCGAGCGCGCATTCCTGTAATTTCCCGGGCCAATTTCCCGCAATCCCGTGATGGTTGAACGCCCCGGGTCGCGCGCGATACCCGATCAGGATCAGAGAACGATCATGACACTCATCGCTATCCGCAATCTCGGCGTGACGCTGGGCAATTCGTTGTTTTCCAAACTCAATCTCGTCGTCAATTCCGGCGACCGCATCGGCCTTGTCGCCGCCAATGGGCGGGGAAAATCGACGCTGCTTGCCTGTATCACCGGCGCGCTCGAACCAAGCGAGGGCGAGATCACCAAAGCGCGAGGGCTGACTATCGGCCATGTCGCGCAGAATGTGCCGCCCGCAATGTTCGATACGCCGTTTTACGATGCGGTGCTGCAGGCGCTGCCTGCCGATCAGGCCGAAAGCGAAAGCTGGCGCGTCGACGTGGTGCTGGAATCGCTCGAGGTGCCGGAGGTCATGCGCCGGCGGCCGCTGAAGCAGTTGAGCGGCGGCTGGCAGCGGCTTGCCATGCTTGCCCACAGCTGGGTCAGCGAACCCGACGTGCTGCTGCTCGACGAGCCGACCAACCATCTCGACCTCGAAAAGATCGCGCAGCTGGAGGGCTGGCTGAATGCGCTCCCCCGCGACGTGCCGGTTATCCTCTCCAGCCACGATCGCGCCTTCCTCGATGCGACGACCAACCGGACGCTATTCCTGCGGCCGGAGCAATCGCCGGTCTTCGCCCTGCCCTATACCCGGGCCCGCGCCGCCCTCGACGAGGCCGACGCATCCGAAGCCCGGCGTTATGAGCGTGACATCAAGGTGGCGGAGCAATTGCGCAGGCAGGCGGCCAAGCTCAACAATATCGGCATCAACTCCGGCAGCGACCTGCTCGTCGTCAAGACCAAGCAGTTGAAACAGCGGGCGGAGAAGCTGGAGGATGCAGCAAAACCGGCGCATCTCGAGCGCTCGGCCGGCGCCATCCGGCTTACCAACCGCGGCACGCATGCCAAGGTGCTGGTGACGCTGGAGGATGCGGCGGTGACGACGCCGGATGGAACGCTGCTGTTCAAGACCGGCCGGCAATTCATCTGCCAGGGCGACCGGATCGTGCTGCTCGGCCTGAACGGCGCCGGCAAGTCGCGGCTGGTCTTGATGCTGAAGCAGGCGATCGAAAGACCGGAGACCGCGCGCGATAGCATCAAGGCGACGCCGTCGCTGGTTCTCGGCTATGGCGACCAGGCGCTTGCCGATCTTGCCGACACCGACACGCCGATCGGCACGATTATCCGCCGCTTCGATGTCGGCGATCAGCGGGCACGCGCGCTGCTTGCCGGTGCCGGCATGACGATCGACATGCAGGCAAAACCGATCGGCCAGCTTTCCGGCGGCCAGAAGGCGCGGCTCGGCATGCTGGTGCTGAGGCTGACCGAACCGAACTTCACCCTGCTCGACGAGCCGACCAACCACCTCGACATCGAGGGACAGGAAGCACTGGAGAGCGAGCTGATGGCGCACGAAGCCAGCTGCCTGCTGGTATCGCACGACCGCAGTTTCGTGCGGGCGGTAGGCAACCGGTTCTGGCTGATCGAGAGGAAGCGGCTGGTGGAGGTGGGGAGCCCGGAAGGTTTTTTTGCATCGGTGGCGAGTGGGGTTTGAGGGTGTGCCGTGCAGCCCCCTCAGCCGCCCGTGAGGGCGGATGAGCGACTATCTGGGCTGTCAAGTTGCATGTTCGAATTCTCTTCGCGCATCTCGTGCTTTTGCATTGAGAATGACCAGGAGTTTTCGGGCGAGCGCGATGCGGATGACCATTTTCGGTTTGCCCTGGCTTTGCAACCTTTGCTGGAATGCCGCCAGATGCGGATTGTGTCGGGCTGCGATGGCGCCAACCAGGAACAGAATGGCGCGTGGTCCGGAGCGCCCGCCGCGCACCGGCCGATGTCCGCTGCGTTTGCCGCTGTCGTTGGCAATCGGCGCAAGGCCGGCCAGCTTGGCGATCGCCTTGTTGGAGATCCGGCCGATCTCAGGCAATTCGGCCATCAGCCGGGCAACGGTACGGTTGGCCACGCCCTTGATCGAGCGAAAGGCCTGGTTGAGGCAGGCCCAGAGCGGATCGTCATCGATCATCGAGGCAATCTCGCCTTCGAGGGTGCGGCTCTGGCGCACCAGAAGCGCGATCACCTCGTTGAGGCTTGCCACGCTCTGATGATCGCGGGCCGCACTGCGGCGCTGCCTCTGGACGGTCAGGTCACTCGTGACCTGGGACAGCCGCGCCATCAGCGCCGACAGCCGCATCTGCGCGGCTTTCGGCGGCGGCAGGGCAGCCAGCCGCTTGGTTTCGGCATAATGGGCGATCATCGCCGCATCGATGCGGTCGGTCTTTTCCAGAAAGCCCATGGCTTCGGCAAACCGGCGCACATGGCGCGGATTAGCCAAGGCGCAGGCGATCCCCATCTCCCACAACAACAGGAAGGCCGTCCGCTCGTAACCGCCGGAAGCCTCCATGACGACGAGCTCGACATTCTCGGCCCGGCAAAGATCGGCCAGCGCGCCGATGCCGGTGGCGTCATTGCTGAAACGCTCAAACGTCCCGGACGGGCGGATAGACGCATCCAGCCAGTCCTTCGAAACATCCACTCCACATATAACTCTGTTCACGGTAACCTGCCTTGTGCGTGCGATTGGAACCAAGCGACTATTCGGTCGTACGTGACGATGACGAAGATCCCAGGCTCATCCACGGTTGTAACCAGAGGGGGAACGGGCGACTTCGTCACGCCTCTGGCCGGGTGGCCACCCGGCCAGAGGCTCAATCGCTTCCATCGCACAAAATCTCTAACGTGCAGATACAAGGGGGCCGGTGGCACGACGCCAAAAGCAGCCCAAAACTACCGCTTCGGTGCGACCAGGCAGAAGAAGGCGCCTTGTGGGTCCATGGCCTGGATGATCCAGCTGCCGCCGGGGACTTCCATCGGGCCGTGGACGACCTTGCCGCCGCCTGAGGTGACGCGTTCAATCGCGGCATCGAGGGTCGGCACGATGAAATAATAGCTCCAGAACGGCATCGGGATGTTTTCCGGCTTGGTCATCATGCCGCCGATCTGCTTGCCGTTGTGGGCGAAGAGGTAGTAGACGCCCATTGGACCCATGTCCATTTCGCTGTCCTTCGTCCAGCCGAACAGCTTGGAATAGAAGGAGACAGCGTCTTTGCCGTTGCCGGCATAGAGTTCATGCCAGCCGATATTGCCGGGCGCATCGGGGGCTAGTTCCGGCCAGGTTTTGTCCATCGGCGCCGGCGTCATGATGCAGAGCACTGCCCCATGCGGATCGGCGACGACGGCGAAACGGCCGACACTCGGGATATCGTCCGGCGGACGGCGGACCGAACCGCCATTGGCGGCGAAATCCTTGGCCGACTGGTCAACGTCGTCGACATCGACATAACCCGTCCAGTTCGGCGGGATGCCCTTGCCCTCGAGTTCGGCCGGAAATTCCATCAGGCCGGCGACGCCGATGCCATTCGCCTCGAAGATCGTATAGGGCGGCATGCCCTCCACTTGCATTTCGGAAGTGCTCCAGCCGACGACCGAACTGTAGAATTTCGCGGCAGCCGATGTGTCGGGGGTCATCAACTCGCACCAGATGAACTTTCCATGCCTCTCAGACATCATACTCTCCCTTTAGGCTTGAGCGCCGTGATTGTCAGGTCTTGCGGGTGTAATGCGCTTCCATGAACTGTTTCCAGGCACCATCCGGCTGCCTGACGCTGGAGATGAAGGTGCGGTGATCGGCGTCGACGAAGGCAATCTGCTCGCGGTAATCGGCAAGCCCTTCGCTGTTGAAGTCGGGCCCTGTGGTATAGAGATCCAGCACGTTGCCCGAGGCGTCGAGTTCACCCTCGTAGACCCACATATAGTCCATCATGCTGCCGATCCAGCTGCCGACATATTTGCCTTTGGCGGCGTTATAGCCGAGCGTCAGGATGCTGGTGCCTTGCTTGCCATCCGGCATGCGGCCGGTGCCTTCGGCAACCCACCAGATGCCATGCAGCGAGCGGACGGCTTCGGTCCAGGGCTCGTCGCCGGACATTTCCGGTGCGGTGACGGTCCATTCGCCGATCAGCCTTTCCAGGAAGGAATGTTCCTTCAGCACTTCAGCGGTCTTCAACATCCTTCTCTCCCTTGCATGATGTTGGCCTTATTTCAGTGACAGCAGGATGGCGTCTTGGCAGCCTCGTCGTATTCGTCGTGGCGGCGCACGAAATTCATCGTGCTGTCCTCGTTGCGGCCCTTCGGCGCCCGGTCGAGGATCATCAGGGTGCCGATCAATTCCTCCGGGCCGCGGGCATAACTCGAATAGGTATGGAAGACTTCGCCCTTGTCATTGCGGTAGAAGGCGCTGAGACCCGGCAGTTCGTCATTGGCATCAGCCGGCAGCATGGGAGTGAAATTGTAAAAGACATTGTCTTTGGCAAGATCCTCTGGGCTGAAAGAGACGTGATAATCGAAATTGAAATCGCTGCCGAAGGACGAGACCCAGGGGAATTTCCAGCCCATGCGGCTTTTGTAGGCGGCGATCTTGTCGAGCGGCGCGCGTGAGGCGGCGACCCAGGTGACGTCGTGATGGTTCAGATGCGGCAAGGCGCCGTCGACATGATCCGACAGGAAGGAGCAGCCGGGGCAGCCGGCATCCCAATCCGGGCCGAGCATGAAATGGTAGATCAGCAACTGGCTGCGGCCGTCGAAGAGATCGGCTAGCGACCTCCTGCCTTCAGGCGTTTCGAAGACATAATCCTTGTCGACCTTCACCCAGGGCAGCGCCAGGCGCGCGACGTTGACGCTATCGCGCAGCCTCGTCGCCTCTTTTTCTTTTGCCAGAAGTGCACGGCGGGCTTCGAGCCATTCCTCGCGGGAAACAACTTCATTCTGCATGAAATGCGCCCTCCTCCGGCGCCTGCCGGTGAAGCCGGCTCATCTCCTTCTCCTTGACTAATTACATTGATATCAATAGAAATGAAGCATGTCAAATTCGATCGAGATTCCCTTTTCCACGACGCTGCTGGTGCGCGACACCTGCCTCTGCCTGCATGTGCAGCGCGCGGCGCGGGCGCTTGCCCGGCTGTTCGACGATGCACTGAGGCCGGCCGGGCTGACTAACGGGCAGTTTTCATTGCTGATGTCGCTGAACCGGCCGGAGCCGCCGCCGATGGGACCGGTCGCTGCCTTGCTGGCCATGGACCAGACGACGCTGACGGCGGCGCTGAAGCCGCTACAGCGCAAGGGCTGGGTGACAGTGGTGGAGAATCCGAGGGACAGACGTGGCCGGCTGCTTGTCCTCACCGGCGAAGGCAAGGCGGCACTGGCAAGGGCACTGCCAATCTGGGAGAGCACGCATGCGGGGATTGATGGCACGCTGCCGGATGGCAACTGCACGCGGCTGCGCGGCGATCTGCAGGCGCTGTCATCGATGACGGCAGAGATCCCGAAATCGGCACCCTCGCCCCGCCGCTCCCGTCATGGCGAAGAGGCAGCGGCTGAATAGGATACGCCTCCTGTCCCGCGAGGTCGCGGCAGCCGATAGGGCTGCCGCTCCCTTTGGAATCGATCAGGCAACTGTGACCGGAACTTCGGTGGACGTGCGCATGGCGTGGCTGTAGGGGCAGACGATGTGGGCGGCGGCGGCGAGCTTTTCGGCGGTTTCGCGGTCGAGACCGGGGATGTTTACCGTGAGCGCCACTTCGATGCCGAAGCCGGTGCCATCTTCACGCGGGCCGATGCCGACCTTGGCGGAGACCGTCGTGTCCTCCGGAATCTTGACCTTCTGCTGGCCCGCGACAAATTTCAAAGCACCGAGGAAGCAGGCGGAGTAGCCGGCGGCGAAGAGCTGCTCGGGATTGGTGCCGGTCGCGCCATCGCCGCCGAGTTCCTTCGGAACGGTCAGCGTCACGTCCAGAACGCCGTTTTCGGAAACGGCGCGGCCAGCGCGGCCGCCGGTGGCAGAGGCTTTGGTCGTATAGAGAATAGGCATGACGATCTCCTTTGATTGGCCCGTCGTTTGGGGCTGGACTTTTAATATTGCACAATTAAATTGTACGCAAGTGAATTTTGCAAATTGCATTTCGAATTCGAAAAGAGGACAATCGGACCTCAGGGATGATGGATATGAAAGCGCACACGATAAAGACGATGGAGATACCGCAGGAGGAAAAGCGGCTGGAAAAGCAGTTGTGCTTTGCGGTCTACGCGACGGCGCATGCTTTCACCCGCGCCTACAAGCCGATTCTCGACAGGGTCGGCCTGACCTATCCGCAGTATCTTGTGATGCTGGTGCTGTGGGAACGCGGCGAGCTGCCGGTGAAGACGATCGGCGAGCAGCTGGATCTCGATTCCGGCACGCTGTCGCCACTGCTGAAGCGGCTGGAACAGAACGGACTGATCAAGCGCATCCGCGACCTGCGCGACGAGCGGCAGGTGATCGTGTCGCTAACCCCGGAAGGTCAGTCAATGAAAGGGGAGATCGATACGATCATGACGGCGATCGGGCAAGCCGCCGGCTGCACGCTCGAGGAAATGGCCGCGATGCGCGACATGCTGCATCGGCTGCGAGGCAATCTCGGCCGAGCCGGCACGGGCGGCGGCTGACCGCATCCGCCCGGTTAGTCTAAGAGGGATAGCCTAACGGTTCTGCGGCCGAGGATCACGGCCGCTTCACAGCCGCGTTGGCCGGCGACCGGCGCTTCTTTGCGGGCGCTGCTTCAGGTCCGGCCTCAGCCTCCTGCTGCAGACGCAGGGCCTTCAACTTTTCCGTCTTCTTGTCACGGGCCGAGGCCTCGGCCGCGATAATGGCGCGCGCCGTGTGATCGGTCGCTTCCGCCTTGTCGCGAGACGAAAGCTTGGCGGGATTGAAGAATTCTCCCTTGGTGGCGGTCATGTGCCCCTTTCTCAGGTGATGACGGCTGATTTAGGCGCGATTCACGGCTGAACCATGGTTTCATGGTCGAAAGCCGCGATTGTGCGGCTAGGCCATGATCCCACAGCTGGCCGCAATTCCGCGGCCAAGCCGTGATTCGCCAGTCAGCCGTGATTCCACGGACGGACCGTGCTTCCACGTTGGCCGCGATGCAGCGGCCGGGCCGTGATTCCACGGCCGGGTTAGCGGGCGCGGAGAACCTTCTTCGGTGCCGGCAGCAGGCCTTCGCGCTGAAGCTTCTTGCGGGCAAGCTTGCGCTGGCGGCGAATGGCCTCGGCCTTTTCGCGGGCGCGCTTCTCGGACGGCTTTTCAAAAGCGCTGCGCGCCTTCATTTCTCGGAAAAGGCCTTCCCGCTGCATCTTCTTCTTGAGCACGCGGAGCGCCTGATCGACGTTGTTATCCCTGACGAGTACCTGCAAAGTGATATCCTTCCTGTCACGGCGGCGAGGCCGCACTGTCAATAATGAAACGGCGAAACTACTTGCCCGTTCTGATGCTCGAAAACTTCAGCCAGGGCTCTGCGCCGTCGGACTTGGCCGCTATCTCCAGGGGAGCTCTGGATGGCGATTCCCCGGTATCGATATCGGCCTCAGTAATGCGGCGTTCGAAATTTTCCGCGTCGAAGCGGACGCGATATTGCACATGCCCGTGATCGTTGGGCAGAATGCTGGCGATCCGGCAGCGCTTGTCGGCCTTCGCCGTGCGGGTAAGACCGGATTTCAGCACGATCATATCGCCGATCTTATAGTTTGGTCTGCCCATTTCAGCGTCCCTTCGACTTTCGGCTGCTCACTGGTCAATCAGAACGAGGTCATTCAAGAACGACCGGGGTCATTCGGAAAAGCCCAGCGGTCAAAGCAAAAAGGCCGGGTTGGCACCCGACCTCTTCCAGTCACTCAGCCATTTCGCTGCCATTATGGTCAGCACAGGCGAATGACAAATCATGCGGCCTGAAGGTTATCGGCCGAATTCTTGCCGGACTTCTTGTCGCGGACGAGATCGTAGCGGATCTTCTGACCTTCAACGAGTTCGCGCATACCGGCGCGTTCGACCGCTGAAATATGGACAAAAACGTCCGTAGAACCATCATCGGGCTGAATAAAGCCAAAACCCTTGGTGCCATTGAACCACTTGACGACGCCTGAATTCATAACGATCTCCTTTTCAACCGTTTGTGTTTCGCCTGCGGAATGTCCGACAAGCCGTATCGATGTTGAGAGGATATCTGACGGAGCGCTTCAGCGCGTGGACAAAGGTCGCAAGCAATTCGATACGCACCATGTAGGATATTTAGCGAATTAAGCAATGGTTTTTTGAAAAATAAATCTCTCGCGGGCGCAAAACGGGCCGTTTCACCGGGGAAAACGGAGCAATCCGAGGCGGCTGGTTGACGGCCGCCTCGGTGACATTACTGCAAGACGACGATCGGCGCTTTCGTCGGAGCGCGATCGTAGAGATCGATGATATCCTGGTTCAGCAGCCGCACGCAGCCCGAAGAGACTGCCTTACCGATCGAGCGCCAGTCGGGATTGCCGTGCAGGCGGTAGAGCGTGTCTTCCCCGTTCGAGAAGATGTAGAGCGCGCGGGCGCCGAGCGGGTTCTTCAGGCCCGGCTCCATGCCGCCGTTCTCGATCGAATATTTGACGAGTTCCGGCTGGCGGGCGACCATCTCGTTCGGCGGCTTCCAGCGCGGCCATCTCTGACGCCACTGGATGACGCCTGAGCCCTGCCAGGCGAAACCCTCGCGACCGATGCCGACGCCATAACGCATCGCCATGCCGTCACCCTGGACGAGATAGAGGAAGCGCGACGGCGTATCGACGACGATGGTGCCGGGGGGCTGGCCGGTGGGATCGAGGACGCGCTGGCGATAATAGCGCGGGTCGATCTGCTCGTAGGGAACGGCAGGGATGAGAAAGCCGCCGTCCTCGACGGGGCCATACATGACGGCAAGCTCGGCCCCGCTCGGCGTGCTCGACGCTTCCGGGGACTGGAACAGGCGCATGGGCGAACGGTAGGTGATCGTCGTATCGCCCGATGTTACCGTATTGGCCGAAGAGGCGCAGCCGGTGAGCGCGGATACTGCTGTCAATGCCGAAAAGGAAAGAAAGCTGCGGCGGGAAAGATGTCTATCGAAGCTCATGACGCGGGACTGATTTCCTCTGATGCGGGAATCCGAGATAACAACATCAGAAGATCTATCGGCTTGCGCCAAATAAACCATAGCTTCACGCAGACGTGTCCGGCCTTGGGCGGACGATATCGGCGGCGCTGTTGCAGCGCTACATCACAACGATCTCCGCCTTGGCAGGAAGGCGGTCATAGAGATCGACGACGTCCTGGTTCAGCATGCGCACGCAGCCCGACGAGGTGGCCTTGCCGATCGACTGCCAGTCGGGCGTGCCGTGGATACGATAGAGCGTATCCTGCCCCTCCTTGAAGATATACATGGCGCGGGCGCCGAGCGGGTTCTGGAGACCCGGGTTCATGCCACCGTTTTCCGCAGCAAAGGGGCGAACCTCGGGCTGGCGTGAGACCATTTCCACCGGCGGTGTCCAGCGCGGCCATTTCTGTTTCCACTGGATGACGCCGCGGCCGGACCAGGCGTAACCATCGCGGCCGAGGCCGACGCCATAACGCATCGCCTTGCCGTTCGCTTCGACGAAATAGAGGTAATGCGCCTTTGTATCGACGACCACGGTGCCGGGACGCTCGGTGGTCTGGTAGTCGACCTCCTGGCGCAGGAACTGCTGCTGCACACGGCTGACGGGGATGGCCGGCAGGGTGAAATCCTCATCGCGAAGCGCACCATACATCGCCATGTGCACCGGATTGGTGACCGGCAGGCCGTAAGTCTGATGGAACTGGGTCTTGTAGAGCTCGCGCGTCTGCGGCACCGGCTGATCGGGGATCGGCCGCACCCGGCGCGGATCGACGCCGGGCGGCTGATAGAAGACCGGCGAAGTTTCCTGGACGAAACGGGCGGGCGAATCGGCGGCGACATCGGGAATGAGGATGTTGCAGGCGCTCAGCGACGCAACGACCACCACCAGCCCGGCAATCGGGAAGACCCGGCGCAGAAAATTCATGGAACCACCCTTATCAACGGTCGGCAAGACAGCGACATCTGCCGGGACGATGGCATTCGCGGCTGGCGCGAGGCTGGTGTTGATGGCGGGCGGGAAAGCCGGGAGATTAAAACAACCAGAGCCGCTGCGCCTCGCCACGAAGGGCGGCGATTGCCCGCACGGCAAGATCGCCGTCCATCTGTAGAACGCTTGCGGCATGTCTCAATTCGGTCTCGTCCTCAAGTCTGGTGATGACCCAACCGATCTTGCGTTCAATGTCTTGCCCATAAGCTTGCGTCGCCTTCAAAACGGCGGCAGCGGGAATCTCCGTGTAGCGGGTGAGAAGCATGCCGAGGTCGATAGCATCACGGTAGGCGACAGCCCTGTCCTGGCAGCGGTCAGCGTTGGCGAGCAGTTTTTCGGTAAACAAATCAGGCAGCGACAGAATTGAAACATTCAGCCGCGAATCGAAAGCGCCTTCAAGAGCGATCCGCGCCTCGCGCACGATTTCGAAGCGAATAGGCTGGTCGTCGAGGGCAAGGACCGTCCGCACGCCGTACTGGTCCGTCCTGAAGTCCCTGAGCGTCGTGACCGGCTCCCCAAAAAACGCTCCCACGCCGCTTTCGACCGCCGCCGTGCGCAAGACGCGATATCCTTCGCTATCCGCACAGAGAAAATCGACGTCGAGCGACAGCCGGTATTCGTCGAGAAGCATGACAATGGCTGTTCCGCCGGCAAACCAACACTTGTTGGCCAGAAAAAAATCCGCCTTCATCAGCCGAAGGGCCGCAGCGATGGTGCGATGTTCGGAACGTCTGAATTCCATGATGGCCACCTGGTTTCTGCCCAAGCTTAAAGGCGAAGGATAAAGAAACGGAAAATCAGGAGACGAGCAGAACACCGTTGCCGTAGGCGGCAGCCAGTTCGCGGATCAGCCGCATCTCCCGCTCAGTCAGCCGGCCGGTATCGACGAAACGCCAGTTGCGTTCATACAGCGCGAAAGCCTCGCAGGCAGGTATCGCGCGCGCGGGATCGCGATTCCAGACGAGCGATTTCAGCTCGGGGAAGTCGTTCGGCACAACCATGCTCTCTGCGTCCGTCTTCATGCCGGGAATATAGGCCTAACGGGCCTGTATTTGAAGCGGCGGCAAAAAATCAGGCCGCAACTCCATGGAAGAAGCGGATGCTCTGTTCGATCTCGGCCGGCAGCGCCGAGGTGTGATTGCCGGCGACGGTTTCGGTCTCGATATGCACGCCGTTGGCGCGGGCGCGGCGGGCCAGCAGATCGGCGCGGTCGTTGAAATGCGGCTCCTCCGTGCCATGGACGACACGGACCGGACATTTGAAGCTGTGGGCGTAACACAGTGCTGAACGCACCTCGAATTCACGCGTATTGCTGTCGTCGAAGCGGATATCCTGGGGATAGCGGTTGAAGAAGCGGAATGCGTCGGGGTTGCCCGATATCGGCGCGGCGGCGCGGAATTTCTGGGTGCTCATCGCCGTCAGCATGGTCAGCGTGCCGCCGATGCTGTGGCCGGCGATGAACAGGCGCCCCGAATCGACACCCGGCAGATGCGCCAGGCGCTCGGTGGCGGCGAGAACGTCGTCGACCTCGTCGTAGAAGCCGGAGAAATTGCCCATCTGGCCGTTTTCGCCGCGCAGCGACGGCATCATCACGATATAACCGGCATCCATATAGGGTTTCATCAGCTGCCAGTGGCCGGCGCCCATGGCGTTGCCGCCGTGCAGGAAGAGCACAGCCGGCTTGCCGACGCGCTCACGCTTGTACTTCGAGACCCAAGCGGCCAGTTCCAGCTCGCCGTATCCCGAGCGATAGAAGATCTTGTCGGCGTCGGCAGGTGCGCTCAGCAGTTCGTATTTGTCGGGCGCCGGGCCCTTCTGCAAAAGCTTGGTGCGGAAATGGTGGCGGACCTTGGCATAATCGCGCTTGGCAAGCCGCGGTTCATCCGGAACGTCGAACGCCGCTGCCATTTGCGGCAGGACGAGTGCGCCGGCAAGACCGGCCAGCACGGCACGGCGTTGGAGGAAAAAGGAATTCCGTTCATTCGAGCTCATAACGCAGCACCCAAATCATTTCCCCGGCACGCGAGATTTGCACCGGAAGATCGTTGCCGCCAATACACATCGTGTTGAAAATATCGTCCTGCGGCATTGTTGCACAGGATATTGGCCCTCACCCCGGCTTGGCGTCGATCATGGCGATCAGCGTGCGCAGCCGGTCGGCCTCGTAGCTGGGTTTGTCGGGGCGAAGGCGGGCGATGCGGGGGAAGCGCATGGCGACACCCGATTTATGCCGGGTCGAGCGGTTGATGCCTTCGAAGGCCACTTCGACGACGAAGCCGAAATCCTTGTCGGCGCGCACCGCCCGCACCGGGCCGAAACGTTCGGTGGTATTGTTGCGCACGAACTTGTCGAGCACTTCGAGTTCGGCATCGGTGAAACCGAAATAGGCCTTGCCGACGGGCACCAGCTGTTCACCGTCCTCGTCATCGGCCCAGACGCCGAAGGTGAAATCGGAATAGTAGCTGGAGCGCTTGCCGTGGCCGCGCTGGGCATACATCAGCACCGCATCGACATTATAGGGATTGCGCTTCCACTTGAACCAGGGCCCCTTCATGCGGCCGGCCTGGTAGACGCTGTCGCGGCGCTTGATCATCACGCCCTCGATGACCGGATCGGGCGGGGCGGCACGGAGACGGTCAAGTTCGTCCCACGACGAGAACGGCACGAGCGGCGAGAGGTCGAAACGGTCGTGGGGGGCGCGATCGATGATCTCGGCCAGCCGGTCGCGGCGATCGATATAGGGGTGGCCGCGAACATCCTCCTCATCGTCGAAAAGCAGATCATAGGTACGGATGAAGGCCGGGTAGTCGGCAAGCATCTTTGCCGTCACCGTCTTGCGGTTCAGCCGCTGCTGCAGGTCGGAAAAGGTTCGGGTCGGGCTGTTGGAGCGCGCGGTGCCGCCGACCAGCAACTCGCCATCGACGACGCCGGAAAAACTGATTGCCTCGAGAATATCGGGAAAGGCGCCAGATATGTCGTCGCCGGAGCGGGAATAGATCTTGCGCCGATCGCCGGAGCGGGAGAGCTGGACACGGATGCCGTCCCATTTCCATTCGGCGGCATAACTCGCCGGATCGAGACTGGTGAGATCCCCCTCCTCCACCGGATTGGCGAGCATGACCGAATGGAAGATCGCCGGGGTGGCCAGCACCGGCTTTTCGCCGCTAGCCGCCAGCCATGCGAACAGCGTCTCATAGGGCGGCTGCAGGCCGTGCCAGAGGGTTTCGATCTCGGTGACGTCCCTATCGCCGAGGTCGGCCAACGCCTGCTTGGCAAGCCGGGCGGAAACGCCGATGCGCATGGCACCGGTCGCCAGCTTGATGAAGGCGAAGCGGCCGGACGGATCCAGCCGGTCGAGCAGATCGCGGACGAAGCCGCGCACTTCGGTGCGGCCGAGCGCGTTCATGCCGGCGACGACTTCGCCGAGACGCGGCTGCGAAAGGGCCGAGCGGTCGATATCCTGCTCATTATCCCAGACGAGCGAGATGGTTTCGGCGAGATCGCCGACATAGTCATAGGAATAGCGGAACAGCACCTCGTCGATGCGCTCCAGCACCAGTTCGCGCAGCATGGCGGGCTTGACGTTGCGCACCTCCAACGTGCCGGCGATGGCGGCCAGACCGTAGCCGCGGTCCGGGTCCGGCGTGTCGCGGAAATAATCGGTGAGCAGCTTCAGCTTGCCGTTGCGGCTGGGGGTGAGGACCAGGCGGTCGAGGAGGTCGGCGAAGGCTTTCATCTTGACCTCCGCATTCCGGGGAAAGACCCCTCCCCAACTCCTCCCCACAGGTGGGAGGGGCTAATATGCGGCACTGCCTTGTCCTCCTTCGACCGCAGCGTTTTCGGTGATTTCATCGCGAGACGATGCGGCAGGTTAAGCCCCTCCCCCTTTTGGGGAGGGGTTGGGGAGGGGTTTTGATCCAGGGTGCCGCTCATCGCCTCAATCTGCCTCATCCTCATAACCGACCAGATGCAGCGGTTTGGCCTTGATGCCCTGCAGCTGGCACCAGCGCACCAGCGCCTCCTCGCGGCCATGGGTCACCCAGACCTCGGCCGGGTGCAGTTCCCGAATGGTTTCCGTCAGTTCCGGCCAGTCGCAATGATCGGAGATGACGAGCGGCAGTTCGACGCCGTGCTGTCTGGCGCGCTGGCGCACCATCATCCAGCCGGAGGCGAAGGCCGGCAGCGGCTCGTTGAAGCGGCGGGCCCAGCGGTCGGCGAAGGCCGATGACGGGCCGATGACGACGGCACCCTTGAAGGCGGATTTGTCACGGCTTTCGACGGTGGCCGGCAGCAGCTCGCCGAGATCGATCCCTTGTTCGACATAATAGTCGCAGAGTTTTTCCATGGCGCCGTGGATATAGATCGGTTCGGCATAACCGGCATCGCGCAGCAGCCTGATGACGCGCTGCGCCTTTCCGAGCGCATAGGCGCCGACGAGATGGGTGCGCTCGGGAAATTGCCTGAGTGAGGCCAGCAGTTTGCCGATCTCGTCCATCGGATCCGGATGATGAAAGACCGGCAGGCCGAAGGTCGCCTCGGTGATGAAGACATCGCAGGGGACCGGCTCGTAGGCCGCGCAGGTCGGGTCGGGGCGGCGTTTGTAGTCGCCCGAGACGACGATGCGGGTGCCGCTCTTCTCGATGGCGATCTGGGCCGAGCCGAGCACATGGCCGGCGGGATGGAAGCTCACCTTGACGCCGTTGACCAGCAGTTCCTCGCCGAAGGCGGCCGCCTGCTCACTGGCGCAGAACCCCTCGCCGTAACGCAGGCGCATGATGTCGAGCGTCTGGCGGGTGGCAAGGACGTTCACATGGCCAGGCCGGGCATGGTCGGAATGGCCATGGGTGACGAGCGCCTGCTCAACTGGCCGCACCGGGTCGACATAAAAGCCGCCTTCCGGACAATAGAGCCCTTCGGGGGCAGGATAGAGCAGCGCATCAGGTCTCATGAAACGAGAGATAGCGGGAAATGGACGCGAGGCCAGAGGGCGGAAACAGGGATTGTCGAATGCGCCGGAAACGCGCAATGCATAAGCTCGACTCCATCGGACGCTGGTCGAAACAATTCGGACAGTAACGTCAATGGCCGCCTTTCCTCAAGACGGCCATGATGATCTCCTTGGCGGTGACGCAAGCCGGTTGCTCAGACGACCGGCGTCATCAGCAGGCTCGTTCTGTCGTGGCCAACCAGCATGTCCAGTGACGTCCCAGCACGGACGTCTACCGGCTGCGGGAAGGTGTGAAGAACCTGGAGCCAGCCGCCATCATGATAGTCGTCGGGGTGATTGCTAAAAACCACGCCTTCGATCAGATCGACTTTCATCCACTGGACGACCCCGACTGCGGTGCCGTTTGCCTGAACAGGCACCGATATCTTACGCAACGCAGCAGTATGTTTGCGAGCGGTGAGATCCACTGTGGCGATCTCGAAATCATCCGAAAGCCTGGTCCACTCGGTCATCGTACCGTGAACCGGCAGACGCAGCGGGGCGAGCGCATTGAACTGCGACATGTCGAAGCCGCAGACCTCGCCGACATGGGCATAGTTCGAGAGCGTTTCGCTGGCAACCAGGCAGCCCATGGCAGCGGCGGCGCGTGGAATGACGATAGCGTCCTCGCGGACCAGTCGGGCGTGGGCGTCCTCGAAGGTTTTCAGCACGTCTTCGGCCAGGAGATCGCTCGAAAGGATCTCGGAAATCAGAATGTCGGCGCGAGCTTTCATCTCCCTGCCGACAGAAAGTTCGGTCGAGGGCTTTTCGAAGATATCGATCTGTTCGCGATAACCATTGGCAGCGATGATCCGCTCCGCGGTCTGCGCGATGACAGCCACAGTCTCACAGGTCGCGATATTGGTAGCGCCGGCGCGCGCCGCCATCATCGACAGCAGGCCGCTGCCGGCGCCGATATCGAGGATCTGCGCGTCGGCTCCGCGCAGCTCTATGGCACGGCGGATCGCCGCTTCGAAAGCGTCGTTGCGTCTGGTGTCGTTCATCATGGCGATGTGCCAGAAGGGTACGATCGATGAAGAGATGCGCCTTATCTGATGCCAGGCGTTGATATTGTCCGGCTGCAGCCGCAGAACATGACGAAACTCGGCAAGCGCCTCCGGCTGCCGGCCCGAATCGGCGAGCGCCACGGCGAGGTTGTTGCGCACGACAGGATTTTCCGGTGACAGGCCACGCGCCATCTCATAACAGCCGACCGCTTCCGCCGACCGGCCGAGCCGGCGCAGCAGCGCACCTTTTTCCATGAGGGCGACGAGATGGCCGGGATTGAGGCCGAGCAGTTTATTCCAGTAGTAGAGAGCGGTTTCGTCATCGCCTCTCTTTGCGACGACACCCGCCAGGAGCGGTAGAATATCTATCGTGCGATAGTCCTTGTGCAGGACTCTGACATAGGCTTTCTCGGCGCTTTCGAGATCTCCCGACGCCTGAAAACCCATGGCGTCATTCAGCGATTTGCGCGCGATCGAAATTCTTTCTTCCATATCGATGCTGATCATTCCGGCTCCCTGGCCTTCTCAATTCAAGCGGGGGAGCCGCGGATCGAGCACCGGCCATCGAACCGCACAATCCGCCCATGCATAGGAAGTCGCATGGGTGGGCGGCGGCCCGAAGGTTTCCGTGAACGAACGACAAACGAATCCTTCCCAGAGGATCCTACGTTTGCCGATACGAAAAAGTTACCGAATTCTTAAGAAATTCCGCTGCCGCGGCTCAACGCCGCAAGTCTTCATTTTTTTGTGTGCCGATGTCGTCAAGGAAGGACAACACCGCGGCGTTGAACTCCGCCGACCGCTGCAGCGGCGCAAAATGGCTGACGCCCGTGAGATAGATCATCTGCGCGTTGGGAATGCCGCGGGCAAGATATTCGGCGTGCTCGGGCTTGATGAATTCGTCGTGCTCGCCGAGGGCGATGGCGACCGATACGTCGACCCTGGCGAGATCGGCAGCCTGATAATTCGGCTCCGTCCGCATCATCAGGCTGACCGCCTCGACGAAGGGCTGAAAATCGTCCGGCGTCGCGGACAATGCGGCATAATCCCTGGCATGCCTGCAGAAACAGCGGTCGATGACCGGGGTCGGGACGAATTCCAGCGTGCCGCTCGGATCCATGTTGCAGGCGAAGAAGAAGACGCCCTCGACACGCGACGGCGCCGTCATGGCGAGGATCAAAGCGATGCAGGCGCCATCGCTCCAGCCAACGAAGGCCGCCCTTTCGAGAGAGAGATCGTCCATGACGGCGAGAACGTCCGCCGCCATCAACTCATAGGTATAGGGGCGGGAATCGCGGGTGCTTCTTCCATGGCCGCGGCTGTCGATCAGCACAACGCGGCGGCCGCTGCTGAGGAGCGCCGGGACCTGGTAGCCCCAGTTGCCGCTATGTCCGAGGCCGCCATGCAGCAGGATGACCGGCGGGCCGTCGCCATAGGTCGCATACCAGATGCGGGCGCCGTCCCGCCCAACATGACCTTCGACGGCGGCCGGCGGCAAGGCGGCCGCGCCATGCGCTTCGAAATGGATGAGCTCGTCGTCCTGTTGTTCCATCGCGATGACAATCCTTTCCGGCATATAAGCCATTGGCATAGAAAAGCCGGAAAAGAGCCCAAGAACAACCAGAATCGCTTTCTAGCTGTTGAATCTCTAGGTGCAATCAGGAGGGGCGGCATTGGGCAGGAAGCTTTTCTATTGCGCCGGCGCAATCGCACTGACCGCGGCCGGCATCTACCTCAACAATACCAGCCTTCTGGCGGAGCAGCGTCCGGGAAAGCCTGAACTACTCGCCCATCGCGGCATTGCCCAGCGGTTCGACGAGACCGATCTGAAGAACGATACCTGCACGGCGAGCCGCATGCTGCCGCCGAAACATGATTACCTCGAAAACACCATCCGCTCGATGCAGGCAGGCTTTGCTGCCGGCGCCGATATTGTCGAGATCGACGTGCATCCGACGACGGACGGCGCTTTCGCCGTCTTTCACGACTGGACGCTCGACTGCCGCACCGACGGCCGCGGCGTCACGCGCGAGCATTCGATGGCGGAGATGCGAAAGCTCGACATTGGCTACGGCTATACCGCCGATGGCGGCCAGACGTTTCCGTTTCGCGGCCGCGGCATCGGCATGATGCCGACGCTTGCCGAGGTGCTTTCGACTTTTCCCGATCGGCGCTTCCTCATCAACGTCAAGAGCCGTGATCCATCCGAGGGTGAAAAGCTCGCAGCCGTGCTGAACGGGCTTTCCACTGAGCGACGGGCTAAGATCATCGTTTATGGCGGCGACGAGCCGATCGATGTCCTGCGCCGGCTCGTGCCCGATCTCAAGACCGCCTCGCGCAAGAGCCTGAAGACCTGCCTTACCGGCTACATCGGCTATGGCTGGACCGGCTTGCTGCCGGATGCCTGCAGACACGCCATGATGCTGGTGCCGATCAATATTGCGCCATGGCTCTGGGGCTGGCCGGACCGTTTTCTCAACCGGATGCAGGATGCCGGAACTGAGGTCTTCGTGCTCGGCCCCTATCGCGGTAGCGATTTTTCCGCCGGCATCGACGACCCCGCGCTCCTGGCGCGCCTGCCGCAGAATTATGCGGCAGGCATCTGGACGAACGAGATCGAAGCGATCGGCAAGGCTATGAAATGAGGAACCGCCGCGCCCGGTCTCAGAACTCCTGCCAGTCGCCGCCGGCAATTGCCGCATTGCCATGGAAGGCGGCGCTCACCTTCGCAGCCATTGCGCGCGGTGGCGATGCGACGGGCTTGGAAGCTGGAGTTGCCACAACGGGGCGTGGTTGTCGTGAGGCCAGGCCGCCGATGTTGAACTGCCCTAACAGCTGGAAGAGCGCGTCAGCCTCTCTGGCGAGACTATGGGCGGCTGCCGTCGATTCCTCGACCATGGCTGCATTCTGCTGCGTACCCTGGTCCATGGTGTTTACGGCGGTGTTGATTTCCTTCAATCCCGTCGCCTGCTCCTTCGAGCTTTCGACGATCGCGAGAACATTGCCGTTGACCTGCTGAACCTGGGCGACAATTTCCTCCAAGGCCTTGCCGGTTTCGCCAACGAGGGTCACCCCGCTCTTCACATGCTCGTTGGATGCGATGATGAGCTCCTTGATCTCTTTTGCCGCTTTGGCTGATCGCTGAGCAAGCTCGCGAACTTCTTGCGCTACGACCGCAAACCCTTTGCCGGCGTCGCCGGCGCGTGCCGCCTCGACGCCTGCGTTAAGCGCCAATAGATTGGTCTGAAACGCAATTTCGTCGATGACGCCGATGATATTGCCGATTTCCGCGGACGATGTTTCGATCTTCCCCATCGCCTCGACCGCGCTGCGGACCACCGCTCCGGAGCGCTCGGCATTTTCGCGGGTCCTTCGCACCAGCTGGCCGGCTTCCTGGGCGCGGCTGCTGGAATCGGAAACCGTTGTGGTGATCTCTTCAAGCGCAGCTGCGGTTTCCTCGACCGAAGCGGCTTGCTGTTCCGTGCGCTTTGACAAATCGTCCGACGCGGAACGAATTTGCTGGGCTCCGGCAGCGATACCCGTTGCATTTTGGGCGACGACCTGCATCGCTTCGCGGAGCTTGGTAGCCGCAGCGTTGAAGTCGGTCCGGAGTTTCTCCAGTGTGGGAATGAACGGTGTTGCGACTTCCTGGGTCAAATCTCCGCCAGACAGGGCCATCAACGATCCTGCCAGCTGATCGACATTGTTCACGCGGGCAGTGACGTCGGTCGCGAACTTGACAACCTTGAATACCCTGCCGTTCATGTCGAAAATCGGATTGTAGGAGGCCTGGATATAGATCCTTTTTCCGCCCTTGCCTATGCGCAGAAACTCATCCGCGACGAACTCCCCACCCGACAGACGCTCCCAGAACCGCCGATATTCGTCACTGTTGACGTGAGCATTTTCGCAAAACATGGAATGGTGGCGACCGGTGATCTCCGCAATCTGATAGCCGAGAGCCGACAAGAAATTCTCGTTCGCCGACAGAATCTCGCCCTTCGGTGTGAACTCGATAACCGCCTGGACGCGCGAAAGTGCGTTCAATTTGCCGGCGTCTTCAGCACTTTGCAGCTTCTGCTTCGTGATGTCGGTCGCGAATTTCACGACCTTGTATGGTTTTTCGCCGCTGAAGACGGGGTTATAGGAAGCCTCAATCCAAATTTCCTTGCCCCCCTTGCCGATGCGCTTGTACTGGCGCTGATCGTACTCGCCTCGGCCGAGCTTCGCCCAGAACTCGCGATAGTCGGCCGACGCGGCGTCCGCCGGCTCGACGAATATCTTGTGGTGTTGGCCGACAATCTCAGACAACTTGTAGCCGAGCGCGGCACAGAAATTAGCATTGGCGGTTAGAATCTTGCCGGTGAGGTCGAACTCGATGATGGCCTGTGACCTGCTCATTGCCGCCAATATTGCCTTGGCATCAGATCCGAAACCAAACGCTATTTTCTTCATGCTGTTCCCCCTACTCAGGTCTGAACGAATGATTGGCGCGACCCATCACGGGCTTGTGCTGGACGAGCAACCTGAAAATAAAATCCGCTAAATTCATTAAGCACCCATTAACCGAACTGCTCGGCAAAACAGCGCTTGGCGCCGGGAGCTTTTTGTTGGAATTAACAAATCTAAATCAATGACTTAAACTTCTCCATTGGAGAGACTCCAGGACGGTAGAATATCCCTCGGCGAGGATCTCGGAGGTCAAGCTGGGGATTTTTCACCTTGGCCTGTCCCCAAAAGCCCGAGGATTGGTTTACTTTTTGTTAAGTATTACCCGCCCCTTTATGCTTGTGTTCCGGTACCTGGCGGCCGTTCGATTCTTCCTCCGCGGCGGCAAAGTTGAATCGGCCTTCGAGCGTATGGAATCGACTTCCGAGACAGGCGCTTCGGCGGGTACACCAGTGGCCATCCCGCATGCGAACGGCGGATCGGAGAAAGACATGAAGCTCGAGGCTGAATTTAATCGAATCGAGGAAGTCGCGGCAGGCTTCAACACGCATTACGAAGTGTTCAAATATATGAAGGGCCTCACTCAGGACCTTGGAATGAATGCTTTCCTGATCATGACGCTACCCACGGTCGACTTCGTCGAAATAGGCGCAACCAAAATCATTACCAACTGGCCGGCGGAAATGGTGGATTATTATGACGCCCATAATCTGATGATCGACAGTCCGGTCATCCGTCGAATGCTGAGATCGACCAGCCCGTTCAATTATGATGTCGAAGCGATCAATACCGATCGTGGCGAGGGCAAGAAGTCCACGGTCATCGAGCTGTTCTACCGGTATGGCATGGGAAAAGGTGCCTATTTTCCTGTTCACGATGCCGCGGGCGGACGCGGCGCCATGTCGATTTCGGGGCTACGGAATTTCGACATGATCGAAATGGCGAAGCTCCTGTTTATCGCCACACTCATTTATGACCGGCTTTCACAACTCACATTGAACGAGAAACACAAGCCCATCGAGTTTACGCGGGGCGAACTGGACTGCCTGACGCTGACCGCCGGCGGCAGGAAGGGCAATGAAATTGCAAAGCTTCTCGATCTCACGGAGAATGCGGTCAACCATAACATCGGCAGCGCCATCAAGAAGCTGGGATGTACGACGAGAACGCAGGCCGTCGTCAGCGCTCTGCGGCTCAATATCATTCGTGTTTAGAAATCGAGGCGATTGGCAGGCTTGTGAGATTAAGTCTCAGAGGTCCCGCGCCCGCAGTAATGCCGGAATCTCTTCCGGCGAAACCGGCTTGGAGAAGCGGTAGCCTTGCGCCTCCTCACAGCGCGCGTGCCGCAGGAACTCCATCTGAGCGTCGGTCTCGACGCCTTCGGCGAGAACCGAAAGCTTCAGCGTCTGCGCCAGCGAAATCACCGCCGAGGCGATGGCGACGGCTGTTTTGTCGCCCGGCAGGGCTTCGACCAGCGAACGGTCCATCTTCAGGCGGTCGAAGGGGAAGGTCTTCAGTGCCGCCAGGCTGGAATAGCCGGAGCCGAAATCGTCGATCGACAGGCGCACGCCAAGCGCCCGCAGCGATTCCATCATGGCGAGCGCGCGGTCGGCATCCTGCATTACCACGCTTTCGGTGACCTCCAGTTCCAGCCAGCGCGATTGCAGGCGGTGGCGCTCCAGCGCCTCGGCGACGTGAGTGGCAAAATCCGGATCGGCGAATTGTTTGGTGGAGACGTTGACGGCGATCGTCAGCGGCGTCAGGCCCATATCCTGCCATTGGCGCGCTTGGCGGCAGGCCTCGTTCAGCACCCACAGACCGAGGGGAACGATGAGGCCGGTTTCTTCGGCAAGCGGGATGAAATTGACCGGCGGCACCCTGCCCTTGGCCGGATGGTTCCAGCGCACCAGCGCCTCGATGCCGGTGATGCGGCCGGTGGCGACATCGACCTGCGGCTGGTATTGCAGGAAAAGCTGGTCGCCGGTGATCGCCTGGTGCAATTCCTCCTGCTCGCCGAGCGGCATTCCGACCGGCGCACTGCCGCCATCGTGGTGCTGCAATGTGTTGCGGCCGAGTTCCTTGGCGCGGTACATGGCGCGGTCGGCATTGGCGAGAAGCACTTCCGAGGTTGCGCCATCGAAGGGAAAGGCGGCGACGCCGATGCTCGAAGTGACGGTGATCTCGCCGCCGTAGCTGCGGATCGGCCGGTTGATGGCCTTCTGCAACTCGCGCAGACGGCGGGTGATGCCGGCATCGTGGCTCGACTGATGGACGAGCACCACGAGGAATTCGTCGCCGCCGAGGCGCACCACCATATCGGATGCCCTGACGCTGTTGGCCATGCGGGCGGCGGTTTCCTTCAGCACCTCGTCGCCGGCGGCGTGGCCGCGGCCGTCATTGATATCCTTGAAATTGTCGAGATCGATATAGGCGACGGTGACCTTGCGGTTGTTGCGCCGGGCCTGGTCGAGAATATTCGCCAGCCGTTCCTTCAGGAAGGCGCGGTTCGGCAGGCCGGTGAGATCGTCGTGATGGGCCATGAAGTGGATGCGGTCATCGACACGCTTGCGCTCGATGGCAATGCCGGCAATGTGGGTGGCGAGCGCCACCAGCTTCATCTCGTGCTCTGTGGGACGGCGGACTTGTCTGGAATAGAGCGCGAAAGTGCCGAGCACGTTATTCTGCGCGGTGGCGATCGGCGTCGACCAGCAGGAGCGGAAGCCGAAGGGGGCAATCAAGGCGCGGAAATCCTCCCACAGCGGATCGCTCATCACGTCATCGACGATCACGGCTTGGCCGCGCCAGGCGGCGGTGCCGCAGGAGCCGACCTTAGGACCGATCGTGACACCATCGATGAGCCGGCTGTAGCCGCCGGGCAGGTTGGGCGCCGCGCCGTGGTAAAGCCTGGTGCCCTCGCTGTCGAGCAGCAGCACCGAGCCATCGATATCCGTCAGTTGCTCCTCGATCATCAGGACCAGCGCCTCGAGGATCATCGGCAACGGCTCGTTGCGGGCGATCATTTCGAGCAGTTTCGCCTGGCCGCGATGGAGATCCTCCTGAAGCTTGCGTTCGGTGATATCACGGGAGACGCCGATCAGGCCGACGATCTCGCCGCGGTCGTTGCGCAGCGGTATCTTCGAGGTCAGCCGGCATATCGGCCTTTTGCCGCCGGGCAGGACGTAGCTTTCCTCCATGTCGATAGAGGCTTGTCCCGTCGCCATGATCTGCTGCTCGATATCGAAATGGCGGCGAGCCGTCTCGAAATCGAACAGGTCGAAATCACGCTTGCCGGTGAGCAGATCAGCGCTCTCGAGGCCGAGGCTGCTGGCGGTGACGGCATTGGCGAAGACGAAGCGGCCGTCACGATCCTTGACGTAGAGGAAATCCGGAAGTTCGTGGACGATTGCCTTGAGGCGCAGGTTCTCGATGCCTTCGGAGAGGTGATGGGCAGTCGAGGCCATCATCGCCTCCGTCGCGGCGACGACGCGCCGCGTTTCGGCCGACAGGGCATCGGTCGATTCCCATCGTCTGGCACTCGGTTCGTGCATGCCGCCATTCTCCCCGGTGGGCCGAAGGCCCACACCCCGCATCGTCACCCGAAAAATTCCCTTCAAAGTAGTCCCCATTCCCTTCGGCTTGCTTAAATGAAAGGGTGAACAAGACGACAAAATCCGCGGTGATATCCTGCCGTTGCCGATCGCCATAACCGCAAATCCGGCCGCCTGCCCCAGAAAGAGACAGGCCCCCTGGCATGTTTCCTGCTATGGACATGCCAATGAATGAACACGCCATGATCAGGGAGCCCGGGATGCCTTCACGCCGCGACATGCTGCTCCTTCTCGCCGCCTCGGCGATTGCGGGCGGGGCATCGCGTGCGCTGGCCTCGCCGCGGACGGCGGCCGCCGAGCCCAATTTGCGCGGGACGATCGACGCAGCGGAATATCGCGCCATTCCCGAAAGCGGCGACCGCAAAAACCGCAACCTTGAGCAGATGATCAAACAGGCGGCGCGCGAAAACGTGCCGGTCTTCCTGCCGCCCGGCACCTACCGGATCTCCAATCTGACCCTGCCCGACAATACACGCATATCGGGCGTGCCCGGCGCCTCGCGGATCGTCTACACCGGCGAAGGCCAGCTGTTTTCGGCCGAGAACGTGCGCCGCATCGAGCTTTCCAATCTCGTCATCGACGGCGGCAATCGCTCGCTCGCCGACCACGCCGGCGGTCTGCTGCAATTTACCGGCGTCGACGAACTGCTGATCGACAATTGCGAGATCGGCGGCAGCCGCAAACACGGGCTGCAGTTGGAGCGCTGCGGCGGGCGGATCGAGCGCAGCCGTATTTCCGGTGCCGGGCAATCCGGGCTTTATGCGGTCGATTCCGCCAATCTTTCGGTCACCGGCAACACGATCTCCGATTGCGGCAATGGCGGCATCCTGGTGCATCGCTGGAAGAAGGCGGAGGACGGCACAGTCGTTTCCGGCAACCGCATCTCCAACATCCGCGCCAATGACGGCGGCACCGGCGAAAACGGCAACGGCATCAATATCTTCCGTGCCGACGGGGTGATGGTGGTGAACAACCATATCTCCGACTGCGCCTTCACGGCGATCCGCGCAAATTCGGCATCGGACATCCAGATCAGCAGCAACCAGTGCCGGCGATCCGGCGAGACGGCGATCTATGTGGAATTCGCCTTCGAGGGCGCCGTCGTTTCCGCCAACATGATCGACGGAGCAGCGAACGGCATCTCGATCGCCAATTTCGACGAGGGCGGCAGGCTGGCGAGCGTGACCGGCAATGTCGTGCGCAACTTGACGCTGAAAGGGCCCTACCAGCACGAGGTCGGTTTCGGCATCGGCATCGCGGCGGAGGCCGATACGCTGATCTCAGGCAATGTGATCGAAGGCGCGCCGCGCTGGGGAATGCAGATCGGCTGGGGTCCCTATCTGCGCAACGTCGTCGTCAGCGGCAATGTGGTGCGCAAGGCGCCTGTGGGATGCGCCGTCTCGGTCGCCGATGGCGCCGGCACCGCCGTCATCACCGACAACATCTTCCAGGAAACCACAGAAGGCGCGGTTTTAGGCTTCCAGTGGGAGAAGAAAGTGTCGGCCGAGATGGCCGGCGGCGGCTCGCCTTATGCGCAGCTCACCGTCGAGCGCAACCGCGTTTCGTGACTTCGTTTTCGCGAGTGCCTGGAACTCCGCCATCAAAAGCTTTCATCATCCCATCAGCGGCAGGGACTTTTCCGGGGCCGATCGCGCAACTACGGTCTCTCGGAAACATTGAGGGGATACGGTCATGCTGACAATCTACGGAGTTTATCGATCGCGCGCCTCGCGCGTCTACTGGATGGCGGAGGAGCTTGGGCTGGAGTTCCGGTCGGTGCCGGTGCTGCAAGCCAGGCGGCTCGCAGACCCGCTGGCATCAGAGGCGCCCCTCAACACGCACTCCCCGGATTTTAGTGCGGTCAACCCGATGTCACAGATCCCCAGCATCAGGGATGGCGAGTTCGTCATGCACGAGTCGCTGGCGATCAATCTCTACCTCGCCCGTAAACATGGCGGTCCGCTTTCCGGGAAAACCGTCGAAGAAGACGGTTTGTTGACGATGTGGTCGATCTGGGCCGCCTCGCAGGTCGAGCCGGAGACGGTAAAGATCGTTCTGACCTATGATAACGGCCTGGAAAACAGCGATGAGGGCAAGCAGGTGATCGCCGCCGCCTGCCGCGCGCTGCGCCGGCCGCTTGCGGCTCTCGAAAACCACCTTGCCGGCAGGGAATGGATCGTCGGCGACCGCTTCACTGTTGCCGATCTCAATATCGCCGAGGTGCTGCGCTACGCCCAGAGCGAGGAGGCCGTTTTCAACGCACATCCCAATATCAAGGCGTGGATCGAGCGCTGCCAGTCTCGCCAGGCCTATAAGGCGATGCAGGCGGGCCGCAGCCTGGAGCCGGCCGAGGCCTGAGTTACCGGAACAGCGCCTGCGTGCCGGTCATTTCCTCGCGGATCCAGGCTTTGAAATCCCTGACCTTCTTCGGCTCGCGCGTGCCTTCGGCAGTGACGAAGTAATGGCCGAAGCCGGTTCGGGCGCGAATGCCGAAGGGGGCAGCGAGCCGGCCTTCGGCGAGCGCAAAGGCGCCCAGGGTCTGCCAGGCAAGCATGACGCCCTGCCCGGCGATCGCCGCATCGAGGCAGAGCGAGGCATCGTTGAAGACGTGGCGGGTCGCGGGTGTCGCGCCTGACAGCCCCGCCTCGCGCATCCAGACCTCCCAGGTGAACATGGCGCGGCCGTCGACGACGGCAGGCAGCGCCAGGATATCGGCTGGCTCTTGCAATCTCGCCGCCATCTCAGGCGAACAGACCGGAAAGATCTCCTGCTCCAGCAGCAGTTCGGCCTTCACATCAGGCCAATTGCCGGTGCCGACGCGGATGCCGATATCGACATCGCAAAGCGCCGGGTTGACGAGATTGGTCGTTGCATCCAGCCGCAGCTTGATATCGGGATGACGCTCGGCGAAGCGATCGAGCCTGTAGACGAGCCAGCGGGCGGCGAAAACCGGCGCCACCGAGATGGTCAGGATCGTATCGTCCTTGCGGCTTGCGATCGACACCGCCGCCGAAAGACGGGCAAAACCCTCGTTGAGCGCGAGCAGCACGGGCCGGCCGGCTGCGGTGGCGATCATTCCCCTGGCGGTGCGCTCGAAGATCACCTGACCGAGCTGGGCTTCGGCCTTGATTACTTGCTGGCTGACGGCGCCGACCGAGACGCCGAGCTCGTCGGCGGCCGCCTGCAGCGAGCCCAGACGACCGACGACTTCGAGCGCCCTGAGGCCGTTGATATGGACCGTGTTGAGGTTCTTCATGCAGTTTTTCTATAGCAGCGTCGCATTAATCTCAATTGAAAATCCGCTTAGGAGAGCCGACATTACAGCCTGCGACCATCATCCCGCACCGCCGGAGAAAGCGAGGCATGCCATGTCGTTGCTGAAGTTTTTCTTGAAGCCCGCCCTTGCCATGGGCGGTGCAGACACTACGCTAGTCTGGAAGGACGATCCGCTTCGGCATCCCGAGGTCGAGCGCATGTCGATGCGCGAAATTGCCGATCTTCCGCTCGGAGCAGAGACCGGGTTTTCCGCCGAGGCCAAACCGCCGCTGGCGAAATGCGCGTGACGGTGCGCGCCGCTTAGGCGATCGATGCCTGCCAGCAAATCACCTGACCGTCTTCCGGATCGATGCGTTCGCCGGTGCGGATAAATCCGTTGCGTTCAAGGGCACGCTGCGAGGCGATGTTTTCCACGCCCGTATCGGCCGAAACGAGCCTAACGCGCGGGTCTTTCCGCGCCCATTCGAGCAATTCTCCGATAGCGCGCGTGACGTATCCACGCCGCTCGCGACCCGGAACAATCCCATAGCCTATGTGGAGTTCGCCGTTCTCAGGCGCACGGATGATGGAGCACAGTCCGACGATCTCGCCATCCTCGACAATCATCCAGGCGGAGGGGGTAAATTCGGCGCCGATCTCCGCGGCGATCCTCGCCAGCATCTCCAGAACATCCGGAGGGGCGATCGCGCTATCGGGAACAAGGCGCGTATCTGCGGGCGCGGCGCCGTTCAGCAACGCGTCGAAATCATAAGCAGTCAATTCGATGATCATATTCTTCTCGACATTGGACATGCGCCAGCTTTGGCGCGTCAAGGCCGAGCAGCAAGACTAGCCCTCGATTGAATTCGAGCCGCGTCTCGTCCTTCCGCCTCGGCCAGTGCGTTCTGAATATTTTGCGACGGCAAACAAAGGCGTTCTCCTATTGGGGCCTGATACCGGAATGAGCGAATGCGGATTGATACTGAAGCTCGCCGGCCTCTTTGTCCAGGCTTCGCAGGGGACCAATCAATTTCGTGATGTCATCCAGACGCCCTCCATCGTCACCCCATCACTTCCGCCTGAGATGCAGATCATCACCGACAGGCTGCCGTCGCCTCCTATGTCTTCCGTCGTGGGCGCAAGAGGCGAAACCCGGCGCTCGACACTCTGGTCAGACAGATCGAGAGCGAAATCAGCCGTTACGGAGGACTGGCCCTGGCAAGCTGAAGGGGCTATTTCGACAGAGCGGGCAGCCTTTCCACCGTAGAAAAACCTTACTTGGGAGCTGCATTCGGGCGACGCCACGCCAACCCGGCGTCGCGAAGCCCTATCTGTTTCAGCAAAGAGATTTTCAGTGCCAGCAATTCGAAAAATCCTGTTCGGACTCCTAGCAATTTTAACGGTCGTCATTGTCGTCAGCGCCGGCTGGCTCTGGCAGGTCGCGGGTGTTTATGGTTTCAACACCGTCCTGCGGCGCGGTGGAACCTATTGGGTCAAAGTCAAACCGGACGACGAGCGCCTTTCCGCCTCCATGCGGTTGGCGTTGAGCCCGGTAATCCCGGCCGTTTTGCCCGGGCCGCTGGTCTGGCAAGAGCCGGAGACGGGCTTCGAAGTGGCGGAGCTGCCGGTTCTTGCCGATGGCCGCGAGGTCGACCGGATCTTTCTCAGCAGAATTGACCCGGCCCGCTTTCGATTCGTCACCCGTAATGCGGCTGCGGGCGATACCGGCATCGACGAATGGGAAAAGGCTTTGCCCAACGCAGTGCTCATCGTCAACGGCAGCTATTATGACATGCATGGCAGGCCCGACACGCCGTTCATCAGCGAGGGTATTGCGATGGGGCCCCAGCAATATGACGCGAAGGCCGGCGCCTTCATTGCCGGCAAAGACGCTGCCGATATCCGCGATCTGACCCATCAAGATTGGCGGGTCGCCTTTGCCGGCGCGTCGAACGCCATGGTTTCCTATCCGCTCCTGATCGGCGACGACGGGCAGACTCATGTGAATGTGAAAAGCCGCTGGCTCGCCAACCGAACCTTCGTCGCCAGGGACGATTTGGGGCGTATCGTCATCGGCACGACAAAGGACGCGTTCTTTTCCCTCGACCGGCTGGCAGAGTTTCTGAAGACCTCGCCGCTCAATCTCAAGGTGGCCCTCAATCTCGACGGCGGTCCTCTCGCCTGCCGAAGTGTCCGGCTGAATGACTATCGGCAAAAATTCTACGCTAGATGGGAAGCTCAGGTGGACGACGACAGCGTAAACCTGCTCAGCTGGCCGATTTCCGAGGCCAATTGGGCCATGCCGATGGTACTGACGGTCGAGCGGAAGTAGGTCGGCATCTGATCGAGCGCGGCGACAATCCAAGCGACCTGAACGTCTTCTCATCGCCCCGTGGAAACTGGTAAGCCATGATGCGCGGCCTCTTCACCAACAAGACGGTCCGCAATCTCGTTACGGCCGGCATCCAGCCCGGCTCCACGGTCCATGTCCCGTCTGGCGGGGCCTTACGAGGGATCTGGCGATAGTCTCAAGGCTTGCCGCGCTGAATTGATCTGGCCCCGGCGAGGATTATCGCGAGCATCGGTGTCGGAATCGTGTTTCGCCAGCCGTCTTTCAAGCCATTGTAACACGCCTTACATCGGCATCGATCTAAGGATAAAATTATAGGGAGGAAGCGATGACAATTACTATTACCGCCTTTGAACGCTCGCCCGATCGCGGCCGGGGTCTGGCGCGTGACATGCGCGTTCGCTGGGCGCTCGAGGAAGCGGGCGAGCCTTACGAGGTTCGTCTCGTTTCGTTCAAGACGATGAAGGAGCCCGCGCATTTGGCGCTTCATCCTTTCGGGCAGATTCCGACCTATGAAGAAGGCGATCTCACTCTGTTCGAGTCCGGCGCGATCGTGTTCCATATCGCCGAGCGCCATGCGGAACTGCTGCCGGCGGATACGAATGCCCGGGCACGCGCTGTCACGTGGATGTTTGCCGCGCTCAACACAGTAGAGCCACCGATCTTCGAGCGCAGCCTCGCCACAATCCTCGAGCGCGACGAACCCTGGTACGAGCAGCGCCTGCGTGCTCTCGAAGACAGCATCTGCAAACGGCTGGGGAGCCTTTCCGCTCGCCTTGGCGATGCCGACTGGCTCGATGGCGCATTCAGCGCCGGCGACTTGCTGATGGTGACGGTGCTGCTCAGGGCGCAAGCATCGGGTCTATTGGAGGAATATCCAAACCTTGCCGCCTATGTCGCCCGCGGCGAAGCCCGGCCGGCCTATCAGCGTGCTTTCGCGGCCCAGCTGGCGGTGTTCACCGCTGCATCGGCCGGCTGACAAAGGTTCCGCTTTCTGTCCGAAGCGGGCGTGGTTTCAGGTTTCGGATCAATGAGGGGAAGGTGAGACAATGGCCGGCGACGTCGATGCAATTTTTGAGCGCCTCAAGCAGCTGGCTGCGGAAGCAGGCTTGCTCGATGTCGAGGAAAGCACCTCCTATGGCAACCCGGCGCTGAAGGTCGCCGGAAGGGGCTTCGTCGCGGTGAAGGACGCCGAGACGATCGTGATCTCGATAGGTCTGGACGACAAGGATCATCTGCTCGAAATGGCGCCCGACATCTATTTCCAGACCGCGCATTATATCGGCTGGCCCCATCTGCCGGTGCGCGCCGCCGTGATCGGCGACGAGGAATTACGGTTGCGGCTCATCGGTGCCTGGCTGTTCCGGGCGCCGAGGAAACTTGCTGCCCGTTCCGGATATCAGCCTCGATCGTAGGCCAGCGCCCGCTGGACGGCCGGGCGCTGCAGCATGCGGGCGTGATGGTCGCTGACCTTTGCGAAGCGGTCGGGGTCGACGCCGTCGGCGGGCAGCCAGCCTGTCATCACGAAGAGATAGGGATCGGCGAGCGAATAGGCCTCGCCCATCGCCCAGGGGCCTTTGAACATCGTCTCTTCGATCAGGGTGAAACAATCCGCCATATTCTCAGGCACTTTCGCCTTCATCGCCTCGATCGCCGCCTGATCGTCGGCCCAGCGAGAGCCGCGCGGGCGATGGGCATGGTTCACATGCACCGTCGAACAGAGATAGCTGCTGAAGGCCTGCAGCCTTGCCAATTCGAAGGCATCGCCGAGCGGCGCCAGTTTGGCGTCCGGCGCGCTTTCAGCGATAAAACTGAGGATTGCCGGGGTTTCCGTGAGCACGCCGCGCTCGGTGACAAGGGCGGGCACACGGCCCTTCGGGTTGATCTGCAGATAGTCCGGCGAGCGCTGCTCGCCATTGGCGAAGCTGAGCTTTCTTGTTTCGAAGGCGAGGCCTGATTCTTCCAGGGCAATAAGGCTTGCGAGCGCGCAGGTTCCTGCCGCGTAGTACAATGTCAGCATGGTGATCCACTCCCTTTCGGCACGTGATATAGCGCAGGGATGGGTGCGCCGGAACTAGGGAAATGGCGTTTTGCCTCTGCGTCGGCGCGGGCGAGGAGCAATGATCGGCATGCCGTGCCGTCTCCCTCAACCGCCCCGAAGGGTCGGTCGAGGGAGTGAGCAAAGCCGCAAATGCGCTGAGCTTAAGCGAAGAGCAACGCTGAGGCGCCGCGCAAGTCTTCAGCCGCAGCCCGGCACGTCTTCCAGCCGATGCCAGACCGGGATGCCGCGCTCCCTGCAGATGCGCACGTCGTTATCCGCCCCCTTGGAATCGCCCGGCAGGCGCAGCACGCCTTCGCAGAGCTGCAGCAGCCGGCCGGCGACTGGGTGGAAAATCTCCTCGTAAAGCGCGTCCCCGACCGACTTGCCGCCGGCGGCGTGCCAGATCGGCAGGGCCAACCATTCGCCGATCATCGGCACGTGGCCGGCGACAAACAGTGCGTGCGAGGGTTGCTCCAGCCGCTTCAAGTTGGCGGCCATTTTATCCGGGTCGTCGCCGGTTCCGGACCGATACGGGCCGGCAATCAAAATCAACATCATCCACTCCATCGCTCCGCTTATGCGTGAGCACTCCCGGCTTCATGCACGGGATTTCGTGAAAATGCATGATATTTCTTGAATGTCGAGTCTGTTCGTGCAATATCGGGCTAATATGTTTAATTTCGTGCAGAGACCCTATGCTGACGTCACAACGCAAAACCCTCATCCTCGACATATTGCGCCGTGATGGCCAGGTGATCGCCAAGCGCGTCGCCGAGGATTTTTCCCTTTCGGAAGACACGATCCGCCGCGATCTCCGGGAAATGGCGGCGGAGGGGCTGTTGAAACGGGTGCATGGCGGCGCGATGCCGCTTTCGCCCGACCTGCCGGATTTCACCGCGCGGGCCAGCGTCTCGTCAGAGATCAAGGCACGGCTCGGAGCTGCTGCGGCGGCGATGGTCAGGCCGGGACAGATGATCTTCCTCGACGGCGGCACGACGACGGCTGAGATCGCCCGGCACTTGCCGCGCGACATGCCGCTGACGGTTGCGACCCACAGCCCGACGATCGCCGCCGAACTCGAGTACCACCCGACCGCCGAGGTGATCCTGACCGGCGGCCGGCTCTACAAACATTCGATGGTGGCAACGGGCGCGGCAGCGGCAGCGGCGATCTCGCAGTTGCGCCCCGACCTGTTCTTCCTCGGCGTCACTGCCGCGCATCCGGTGCATGGGCTTTCCACCGGCGATTTCGAGGAGGCGGCAATCAAGCGGCATATCGCCGGCTGCGCGGCCGAAACGCATGTGCTGCTGACGGAGGAGAAATTCGATCTCGTCTCGCCCTGCCCTGTGCTTGGAATTTCCGAGGTGGCGGGATTGATCGTGCCGGCGGAGATGACGGCCGAGCGGCTGAAGCCCTATCGCGACCTCAACGGCGCGATCGCCGCAGCGTGATGGCGCGGCGGGCCGGCGGCGCGGCAGCATGCAGCAAGAGGCTTGCGGCAAGAGCCGCGACGAAGGCCGCCAGCACGGCATAAGCGGGCGCCATGCTGCCGGTTCCAAGAGTGAGCGCTGTCTGCAGATGTGGCTGCACCAGCGCGATGGCGACGGAAAGTGCCGGCATGTCGAGCAGGGTTCCGGCGGCTCGCGACAGTTCCGACATGAACGCTACCCCAGCAAGCGCGCCGTAGACGGCCGTCAGGCCGAGTGTGAAGCGCAACGGCACCGAGGCTGCGAGCGGCATGTCGCCATCCTCGAGGGTAAGCATGAGATAGGCGACGAAAGCGGCCAGAAACAGGAAGGCGACAGGCAGCGCCGCCACCGTGGCAGGTCGCGTCAGAGCCGTTGCGTCCGCTGCCAGGAAGAGGAGGACCGGCGTGGATGCGACGAACCAGACCGCGACGATCGGCCCCCAGAACCAGATGAGCGAGAGATAGTGAAGCCGGAGCAGCGTCGCCATGAAGAGCACGCCGATCGCGGTCCAGATGCAGGCGGGTTTGAGCACGCTCGATATTGTCAGGATGGCCGGTTCGCAGGCGCCGGCCATATTCCCACAGCCGGACAATTGCATAACGAGCCAGGTGATATAGTCGCGGCTTAGCGCGGTGAACATGAAGATGCCGATACCCATCAGCATCCACCAGAGATAGCGGCCTGCAAACATGCCCTGCCCTCATGGCTTGGACTGTGCTCACGTCGCCCCGAAGGGGTGAATCCGCGATCGTAGGACGCACCCTCTTTATATTAGGTAATTCTTATTTTTCTAATAACTTATACATGCGCCTCGCACTCATCCGGCCAAGGCGGAAGTGACCCTGACATCGCCGACATGAATGCCGTTCCAATTGCGCATCGACGTTGCGGCATGGGCCATCAGGGCGGCATGCACCTTCTCTTCGGCCTCGAAGAAGCGGGCGAGTGTCGCCGCCACCATGGCTTCGGCTGCGCGGGTGGTACCATCCTCGCATTTCAGCGCAATGGCGATGCCCTTTTCCGGGATGGCGGCGCAGAAAACGCCCTCGGCGCCGGTTTTGACGAAGATGCGACCGGGGGCGATCTGCATCAACGTGGTGCAGGCGCGGCCGGAGCCCGCGACATAGAAGGGCTCGGCCATGCAGGCCTCGACCAGGCGGCGAGATGCCTTGGCGCGTAAGGGCTCCAGACCGACGCCGGTCGCCATTTTGGCAAAGCCGTGGGCTAGGCTCCTGAGCGGCACGGCATAGGTCGGGATCGAGCAGCCGTCGGTGCCGCAGCTCTCGGCGCCAAGCACGGCGCCGCTCAGGCTTTCCATCGCCGCGCGGATCTCGACTTGCAGCGGATGCTGGTAGCCGACATAGCCTCTCGGATCGACGTCCTGGTGGCAGCAGGCGCAGATGAAGCCGGCATGTTTTCCCGAGCAATTGTTGTGCAGCGCGGTCGGCGCATCGAGCGTGCGGGCCTGATGGATGAGGGTTTTCTGGTGGAACGACCAATGGGCGCCGCATTCCAGCACGTCGGCATTTCGGCCGGCGCGCGACAGCATCGACGCGGCAAGCGCTACATGCTCGTCCTCGCCATTGTGCGAAGCGCAGGCCAGCGCCAATTCCTTGTCACCGAAACCGTAAGCATCGGCTGCTCCGCTTTCGACCAGCGGCAGCGCCTGCATCGCCTTGCAGGCCGAACGCGGGAAGACGGCGGCGTCGATATCGCCCAGCGAGAAGACAAGCTTGCCGTCGCCATCGACGACAGCCACCGCGCCGCGATGGCGACTTTCGACGAGCAGGCCGCGGGTGACTTCGACGGTGACGGGATTGTTCATGAGTTCTCATTCGGGTTCTGGCGGGATGCGGCAGGCATAACGCGTCAGGGCGCGAAAGCCAACGGGGTTGACGTTTTGTCCCGGTGCAGCGACGGCCCCTACGCGGCTACCCGCTCCGCGGACGGTGAGTTTGACGGAAACGCGCAGCCAATCTTCGTCCATCGGACAGCCATCACATCATCCAAACGATCATCACAAGAATTGACCGAAGCGATCGAAAACTATCGTTTCTCCGATGTGTCCGTTCCAGCTAAAGGTGGTGCATCAGGAACCGCCTCCATGTCATCCACCTTTTCCTTGATCCTGCGCGATAAGCGGATCCGCATTCCGGCCGTGACGCTCGTCGCGCTCGCCTTCACCTATGCTTCGACCGCGCCCTATCAGTCGATCATCGGGATCAACGAACTGGGCTTGAGCAACGGCACCTATTCGGCGCTGATCTTCTTCTCGGCGATCGTCAACGTCACCACAAGCCTGGCGCTCGGCATCTGGTCTGACAGGCTGAAAGAGCGGCGGCCACTGGTGCTGGGGCTTTCCGTCGCCGGCATGCTCGGCTTCGGGTCGATCGCGATCTTTCACAGCCCTGCCGTCTTCATCGTCTCGACGCTGTTGCTGGTGCCGATGAGCAATTCCACCTATTCGCTGCTGTTTGCCAGCCTGCGCGCCAGAACCAACCAGATGGATCGCGGCCAGGCGGCCGGCATCACCGCAACGGTGCGGGCGCTGTTTTCCGGCTCGTGGGCGCTGGCGCCGGGGATGATCGGCCTTTATCTTGTCAATTCGCCGTCGATGACGCCGGCCTACGGGATCGCCGCCTTCGCAAGCCTTACCTGTTTCTGCCTGTATTTCTTCTTCGCGCCCGGAAACGGCACGGCCGGTCCCGCCCCCGATCAGCCGGGGTTCCTGGCATCGCTGAAGCGGATCTTCATGCCCTCGGTGCTTTCACGCGTCATCGTCATGGCGCTGCTCTTCGGGCTGCAGCGGTTAAACAGCATGCTCCTGCCGCTGATCATCACCCATGCGGCAGATGGAAGCGTGGTCGATGTCGGCTTCGTCGCCGGGCTGACGGCCTTTCTCGAAATGCCGTTCATGATGATGTGGGGCATGGCGCAGCGGCGGTTCCGCACCGTGCATGTGCTCGCCTTCGGCGCGCTGATCTACTGCGCCTATCTGCTGCTGCTCGGATTTGCCTCGGCACCCTGGCACATCTACGCGCTGCTCCTCCTCAACGCCTGCGGGGCGGCGGCAATCCTCAGCGTGCCGATCACCTATTTGCAGGACCTGATCGCAGACCGGCCAGGGCTCGGCACCTCGCTGATCTCGCTCAACACCTTCATCGGCACCGGCATTGCCGCCGGGCTCTTCGCCTTCGGCACTGCGATCACCGATTATTCCGGCACCGCCTTCGTCGGCGCTGCCGCCGGTCTCGCGTCGATCGGGGTCTTGCTCTATCTCGAAAGCGCCGGGCGCCAGGCGCGGCAGCCGGCCTGACGACCGGTTGCGAGCGGCATCTCCAATGTCCTTCAATTCAGTTCGACTATTGCTTGACGCCGTGAAAAGTAACAAACACTTCTTTGTCAAATCGCTCGAATTGGTTCTTCAACAATCCGTATCTTTCAGCCAATGTTGTGAACATTTCTTTGCCCGAGCGCTTAATCGCTATATGCATTCTGCAGCTTGCAAAAGCATCAATCACTCTCTTATCGTCGAGAACGATTGGCTCCGCGACCGTTGGCGCGTGATACTCAACTTCGATATAAAGTTTTCCCCCTCGCTTCAGAACGCGTTGCATTTCCGAGGCAACCCGTTCGAAATCATCCACGTGATCGAGTGCGTTGACTGAAATTGCTACATCAAAATATTCATCAGGATATGGAAGACGTTCACCGCCGGTTGAAATGAATTTCGCGTCATATGCAAACAGCGGCCAACCTGCTTCCAAATACATGTTGACGAGTGGATCGATACAATGACGCTCGCAGTTCTCGAATTGCAGCAATGGCGCGAGAGGGCCGCTTCCAATTTCCAGTACTCGCTTGCCAACAAATTCATCTTTCGCAAGGCGCAATTCTTCGTGGTAGCTTGGCCGTACGGAATGCATCGTCATTACGGCATTCACTTCCCAGAGATCGGAATTTTTTAACTTTTGTTGCTCGTTTGGTGGCTTAATACCCCACCAGTCTACAGAGCTGTCGCGAAACCATTGAGACAAGCGAAGCAACTCGTCTTTCCAGTGCGCGATCTCAGCTTGGTGTTTTCTCTTCACGCGGTAAGATGGGCTGACCTTGCGCAAAAAGCGGTCGGCATGAAGCTTGACATCTACCATTTTCTATCTCCCCAAAGAGGCACTATAAAAAGTGTTTCTGGAATAACCAGCCCCACGAAAGCGGTAACCAACACTGGCGAAGGGCTGTGACGAGGGGTTAAGAGCATCCACGGATGGCTTAGATAAAATGGTTCCTGCGCCAGGCGCGGCAGCCCGCTTGAAGCGTGAGTTGCTTGCGTGTGCTCCGCCTCAACGCGGCGTGATGCGATAGGCGCAGCGGCGGGCGCCGAGCAGGATGTGTTCGCTGCGCTCGACGTCGGCGCCGAGGGCGGCGCGGAAGGTTTCGAGTTCCGAGCGGCAGAAGCCGGCGCAGGCGGTGGCCGCCGCGCAGATCGGGCAGTGGTTTTCGACCAGCATGAACGAGCCGTCCGCCTCGCCCCAACTGTCGGCCATATAGCCCTCGCGGGTGCGGATAGCGGCCAGGCCTGCGATACGCGCGGCAAGGTCGCCGACACTTTCCAGTTCCTGCCGATAGCGCTGCAACGTCTCCGCCTCGCGGGCGGAGATGACGGTGTCGAGGGCTGCGGGGCCAAGCTGTTCGACCAGCGTGCCGAGCAGGCCGGCGGCCAATTCGGCATGGCCGTCGGGGAATTGGCGGTTGCCGCTGGCGGTGAGATGCCAGAGCTGACGCGGCCGACCCCGGCCCGTGGCGCCGACGGTGACCGGCTCCACCAGCCCCTGCTCCGCCAGCTTGGCGAGCTGCTGGCGGGCAGCCTCGCCTGAAATGCCGAGCGCATCGCCGATCGCGGCGCCAAGCTGCGGGCCTTCGGTCTTTATCAGGATCAGGATCCGGTTGGCGGGGGACTGGCGCATATTTTTCCAAGTGACATCTTGTTTTAATCCGAGCGGCATGTAATTTTCCAATTTATAACTTGGAATATAATCCTTCGCCAGCAAAATCTCGGGATCATCCCATGTCCGATATCGACCAGACTGCAGCCGTCCCCAATGCCAGCTCCCTCCTCCGCCTCTTCCTGCCCGAGCACCTGCCGGCAACATTGATGCTTGCCGGCGGCGTGACGCTTTATGCGGTGGAGAGTTACATCATGGCGACCATCGCACCTTCGATCGTGCGCGATATCGGCGGGCTCGCGCTGTTTTCCTGGGTGACCAGCCTGTTCGTCGCCGCAGCCGTGCTCGGCTCGATCTTCGTCGCCATGCGGCCGCGGGGAACCGGGCTTCGCACCATCTATGTGATCGCGGCGCTGGTCTTCGGCGTCGGCAGCCTGATTGCCGCCGCCGCACCGTCGATGCCGGTGGTGTTGCTCGGACGCGCGGTGCAGGGTCTCGGCACCGGGGCGCTGGCAGCGCTTGGCTATGCCTTCATCCGATTCGTCTATCCCGAGCCGCTATGGACGAAGGCGTCGACGCTTTATGCGGCGATCTGGGGTGTGGCGACCGTCATCGGACCGACGCTCGGCGGCTTCTTCGCCGCCGGCAGCAGCTGGCGCTATGCCTTCATCGTGCTGGTGCCGCTCGGCCTAGTGATGGCGGTGCTGGCGCCGCGGCTGTTGCCCGAGGTCGAAGACGACCGTGAGCAGGCCAAGACGCCGGTTGCCCAGATCGGGCTGCTGCTTGGCGCCGTGCTGATGGTCAGCACCGCCGGAACGATCGAAACGACGGCTGCGAAAATCGCTTTGATCGCGGCCTCGATCGCCGCGGTCGCCGGCATGCTTTTCATCGAGGGGAGAAGCCCGAACCGGCTGCTGCCCTCCGGCGCCGTCAGCCTTTCCAGGCCGATTGCACGCGTTTACCTGACAATGCTCGCCATGACGGTCGTGCTCGTCAGCGACGTCTTCATTCCCTATTTCCTCCAGGTCCTGCACGGGGTGACGCCGCTTGTCTCGGGTTATCTCGTCGCCCTCGTCGCCCTCGGCTGGACGTTTGCGGCCTTCCTCAGCGGCTCGCTGACCGGCCGGCAGGCGTATTTGGCCATCGTTGCCGGTGCGCTTATCGAGGCGGCGGCGACCATTTCGCTGGCGGTCTTTCTCGCGCGTAACAATCCGCAAGCCCATATGCTCTTCATCGTACCGGCGGCGGCGGCCATGTTCATGATGGGCTTCGGCGTCGGGCTCGGCTGGGCGCATCTCGTCGCCATGGTCCTGGCGCTTGTCGCCGACAACGAGCAGGACAAGGCGTCCTCGGCGATCCCGACGATGAGTTCGCTCGGCGGCGCTTTCGGCGCCGCCTTCGCCGGCGTCATCGCCAATGGCGCCGGGCTGGTTGATCCTGGTGGCATATCAGGGGCGCTGTCGGCGGCGCACTGGCTCTACCTGCTGATGGCGCTGCCCGGCATCGTCGCGATTGCGGCGGCGCTGACATTGATGCACGTCGCCCGCAACGCGGATAAAACGCTCAGCCGAGGCGAAGCATGATCTTGCCGACGTGGCTGCCCTCTTCCATCAGCCGGTGGGCTTCGACGACCTCTTCAAAGGCAAAGACCTTGTGGATGACGGGGGCGACGGTGCCGGCTTCCAAAAGCGGCCAGACCTCGGAGAGCAGGTCGTCGCGGATGGCACGTTTTTCTTCCGCGGTGCGCGGGCGCATGGTGGAGCCGGTGACCGTCAGCCGCTTGACCATGATCGGCTGGAGATTGACCTTTTCGGCAACGGCGCCGCCGAGGAAGGCGATGATCGACAGGCAGCCGTCTTTTCCAAGCGATGCGAGATTGCGCTCGAAATAGGAGGCGCCAATCATGTCAAGGATGATGTCGACGCCGTGGCCGGTCTCGGCCTTGATCACCTCGGCGAAATCCTCGCGTCTGTAGTTGATCGCCCGTTTGGCGCCGAGCTTTTCGCAGGCATCGCATTTCTCACCTGAACCGGCCGTGGCATAGACCTCGGCGCCGAAGGCACGGGCGAGCTGGATCGCCGTCGTGCCGATGCCGCTGGAACCGCCATGGATCAACACGGTCTCGCCTTCCGTCAGCCCGGCCATCTGGAAAAGATTGGCCCAAACGGTGAAGAAGGTTTCGGGAAGGGCGGCAGCCTTGACCGCATCATAACCCTTGGGAAAGGGCAGGATCTGGCCGGCCGGCAGCAGGCAATATTCGGCATAGGCGCCGCCATTGGCGAGACCGCAGACCTTGTCACCGACGCGATAGCCGCTGACGCCTGCGCCAATCGCGACGATTTCGCCAGAAAGCTCCAGGCCGAGGATCGGGCTCGCACCCCTGGGCGCGGGATAGCTGCCCTGGCGCTGGGCGACATCGGGGCGGTTGACGCCGATCGCCTCGGCGCGGACGAGAACCTCGCCCTCACCCGGCACCGGCAACGGGCGCTTGCCAATCGTCATCACCTCCGGTCCGCCGAAGGACGGCAGATCGACGAAACGCATTTCCTGAGGCAGTGACATAGCGCGACCCTCCCTGAAGCATTTTTCAGGCATTCCGGACGCAAAACCGCTGCACACTTTTGCTTGAAATGCTCTGCGCCAAGGAAATAAGTCAGCCCTGCAGGCTTGGGAAGGCCGGAAATGGCAAGGGCGTCAATTCGCCTCGCCCGCTGCATAAGCTCTGCAGCGTCCTTGCGCGTCTAAATAGACGCACGGCGCTGGAGGAGATGGAAGATGAGACCTTCCTCGCTCTCTTTGGCGGCCGATTTGATGACGGCGATCTCGGCGCTGACGCGGTTGATATCGTCGATGACGAGGCCTTCCGGCAGTTCGATGACGCCGATCGAGCAGCGCATCAGCGGAAACAAGGCTTCGGCGCCGGCGCGGTCGTGACCGAGGATGCGGCCGGCGGCGCGGTGCTCGTCGGAATAAAGGTCAAGCACATCGTCGTGGAAATCGCTGATCAGCCGGTCGAGGATTTCCGTCAGCTCCTCCTTGGTCCAGCCAACGACGCCGATGAAGAAATCGTCGCCGCCGACGTGGCCGAGGAAATGGCGCTCGGCGAAAAAATAGCGGCGCATCAGCGCGGCAAACAACGAGATCGCGTGATCGCCGAGATGGAAGCCGTAGGCATCGTTGAAAGGTTTGAAATTGTCGAAATCGCAGTAGCAGAAGTGGCGGACCTCATCGCCGTCTCGGCCGGACTGGCGCATGAAATCGCGGATGGCACGATTGCCCGGCAGGCCGGTCAGCGGGTTCTGGTCCTGGGCGGTCTTCAGCTGTTTCTCGTTGATGACCTTGATCAGCGAGGCGGCGGAGACGACGCCGGCATAGCGCATGTTATCGGTCAGGATCAGGCAGTTGCTGCCTTCCATATTGGCGAAGATCGCCATCAGCTGCTCGGCGTCGCTGTCGAGGCCGACGATCGGCGCCATTTCGACGAAATGCGAGATGCTGCGCTCGTACATCTTGTTCTTCAGGAGATCGCGGCCGAAGGGCTGGTAGATATATTCCTTGAGGTGTTGCTCGTGGATGATGCCGCGCGGCTCGTTATTGGCGTTGAGCACGGGAAAGAAGGCCTGGCGCGGGTTGCGGCGGAAGAGTTCGAAGACGCTGTCGATGCTGTCGTTCTCGTAAACCGTCGGCAAGAGTTCGATCTGCTTGCGGATGAGGATTTCGTCGAGCGACTGGCTGTTACGTTTGCTTTTTCCGAGTTCCTGCAGATGTGGGAAAGAGGGCGCCAGCTCGGATATGTGCGTCGTCGGACGGGAGATGAACCAGCCCTGGACGAGGTCGACGCCATATTCGCGGCAAGTGATGAATTCGGCCTCGGTCTCGATGCCTTCGGCGATGACGCGGGTGCCGAGCACGTGGGCGATGTTGACGATGCTCTTCAGCAGGTGGCGCTTGCGGGGGCTGCGATCGATCTCGGCGACGAAATGGCGGTCGATCTTCAGGTAATCGACGGAATGATCGCAAAGCAGCTTCATCTCGCCGTGACCGACGCCGAAATCGTCGATCGCCAGCTTGAAACCGGCCTTGCGAAGCTTCGACACCAGGGCGGAAAATTCCGGCACGCTGGTGTTGTCGAAGCGTTCGGAGAACTCGAAGCAGATGGAGGATGGCGGAACATTCGCCTTTCGCAGGTGCTGTAGCAGGCTCTCGACCAGGCGTTCGCCATCAGGGATCAGCCGGACATCGAGATTGAGAAACAGCGTCGAGGTGGAAAAATTCGACAGCGTCGCGAATTTGGCGAGCGCGCGGCTGGCGAGCATCTGCTCCAGCTGCAGCAGTTGGCCTGCCTGATGAGCCTCATCGAGAATGTCGACCGGCGTGTCGTAGCCGATGCGCTCCTGGCCGCGCATAAGGGATTCATAGCCGAACACCGTGCCGGTGCCGGCCTCGACGATCGGCTGAAAAGCGTTCTCGACCACGAGCTTGGCAAACGTGACGATCTGGTCGCTAGCATAGCGGCGCAGGACGCCGGGCTCGACGTTGGCAGCCAGGGAAGTCCCGCTCTTCATTTGGCTGATCTCCACTGTGACTTGTTCTTCTTGGTCAGGAAGATGCCCCGGAAGGATCAATGAACCCTTTCGCCAATATGAAAGTTTGGTGAAAGACGCAGGACGCGGCCACGCGTTCCGCGTTTACTTTGAATTCAAAAATACAATCAGGCGCTTAGTCAGGCGGAGCGGCGGCGCTCGGCCTCGTGATCGGCGAACATATCGGCGACACATCTGCCGCCGGATGGAGCGCCCTCGTCGTCGAGAACATTGTCGCGGAATTCGTTGACCTTGCGGGCGGTATCCCAGAGGCGGAGCGCCTCGCGGACGACCTCGCTGCTCGAGGCATAGCCGCCATTGTCGACGGCGGCGCGGATGCCCGCTGCCTGTTGCGGAGAGATGGAAACGGTGACCATCGGCATGAACTTCCTCCCTTTTTTATTCAGGCAGAACCCTGCCTTTGGGGGACGCATGACCATTTGCGGCGATCGCACACAGGGCCACCCGCTTTTGGCGAGCGGTCCATACCCCTTAAGTCTAATCCCCTGTCATGCCCTTGTCAAAATAGGCGTATCAAAAAGGCTTCAACTACGGATGCCGAGGCCGAAGGCGATCATCGTCGAGCCCTGGATGATGAGATCGGCGGCCAGGAACAGGCCGAGGATCCAGAGGCTGTTCACCGGCCAGCCCAGGGCGATGACAAAGCCGGCCAGCGCCGTTATGACGCCGCTTGCAACGATCCAGCGCCAGCCCTTCAGCGGTCGCATCCGCATTCCAACCCAGAGACGGAAGATGCCGGCCACCAGCAGGGCAATGGACAGAAACAGGGTCAAGGCCGCCGAGGTAAAGATAGGATTGATGAAGGCGCAGATGCCGGCAAGCACATAAAGGACGCCGCTTAGGGCCCAGAAGAGCACTTGATCCCAACGGCGCAACTGAAAAGCGTGGACGAGGTAGATGACGCCGCCTGCCAGCATCAGCATGCCGACATAAAAGACCGAGGCGACGGTCGCCATCAACAGGTTGCTGAGAGCGATGAGGCCGCAGATAAGAAGCAGTACGCCGAGGCCGAGAAACCATGCCCATTTCGAGCGCAGCGAGGATGCGGGCATTTCGTTGAAGACGCTGGTCATAGCACACCTCCTGATCAACTCCTAATATGTTGCCCCAGTTCTTCCCTAAAAGATGTGCGCGAAATCAATTCAGCAAATATTTTTGTTGATTGATCAGTCAATCAAAAATATCCTTACCGACAATAGGGGAGTTGGCGGTTGCCTAAAGTTGGAATGGAACCGGTGCGCCGGAAGGCGCTTGTCGATGCGGCGTTGCGGGTGATCGGCGATCACGGCTCGCTTGCCGTCACCATGTCCGACATCGCCCGCCAGGCCGGCGTCTCCCCTGCCCTGGCGCATCATTATTTCGGCAGCAAGGAACAATTGCTGATCGAGACGATCCGCTCGCTTCTCAGACAATTGCGCAGCGATACGGTGTCGGCGCTCCGTGCAGCCCGGACGCCGCGCGCCAGGCTTTCGGCGGTCATCCGGGTCAGCTTCCACGCCGACCAGTTTGCGCCGGACACGATCGCCGCCTGGCTTGCCTTTTACGCCGAGGCGCAGCGCTCCGAGGAGACGCGGCGTTTCCTGGTGATCTATGCCCGACGGCTGCGCTCCAACCTGCTCGTCGATCTCAAGGCGCTGCTGCCCGCCGACGCCGCAGAACGCATCGCCGAGGGCGCTGCGGCGATGATCGACGGGCTCTATATCAGGCAAAGTCTGAAATCGGCGCCGATCGGCATCGAAGCCTCGATCGCGCTGACCGAGGATTATCTGAATGCGCTTCTGGCCGTCGTTTCCCCTTCTCCCCAGCGGGGAGAAGATGTCCGAGGGACAGATGAGGGGGTGAGCGACGCAGGAGCGAACGGCCGAAAGGCCGAGACTGCCGCCCCCTCATCCGGCCCTGCGGGCCACCTTCTCCCCCAGGGGAGAAGGAAAAGCCACATCGCACCACCCAAGGACAAATGACATGAAAGCCCAGCCGAAAGCCTCGCACTTCATCGACGGCGAATATGTCGAGGATACCGACGGCACCGTCATCGAGAGCCTCTATCCGGCCACCGGCGAGGTGATCGCCCGGCTGCACGCGGCAACGCCTGCGATCGTCGAGAAGGCGATTGCGGCCGCCAAGCGCGCCCAGCCGGAATGGGCGGCGATGAGCCCGATGGCGCGCGGGCGCATCCTCAAACGGGCGGCCGACATCATGCGCGAGAGAAACCGGGCGCTGTCCGAACTCGAAACGCTCGATACCGGCAAGCCCATCCAGGAGACGATCGTCGCCGACCCGACCTCAGGCGCCGATGCCTTCGAATTCTTCGGCGGCGTTGCGCCGGCCGGCCTCAACGGTTCGCATATCCCGCTCGGCCAGGATTTTGCCTATACCAAGCGCGTGGCGCTCGGCGTATGCGTCGGCATCGGCGCCTGGAACTATCCGCAGCAGATCGCCTGCTGGAAAGCGGCGCCGGCGCTGATCTGCGGCAATGCCATGGTGTTCAAACCCTCGGAAAACACCCCGCTCGGCGCCCTGAAGATCGCCGAAATCCTGCATGAGGCGGGGCTGCCGAAGGGGCTCTTCAACGTCATCCAGGGCGACCGCGACACCGGGCCGCTGCTCGTCAACCACCCCGATGTCGCGAAGGTGTCGCTGACCGGCTCGGTGCCGACCGGGCGCCGGGTGGCGGCGGCGGCGGCCGGCAATCTCAAGCACGTGACGATGGAGCTCGGCGGCAAGTCGCCGCTGATCGTTTTCAACGACGCCGATCTCGATTCGGCGGTGGGCGGGGCGATGCTCGGCAATTTTTATTCCACCGGCCAGGTCTGCTCGAACGGCACCCGCGTCTTCGTGCAGAAGGCGATCAAGGCCGAATTCCTGAAGCGGCTGAAGGCGCGCACCGAGGCAATGCTGATCGGCGATCCGATGGACGAGGCGACGCAGGTCGGGCCGATGGTCTCCTGGGCGCAACGTGAGAAGGTGATTTCCTACATCGAGAAGGGCAAGGCCGAGGGTGCGAGCCTGATTGCCGGCGGCGGCATTCCGAACAACGTCTCCGGCGAAGGCTATTACGTGCAGCCGACGGTGTTTGCCGATGTCACCGACGAGATGAGCATTGCCCGCGAGGAGATCTTCGGGCCCGTCATGTCGGTGCTCGATTTCGACGACGAGGACGAGGTGATCGCACGCGCCAATGCCAGCGAATTCGGGCTCTCCGGCGGCGTCTTCACTGCCGACCTCACCCGCGCCCATCGCGTCGTCGACCGGCTCGAGGCGGGCACGCTCTGGATCAACACCTACAATCTCTGCCCGGTGGAAATCCCCTTCGGCGGCTCGAAACAATCCGGCTTCGGCCGGGAGAATTCGCTGGCCGCGCTGGAGCATTATTCCGAGCTGAAGACGGTTTATGTCGGCATGGGGCCGGTGGCGGCGCCTTATTGATCGCAGCGCAGGCAGCCCCCTCATCCGCCCGCCGGGCACCTTCTCCCCAAGGGTAGAAGGGGGAACCGAGAGGCCGCGGCACGTCTCTTCTCCCCTTTGGGGAGAAGGTGGCGGCAGCCGGATGAGGGGGCGACGCGCCGCGACGGCTGAAGCAAAACGCGAGAGAAAAAACCATGCAAGCAGATTTCGTCATCATCGGCTCCGGCTCCGCCGGCTCGGCGCTCGCCTATCGCCTCTCCGACGACGGCAAGAATAGCGTCCTCGTCATTGAGGCCGGTGGCAGCGATTTCGGGCCGTTCATCCAGATGCCGGCAGCGCTTGCCTGGCCGATGAGCATGAAGCGCTACAATTGGGGCTATCTTTCCGAACCGGAGCCCAATCTCAACAACCGGCGCATCACCGCGCCGCGCGGCAAGGTGATCGGCGGCTCCTCCTCGATCAACGGCATGGTCTATGTGCGCGGCCATGCTGAGGATTTCAACCGCTGGGAGGAACTCGGCGCCGGCGGTTGGGCCTATGCCGATGTTCTCCCCTATTTCAAGCGGATGGAGCATTCGCATGGCGGCGAGGAAGGCTGGCGCGGCAGCGACGGGCCGCTGCACGTTCAGCGCGGCGGCTTCACCAATCCGCTGTTCCACGCCTTCATCGAGTCCGGCAAACAGGCGGGCTTCGAGACGACGGAGGATTATAACGGCAGCAAGCAGGAAGGCTTCGGATTGATGGAGCAGACCATCTTTTCCGGCCGCCGATGGTCAGCCGCCAACGCTTATCTGAAACCGGCGCTGAAGCGGAAAAATGTCGGGATCATCTACGGCCTGGCGCGCCGGATCGTCATCGAGGACGGCCGGGCGACCGGCGTCGAGATCGAGCGCAACGGCAAAATAGAGGTCGTCAAGGCAAGCCGCGAGGTGATCGTCTCGGCCTCTTCGTTCAATTCGCCGAAGCTGCTAATGCTGTCGGGCATCGGTCCGGGCGGCCATCTCCAAGAAATGGGCATCGAGGTGAAGGCCGACCGGCCGGGCGTCGGCGCCAACCTGCAGGACCATATGGAATTCTACTTCCAGCAGGTGAGCACCAAGCCGGTGTCGCTCTATTCCTGGCTGCCCTGGTTCTGGCAAGGCGTGGCCGGCGCGCAATGGCTGCTTTCCAAGGGCGGGCTCGGCGCCTCGAACCAGTTCGAAGCCTGTGCCTTCCTGCGCTCCGCGCCCGGGCTGAAGCAACCCGACATCCAGTACCATTTCCTGCCGGTGGCGATCAGCTATGACGGCAAGGCGGCGGCCAAAAGCCACGGCTTCCAGGTGCATGTCGGCTACAATCTGTCGAAATCGCGCGGCAGCGTGACGCTGCGCTCCGCCGATCCCAAGGCCGACCCGGTGCTGCGCTTCAACTATATGAGCCATGCCGAGGACTGGGAGAAATTCCGCCACTGCGTGCGCCTCACCCGCGAGCTCTTCGGGCAGAGCGCCTTCGCGAACTATCGAGGACCGGAAATCCAGCCGGGCGAAAATGTACGAAGCGACGAAGAGATCGACGCCTTCCTGCGCGAACATCTGGAAAGCGCCTATCACCCCTGCGGCACCTGCAAGATGGGCGCCAAGGACGATCCGATGGCAGTGGTCGATCCGCAGACCCGGGTGATCGGCGTCGAGGCCTTGCGCGTCGCCGACAGCTCGATCTTCCCGCACGTCACCTACGGCAACCTTAACGGACCGTCGATCATGACTGGCGAAAAGGCCGCCGACCATATCCTCGGCAAACAGCCGCTGGCGCGCTCGAACCAGGAACCGTGGGTCAATCCAAGGGCGGCGGTGAGCGATCGGTGATGGTTGGAGAGAGCTATCGTTGCCTGTCGGCGAAGTTCGTCGGCGGCGAATTTCGAAGAAAGAGATGGTTCTTTCCCTGCAAACCGGTTTAGGAAGAGGCTCTGTTCAACATCCGCTCCGGCATGCCCGTGTTGTATCGCAAGTCCAGACTTCTTCGTCGATCCCGTGTTCTATGGGGTTCCCTCGCGCTCTGGCGCCCGCGGCTGATCTTCTGGTTCGGCGCCTTTGCGATCGGCGTCATCAGCGTCGGCTTTGCCAGGCTGGCGGATCTCGCCCAGCGCGCTTTTGCCGGCGTGACCACCTCCGGCGAATGGAGCTTTTTGCTGCCGCTCGTCATTACGCCGCTCGGCTTCATGCTGTCGGCCACTCTTGCCGCAACGTTTTTCCCGAATGCGCAGGGCAGCGGCATTCCGCAGGCGATTGCCGCCCGGCACCTGCGCGATCCGGAAGACCGCACCCGCCTGCTGTCGCTGCGGCTGGTCTTCGGCAAGATCGTGCTGACGGTGCTCGGGCTGCTCAGCGGCGCATCGATCGGCCGCGAAGGGCCGACCGTGCAGGTCGGCGCATCGATCATGCTGGCGGTTGCCCGCTTCGGCGGCATGGCGCAGGCCCGCGGACTGATCCTTGCCGGTTCGGCGGCCGGCATCGCCGCCGCCTTCAACACGCCGCTCGCCGGCATCGTCTTTGCGATCGAAGAGATGAGCCGGACCTATGAATCGCGCGCCAACGGCCTGGTTCTGACCGCCGTCATCCTGTCCGGCCTTGCCGCCCTCGGGCTTGCCGGCAGCTACAATTATTTCGGCTCTACCGCGGTGGCGCCGGCATCGCTGCGCGACTGGGAACTGGTGTTCGTCTGCGGCATCGGCGGCGGCGCGCTCGGTGCGGCCTTCAGCGGGCTTGCGCTCCATATCGGCCAGCATGTCCGCCGCTTCACGCATTCGCAGCCGCTGCGGCGGATGGTCATGCTGGCAACGGCCTGCGGCCTCGCCGTCGCCGTCATCGGTATCCTGTCTGATGGTACGACCTTCGGAACCGGCTACGACCAGGCGAAGGGCGCGGTCGAAGGCAATCCCCTGCCCCTGCTGTTCTTCCTCGAAAAGCTTGCTGCCGGCTTCCTGTCGATGATTTCGGGAATTCCGGGCGGCATCTTCGCGCCCTCACTCGCCATCGGCGCCGGTTTCGGCAGCACGGTCGGCCAGTTGATGGGCAGCGGCATCGCGCTTGCGGCGATCCTCGGCATGGCCGGATATTTCTCCGGCGTGGTGCAGGCGCCGATGACGGCCTTCGTCATCATTCTGGAAATGACTGGCGATCACCAGGCCGTCATCCCGATCATGGCGGTATCGATGATCGGCTACGTCACCTCGCGCCTGTTGTCGCGAGAGCCGCTCTATCACGGCCTGTCGCGCGTCTTCATTGCCGCAGCGATCAGGGCCCGGCGCGCCAGGGAACTGGCGGAAAGCTGAGATCGGTCCACGAGAGGCGTGACTTCGACCCACGGCATCCGCGATGGTCGCAACACCCTGCCGTTGTGAATGACGCGCAACAGCACTGGGCAAACCGGCCGATCGTCGCTCAGGCGAGCAGCCGGGTGACTTCGGCGGTGCGGGCCGGCTGGGCGGCATCGGCGATGGTCGTCGAAAACAGCACCTTGCGGGTGGCGTCAGCCACCTTGGCGAAGACGTGGCGGATCTGGCAGTTCTGCTCGCCGTCGCAATCGTCGCACTTTCGATAGGCGGTGATCGACAGGCACGGAAGCGGCGCGAGCGGGCCGTCGACGATGCGCAGGATCTCGCCGAAGGTGATGGTGTGGGCGGGTTTCAAGAGGAGATAACCGCCCTGCTTGCCGCGGCGGCTGACGACGATGCCGTGATGTTTCAGGTCGAGCAGGATCTGTTCGAGAAACTTTTTCGGGATCTTCTGCTGCGCGGCGATATCGGAAATCATCACCGGTTCGTCAGCATCGGCATCCGCCAGAACCGTCAGCGCCCGCAGCGCATATTTCGCCTTTTGCGTAATCATCTCAGACCATCGACACACACAGGCGGCACGAATCTTCGCACCACTACGGAAGTACTTTCGCCTCTATGGCATAGCCAGCATGAACGGAATTTGAACGCACCGGAGAAAGCCTTGAGGATCAAGCGTTTTCGGCCTTGTTTTCACCCTCGGCCGAGCCGGCGCAATTTACGCCTAAACCGCGTCTTCCGCATCTTTTTCGGCATCACTTCAGATTTCGGATTGACAGGCCGCGTGTAAGTCTACAAATCTTATAGACATTCAGGCTGCCAACGCGGATTTCGTCCGCGGGCGGCTGCTTTTCTGCATCGCGGCAGCTTCGGAGAGATATTTGCTCCTCCGGCCGCAGCTTTCGAAATCCCTTTTTCTGTCCGACCCAAGCCTGAGCTGCGATACTCCCGTCAACAAAGGACAGGATTCCCATGACTGTTAACAATACGATTGCGGAAGAAGGGCCGATTGCTAGAGCCGAGGCGCTGAACGACGCACTGGCGGGTCTTGACCTCGCTGGACGTCTGTCGCTGGTCTCCGGCCTTGGCGGCCGCGTGGTGTTCACCACCTCGCTCGGCATCGAGGACCAGGTGATCGCCGCCGAGATCGGCACGCACCGCCTGCCGATCGATGTTGCGACGCTGCAGACCGGCCGGCTGTTTGCCGAGACGCTGTCGCTGATCGAAGAGACGGAAAGCCAGTACGACATTCAGATCCGCCGCTTCGAGCCTGAACAGGCCGACATCGACGCCTATGCGGCGCAATACGGCCTCAACGGTTTCTACGAGAGTGTCGAAGCCCGGCATGCCTGCTGTGGCATGCGCAAGCTGAAGCCGCTGGCGCGTGCGCTGGAAGGCGCTGCGATCTGGATCACCGGCCTGCGCCGTGGCCAATCGGCCAATCGCGCCGAAACGCCGTTTGCCGAATACGACGCCGAACGCCACCTCTTGAAAGTCAATCCGCTCGCCGATTGGGACCTGGAGGCAATCAAGGCCTTCGTGGCCGACAACGGCGTGCCGGTCAATCCGCTGCATCAGCGTGGCTATCCCTCGATCGGCTGCGAGCCCTGCACGCGGGCAATCAAGCCCGGCGAGCCGGAACGCGCCGGCCGCTGGTGGTGGGAGCAGGACGAGACGCGCGAATGCGGCCTGCATGTCGCCGAAGAGGCCGCGGTGATCGCCGCACAATAATCAAATTCACGGCTTACCGAACCCGGGCGCGGCCACCGCCGCAGCCTTGGGAAAGCCAGCATCAGGAACTGCTTTGCGGCAAACCGCAAAGGATCGACAGTCTGGAGTAAAACATGCCCGATAGCCGTCCGGATACGGAACTCAGCAATCCCCAGAGCGCCAAGGCGCCACTCGACCCGCATCTCAAGGCGCTGGAAAACGAATCCATCCACATCTTCCGCGAGGTCGCCGCCGAATTCGAGCGTCCGGTCATGCTCTATTCGATCGGCAAGGATTCCTCGGTGCTGCTGCACTTGGCGCGCAAGGCCTTCTATCCCGGCCGCGTGCCCTTCCCGCTGTTGCATGTGAACACCGGCTGGAAATTCCGGGAGATGATCGCCTTCCGCGACGCGACCGCCAAGAAGTACGAACTCGATCTGATCGAACACATCAATCCGCGCGGCGCGGCCGAAAACATCACGCCGTTTACCCACGGTTCGGCGGCCTTCACCGACATCATGAAGACCGAAGGCCTGCGCCAGGCGCTCGATGCCGGCCAGTTCGATGCCGCTTTCGGCGGCGCGCGGCGCGACGAGGAAGCCAGCCGCGCCAAGGAGCGGATCTATTCCTTCCGCACCCCGGACCATCGCTGGGATCCGCGCAACCAGCGGCCGGAACTGTGGAACGTCTATAACGGCATGATCCGCAAGGGCGAGAGCGTGCGCGCCTTCCCGCTGTCGAACTGGACGGAGGTCGACATCTGGCGCTACATCCAGGCCGAAGACATTCCGCTGGTGCCGCTCTATTACGCCAAGAAGCGGCCGTTCGTGGAGCGCGACGGCATGATGATCCTGGCCGAGGATCCGCGCCTGGAATTGCTGCCCGGCGAAGTCCGCCAGGAAGGCATGATCCGCTTCCGCACCCTCGGCGACTTCCCGCTGACCGGCGCCATCCGCTCACAGGCGACCACCCTCGAAGAGGTGATTGCCGAACTCGAAATCGCAACGGTGTCCGAACGCCAGGGCCGCGCCATCGACCGCGACCAGTCCGGCTCCATGGAAAAGAAGAAGCGTGAAGGATATTTCTGAGATGACCGCAGCCCAAACCGCCGTCTCGGCCGCCACCGTCGTCAGCCTGCCCGCCGCCGAGCCGCAGAAGGCCCAGCGCGACACGCGCCCGTTGCGCCTGATTACCTGCGGTAGCGTCGATGACGGCAAATCGACCTTGATCGGCCGCCTGCTCTGGGACACCAAGGCGGTCAAGGAAGACCAGGCCGCCACGCTGCAGCGCGATTCCACCGGCAAGCAGAACGATCTCGGCCTGCCCGACTTCGCGCTGCTGCTCGACGGCCTGCAGGCCGAGCGCGAACAGGGCATCACCATCGATGTCGCCTATCGCTATTTCTCGACCGACAAGCGCTCCTTCATCGTCGCCGACACGCCCGGCCACGAGCAATATACCCGTAACATGGCGACCGGCGCCTCGACGGCCGACCTCGCCATCTTGCTGGTCGATGCCCGTTTCGGCATTCTCGAGCAGACCCGCCGTCATGCGACGATCGCCTCGCTGCTCGGGATCAAGCAGTTCGTGCTTGCCGTCAACAAGATCGACCTGACGGGCTACGACCGCGCCGGCTTCGACAAGATCACCCATGAATTCCGGGAATTTGCCCTGTCGCTCGGCGTCAAGCAGATCACCGCCATTCCGATGTCGGCGCTGAAGGGCGAAAACGTCGTCTATTCCGCCCAGGCCGCCATGCCGTGGTACAGCGGCCCGACGCTGGTGGAGACGCTGGAGCTTGCGACCGTACGCTCGTCGCAGACGGTCGGCTTCCGGCTCTCGGTGCAGCGCGTGTCGCGCCCGGGCGAAAGCTTCCGCGGCTATCAGGGCACGGTTGCCGGCGGCTCGGTCAAGCCAGGCGACAGCGTCATGATCCTGCCGTCGGGCATGGTCGCCAATGTCTCGAAGATCGTCACCTTCGATCTCGTTCGCAACGCTGCCGTTGCCGGCGACGCGATCACGCTGGTGCTCGACCGCCAGGTCGATGTGGCGCGCGGCGACATGATCGTCTCGATCGACGCCCAGCCGCAGGTCGGCCTTGCCTTCGACGCGCAGATCGTCGCGCTGCAGCCTGAGGGCATCGAGCCCGGAAAACGCTACTGGCTGAAGAGCGGTTCGCGCCGCCAGCGCGTTCAGGTGCAGCCGCTCAGTCAACTCGAGCTGAAGACCGGCACCTGGACTGCCGCCCAGCGGCTCTACATGAACGCCATCGGCAAAGTCCGGCTTGTCTTCGAGGAAGCGGCGATCTTCGACCCCTATGAGCAGAACCGGCTGTCCGGCTCCTTCATCCTGATCGACCCGGAGACCAACAATACGGTTGCCGGCGGCATGGTGACGGGCAAGCGTACCGAACTCGGCGGACTGCACAATGGCGAAGGCCGCGTCATCCTCTCGCTTCCGGCCGATCTTGCCGAACAGATCATGGCCAGCGAACTCTTCGCCAGCCGCAGCCACGAGGCCGAAGTGCGGCGCATGACGGCCGCCGAAGCGGCCGACCTCTGGTCGAGCGCTGCAAGTGATATTTGATAAGAGATAAGGGGCCAGCAACACTGGCCTCTTATGCGAGGCCGAATCCGGTGACTGCGGCCGGCGGATTCCTGCCGAACGGCGATGGCGCAAATTGCAGTAATGAAATCGATCAGGTCCTGGGACGTTGCGACAAGCTCTCCACCTGGGCTTTCGGCCGATTGGGGCTATCTGAAATGGTCCTGGGAGGAAGGAGAAACCCCGTTACTTCTCTCGAAGCCCAGCTCTGATCCCCTCGCCAAGTCTTGACCTCCTGGCTGGCTGAGAGCGGCTTCAACGTGGCGGTTGCCCTCTCGATGTCTGGTGCATAGTTGCCGTCATTGTCATCGCAGCAGTCCGTTGGGGCCTTTTGCGGTGGAACAGTCCGCATCCCCGGCTATATAGGTCATTGTGCGTTGGCTTTTTAGCGGTAATCGATGCCCAATTCTCCCGAATCCTCAGGTGAAAGCGTTAGCAGCTCGAGCTCGGGTCGCGATCAGACCCCAGATTCGGCAGCGCAAGCGGCCGCCTTGGATTCGCCGGGAACCACCCAAGGCGAAGACCCGCAGCCGCCCCACGGATCCTTCGACCAAACCAGACGGGCCGTCAGGACTCTATTACGTGCGATACGTCAAGATTTGCAGGCAAGTTCTGCCGTGGCAAAGATCAAGACGGCCGCATTTTCTTGGAGGACGAAGCCAAGGAGGTCGGCGCCGCTTGGAATCCCGCCAGCTCAGCACAACTGGATGGCGACTGCTTTGGTCAAAGCCGGGCGCGGTATTCGCGATCGGCGTTCAAAGCGTGAAAGCCGTTGGAGCGCATCGCTCATTACGGGCTGGTGGAAATTCGCTCTCGGGTCCTTCCTTGTTGTCTGTCTCCTCGTCGGAAGCATTCTGGTGTGGGCACTGAAAGACGTGCCCTGGAGCGAAATCCGGGATGGAACGTTAAAGCCGGTCGTGGTGCTGGAAACCGCCGACGGCGCGCCGCTGGTAAGACAGGGACCTTATCAAGGGCCATATGCTCGATATGACCAGTTTCCACCCCATCTGATCGATGCCGTCCTTTCGATTGAGGATCGCCGGTTCATGGGTCATTTCGGCATCGATCCCAGGGGCATCGCGAGGGCGCTTTTGCGGAACTTGGAGGCCGGCTCGGTGGTGGAGGGTGGCAGCACTATCACCCAGCAACTGATCAAGCTGCAATACCTCGACAGCGACCGAACAATAAAACGAAAGATTCAGGAGGTCGTGATCGCATTCTGGCTGGAGTGGAAGCTCGGCAAGGCGGAAATCCTGACGCGCTATCTGAATAGCGTCTATCTTGGCGCGGGGGCTACCGGCATGCCTGCCGCCGCGCGCATCTATTTCAACAAGGATGTCGGCGCCCTCAACCTGCCTGAGTCGGCGATGCTGGCGGGATTGCTGCGGGCGCCGAGCCAATGGAATCCCATCGACAATTTCGAAGGCGCCCGGCAGCGCACCATGGTCGTCCTCGATGCGATGGCGGCCAATGGCAAGATCACCGCGCCGCAGACGGCGGAAGCCAAGACGAGCTTTGCCAGCCTGCACCCAACGACACCAACGCCGCGTTCCGGAAGCTGGTTTGCCGACTGGATTTCGCCGCAAGCGAGCGAAATCGCCGGCTCCTCGCCGGGTTCGACTACGGTGCGCACCACGCTGGTGCCGACATTGCAGCAGATCGCCGAAAGGGTCGTGAAAAGAGCCCTGGACAGTGAAGGAAAGACGGTCGCAGCATCGCAGGCGGCGTTGGTTGCGATGACGCCCGACGGCGCGGTCGTTGCGATGGTTGGCGGGCGCGACTACAAGGCGAGCCAGTTCAACCGCGCCGTCACCGCGATGCGCCAGCCGGGTTCCACCTTCAAGCTGTTCGTCTATTACGCAGCATTGAAGGCTGGGCTCACTCTGTCCGACCAGGTTCTGGACGCGCCAATAGACATTGACGGCTGGTCGCCAGAAAATTCCGGTGGCAACTATCGCGGTTGGGTAACGCTTGCCGAGGCGTTCGCGCGATCGCTCAATGCCGCGTCAGTGACGCTTGCGCAAGAGGTGGGTCTAGACAATGTGATCGCAGCCGCGCGCGAACTCGGCATCGATGCGCCACTGGCCAACACGCCGTCATTGGCGCTTGGCACATCCGAAGTAAATCTGCTTAACCTCACCAGCGCCTATGCGTCCGTCAAATTCGGCAGGGCCCCTGTCAAACCCTGGGGCATCATCGACTTTCAAGCGGCAGGGCAGCCCAAGACGTTTCGCGTTGGCTCACAATCAAAGCCGAATGTCGATCTTTCGCCCTACCAGTCCGATCTCCTCGGCCTTCTGCAGTTGGTGGTCGAGCGCGGTACTGGACGCGGAGCAGATCCCGGCACGTTTGCCGCCGGTAAGACCGGCACGAGCCAGAACAATCGTGATGCCTGGTTCGTCGGCTTTACGGAAGCCCTCGTCGTCGGTGTCTGGGTTGGAAATGACGATGACGCGCCGATGAAGGGGGTGACCGGCGGCGCCCTGCCAGCGCATATTTGGCGGGACTTCATGCGCGAGGCGACGACCGAACC